>JARRLD010000127.1:0-20068 GCA_037387345.1 Gemmatimonadota bacterium
GCTCGCGCTCCCCCTCCCGGTAGCTCTTGAGGAGGGATTCGAGCTCGACGGCGGCGGGCGCCGGCGCAGACGTAGGAGGGTCCATGGTGAGGAGGTCGGGTTCGGGGCCGGAGGACCCCGGTACCCCCTATGTGAGGCGAGTTCCGCCCTCAGTCCTCGAGCGCGCGGGTCGGGTCCGGGCGGGCGAGGCGCTCCATCCTGGCCCTGAGGTCGGCAGCGACCTCACTGTCCGCGAAGGGGAGCCAGAACGTCTTCGCTCCCCTGGGAATGAAGGTGATCTTGCGGCCGAGGGGCGTGGCGTGGTCGAGCTCCAGGGTGACCATCTTGAGGCGCTGCATGCGGGACTCCTTCACGTTGCGGATCTCGGTCAGGTTCACCCGCACGCCCCGTTCCCGGTCGCCGACCACGAGCTCGTTCCCCACCCGCCACACGTGCTGCAGGCGGCCGAGCCAGTGGAAGAACAGGGCGCTGAAGGTCGCCCATCCACCCAGGATCACCACCCTCACGACGTCCGGAGCCGGCGGGTCCCCGATCAGACCGAGCCAGACCGCGACGGCCAGGGCTCCCACGCCCACGGTCCAGGCGGTGGGAAAGATGCGTTTCCAGAAGGTGGTAGCCTCCGACGACAGGATCTCGGCGTCGGGTCGGTCCGTGAGCTGCATGGGTCCTCCCGTCGCTGTGGTTCCGCTCCAGGGGATTCTCGACCCGCCACAGATGCGTACGACGGGCGGGCCTGGCGCCTTCATTTCGGGCCCCACGCATGCTCCGCGCAACCTTTTCGCCCCGGAACTCGTCTGAGGGATATAGGACCTGGACACTCCGGAGGTGACGATGAACGGGCTGGGCACGGACGTTGTGGCGTTGGCGTGCATCCTGGGAGGTGCGACGATGAGCGGCGCCGCGACGTTGGCGGCGCGAAGTGGCGACGGCCAGGCGGTGGATGTGGCGTGTGCGGTGGAGATGGTCGAGAGCCCGAACGTGGTGGTGGCTCTGGGGGAGGGCAGGGAGCACATCGTGGTGGCTCCGAGGGTGCGGGTGCACGCTTCGCACGCGTGCGCCAACGCGGTGAGCCAGGAGGTCCACGTCCGAATGGAAGCCGCGCAACATGAGATGCTGCGCGCGCAGGAGCGTGCGGAGCGGGCCCAGGAGCGCATGGAGCGCGCCCGGGAGCGGATCGAACGGGCCCAGGTCCGGGTGCGGCGCGTGGACGGCCTCGAGTCCGAGGAGCTTCGGCGGCAGCTGGAGGCCATGGGCGAAGAGCTCAAGGCCCTGAAGATCGAAGGCCTCGAGCTTGAAGGTCTGGGCGAGCTCATCGAGGCCGAGGTCCAGGCGGAGATCGAAGGCAACCTCCATATCGAGATGGAGCTACTCAAGAACGAGTTGGAGCGGTCGGGGAACGACGCGGGGCGGTAGGGACGGACCCTCCGGCGGAGAGCCCCGGGTGACATGGTCATCCGGGGCTTTTCCGCGCCCCTGCCCGGGGACGCGGATGCGTTAGATTCCCGGAACGCGGTCCTTGTCACGGGCCTGAGGTCGATGGCTCAGGGGCACCGGGAAGAGAAGCGGTGATGGACGAGAGCATACGCGAGCTGCTGCGCCGGAGGGTGCCTCACGTGGTGGGCATCTACCTGGCCGCGGCCTGGGGTCTCCTGGAGTTCACCGATTGGGCCGTGACCCGCTACCGGCTCCAGGCCCCTCTCATCACCTGGGAGTTCGTCGTTCTCGGCCTGTTGCTTCCGCTTATCGCGTGGGCGGCCTGGCGCGTGGGCGGGTCTGCCGCTGAGGTCTTCGCCCCCGCTGAAGCGCCGCCCCGGTCCGTGGCGGTCCTCCCGTTCGTTGGGGTCGGGGGCGAGGGCGATCCCGAGACGGAGCATCTCGGGTTCGGGATCGCCGACCAGATCCTCACGGATCTCTGCCGGGTGGGGGACCTGAGGGTGGTGGCGCGCACGTCCTCGTTCGCGTATCGCGGCGTTCCCGACGACGTGCGTGTCATCGGCAGGAAGCTGGGCGCCCGGGCCGTCCTCGAAGGCAGCGTCCAGAGGTCCGGCGACCGCCTCCGGGTCACCACCCAGCTGGTGAGCGCCGAGGACGGGTACCACCTGTGGTCGGAGCGGTACGACCGCACCATCGAGGACGTCTTCCAGATCCAGGACGAGATCTCGTCCAACGTCGCCCGGGTGCTGAACGCTGTGCTGCGGGAGCACGAGCGCAAGGCCATGGCCAGGGTGCCCACGCAGGAGATCGAGGCGTACGAGTTCTATCTCCGGGGTCGCCGCTTCCTCTTCCAGACCCGGCGCAAGAGCCTGGAATACGCCCGGGGGATGTTCCAGCGGGCCATCGATATCGATCCCGGGTTCGCGCTGGCGTACGCGGGCATCGCCGACGTGGCAGCGCTCCTGGGCATGTACTACCCGGCGGCGCGGACGGATCTGGAGGCGGCACGGGAGGCCAGCGAGCGGGCCCTGGAGCTCGAGCCGGACCTGGCCGAGGCCCACGCCGCCCACGGGGCCGTCCTCTTCGTCTCCGGACAGCTGCCCGAGTCCGAAGCGGCCTTCGAACGGGCTGTGGAGCTGGACCCGCGCCTCTTCGAGGCACGCTACTTCCATGCTCGGGCCTGCTTTCAGCAAGGTCGTTTCGAGGACGCTGCGGACCTGTTCCGGGAGGCCTCGAAGGTGCGCGAGGACTACGCCGCCGCCTTCTTCGTGGGTCAATCCCTGGAGGCCCTGGGAAGACACCCCGAGGCCCGGGCGGCGTACGAGGGGGCCCTGACGGTCTCCGAGCGCCACCTCGACCTGAATCCGGACGACCCCCGGGCCGCCACCATGAGGGCGGTGAGCCTCTGTCGGTTGGGCCGGGTGAAGCAGGGGCTGGAGTGGGCCGACCGGGCCCTGACCATGGACCCCGAGGACGCCGGCGTGCGCTACAACGCCGCATGCCTCTTCTCGGTGGCGGGCAAGGTCGACCGGGCGCTGGAATGCCTCGAGTCCGCCATGGCCGTGGGCTTCGGCAACCGGGAGTGGCTCACCCGGGATCCGGACCTGGACGCCGTCCGTCCCGATCCCCGCTTCCGGAGGCTCATGCAGCGACTGGAGGCCAACCCGTCTTCAGTGGGGTAGGCTCGGCCTCATCAGCCCGTAGAACCAGGCGCCGGCCAGCGCGCCGAAAAGCCCCACCACCATCACGGGAATGCCGCTCCCCACCAGGGCGAACAGGGGACCGGGGCACGCGCCGACCAACCCCCATCCGAGGCCGAAGCAGATCCCGCCCAGGATGTGCTGCCTCCGGGGCTCTTTCTCTTCGCCTCCGGGGTAGTGGATCTCCCCGCCTCGCACGGTGCGGACGCCGAAGCGTTTCATGACGATGAGGCTCACGGCGCCCACCGCCACTGCGCCGCCGATGATGCCGTACATGTGGACGCTCCGGAAGTGGAACATCTCCTGGATGCGGAACCACGACGCGACCTCGGACTTGATGAAGATCATGCCCAGGAAGGCCCCGAGGAGGAGGTAGACCCACAGGGACTCCTTCCTCTCCTCCTGCACGTCCTCCCTGACCTCAGCCGTGCTCTCGACGCTCATGAGAGCCTCCTCAGAGGATGATGGGAAGCACGAGGTGGGAGGCGATGAGCCCCCCGATGAAGAAGCCGATCACCACCACCAGCGACGAGAGCTGGAGGTTGCTCATCCCCGAGATGGCGTGTCCCGACGTGCACCCGTTGGCGTACCGGGCGCCGAAGCCGACCAGGAACCACCCCACGAGCACGAGGATCTCTCCGGGAAGGGACAGCAGCCCTCCGAAGGAGAACACCTCGGAGGGGACCAGGCCGGTGAAATCGGTGATGCCCAGGGCGACGAGGTCCTCACGGGCCCGGTCGGTGATGGCCACCACCTGGTCCGGGGACGACAGGATACGGCCTCCGATGAAGCCACCCATGAGCATACCCAGGGCCATGGACAGGTGCCACGCACCCTTCTTCCACCAGTCATACCGGAAATATTCGATCTTCCTGGGCAGGGTGGCGGCGCACAGGTGCTGCAGGCTGGAGGACACGCCCCACTTCCGGCCGCCGTACCAGTAGACGAAGGGCACGACCAGGCCGATGAGGGGGCCGGCGACCCACCAGGGCCACGGGCGCTGGAGCAACTCGAACATGGGAGCCTCGGGGGAGGGAAGTGAGCTGCCCGGAACGTTGTCGGCCGGAGCGCCCGTTGTCCAGACGTGTAGCACCTTTTCCGCGGTCGCGTGCCGTCGTGGCAGTGGCTATCATGGCCCCGCCATCGTGCGTCCCCTGTCACCTCCGAGAAACAGGACGATCTTGCGGTTGCGATCCACCTCCGCCCCGGGTCTTCTTCTGCTGTTGCCGGCCCTCGCCTCGGCCCAGCGCCCTCCAGCCGATACGGTGCCCACCCTCGGTCTCGACCAGGGGCTGGTGACGCGGTCCACCGGGGACTTCTTCCTCCGGCTCGTGCGCGCCTCCCAGACGGCGGCGGCCCTCCAGCCCGCGGACGAGCCGACCTTCGACTTCACGCCCGGCGATTGGCTGGAGCGGCGCGCTGCCAACGGCTACTACCACCTGGGAGACCTGAACCTCCGACTCCGCCCGGTGGGCGCGGAGGCGTGGGCCTCGTATTCGACCGCCGCGAGCCGGGCCCCCGTGTCGCCGCTCCGGGCCGCGGGCGAGGAGCTCGCCGCCGCCGATCTGGCCCCGACGCTGCCGGACGACATCCCCGTTCGGGTGGTGCGGAGCTGGACGGTTCGGGACGGCGAGCTGGCCCTCGAGTTCGCCCTGACGAACCGGACCGAGGCCCCCCTGGAGGTCGGAGCCCTGGGCATCCCCATGGTCTTCAACAACATCCTGTCCGGCCGGAGCCTCGACGAAGCCCATGCCCAGGCGTCGTTCTACGACCCCTACATCGGACGGGACGCGGGGTACCTGCAGGTCGTGCGTCTCAGCGGGGCGGGGCCCGTCCTCCTCGTGACGCCTCTTCCCGGCACGCCCTTCGAGGCCTACCGCCCGCTGAACGACGATCCCACCAGGCGGGGAACCACCTTCGAGGGCTTTCACGAGTGGATGGCCCACAGCCGGGCCTACGCCGAGGGCGAGTGGAGCGAGGCGGAGCCCTGGAACCTGCCGACGTCCGCGGTCCTGTCGCCGGGGGAGACGCGCTCCTACGGGGTGACGCTCGTGCTGGCCCCGGAGATCCGGGCCATCGAGTCCACGCTTCTCGAGCACGGCCGTCCGGTAGCCGTCGGTGTGCCGGGCTACGTGCTGCCCATGGACATCGAGGGGAAGCTCGTTCTGGAGCACGACGCCCCGGTCCGATCCCTCGAGGTGGAGCCGGAGGGGGCCCTGATCGTCCGCGGAACGGGATCAACGAGGAGCGGATGGCAGGAATTCGCCGTGTCGGGGCGGACCTGGGGGCGGGCCCGGCTGACGGTGCGGTACGCGGACGGTCTCGAGCAGACGATCCACTACAAGGTGATCAAGCCGGCTGCCGCCGTGGTGGCGGACCTCGGCCACTTCCTCACGACGGAGCAGTGGTTCGAGGATTCCGACGATCCCTTCCGCCGCAGCCCGTCGGTCATCAGCTACGACTACGACCGGCGGCGCAAGGTGACCGAGGACAACCGGGCCTGGGTCGCGGGCCTGGGGGACGAGGGCGGATCGGGATCGTGGCTCGCGGCCATCATGAAACAGCTCGTGAGCCCCGTTCCGGGCGAGCTGGAGAAGCTGCAGCGCTTCGTGGACGGAGTGGTCTGGGGTGGGCTCCAGTACGCCGAGGGCGACCTCGCCTACGGGGTCCGCAAGAGCATGTTCTACTACGAGCCGGACTCCCTTCCGGAGGGCACGTACAGCGACGACGTACGCTACGGCGGCTGGTCGAGCTGGAACCGCGAGCACGCGATGACCGTGGGCCGCTCGTACAACTACCCCCACGTGGCCGCGCTGCATTGGGTGCTCTACCGTCTCGCGCGGAACCGGGACGGGCTCGTCACGAACCATCCGTGGGAGTGGTATCTCCAGCGCGCGTACCGCACCGGTGAGGCGATGGTGGACCACGCTGCCCACTACGCCCAGTACGGCCAGATGGAAGGCACCATCTTCCTGCTCATCCTGAAGGACCTGCAGCGGGAGGGATGGATCGAAGAAGCCCGCGCCCTCGAGGAAACCATGAGAGGGCGGGCCGAAGTGTGGCGCGGCCTGGGGTACCCCTTCGGCAGCGAGATGCCCTGGGACTCCACCGGGCAGGAAGAGGTCTATGCCTGGTCCAGGTACTTCGGCTTCGACGACAAGGCGTCGGTGACACTCCATGCCATCCTGGCCTACATGCCCACCGTGCCCCACTGGGGCTACAACGGCAGCGCGCGCCGGTACTGGGACTTCCTGTATGCGGGCAAGCTGCGCCGCGTGGAGCGCCAGCTGCACCACTACGGATCGGGCCTGAACGCCATCCCGGTCCTGTCGGAGTACCGGGACCATCCGGACGACCTGTATCTGTTGCGTGTAGGCTACGGCGGTGTTCTGGGCGCGGTCGCCAACATCACGGAAGAGGGGTTCGGGCCGAGCGGCTTCCACTCCTATCCCTCCACCCTGCGCATCGACGGGCTGTCGGGAGACTACGGGCCCAACTTCTTCGGGCACGCGGTCAACACCGGCACCTACGTGATGCGCGATCCGGAGCTCGGGTGGCTCTGCTTCGGAGGGAACCTCACCGAGACCGAGAGCGGCGTGCGCGTGGAGCCCCGGGACGCGTCACGAGCCCGCGTCTACCTGGCCCCGCTCGGTCTCTGGCTGACCCTGGACGCCGGGGCCTTCCAGGAGGTGGACATCGTCGGTGACCAGGTGCGGATCACGCTCTCTCCGGCCGATGCCTTCACGCCCCGGGCACGGCTGCGCATCGAGCGTCCGGGGGCCTCTGAGGGAGCCGAAACGCTGGTTCCCGAGGGAGAGTACGCCGTGGAGCGGGGCGCCTGGATCATCCCTCTGGGGGCTTCGCCGGTCCAGGTCGTGCTCCAGTAGGCCGGCCGGCCCAGGGGGTGGCTCACGCCGGCGCCCCCCGGGGCCTCTGGACCTACCGCACCGCGCGGACGGCGGACGCCGACGCCGACGGATCGCCCTCGGAGGTGGCCGTGAGCGTGACCAGCGCGCGATCGGCCGCTCCCTCGCCCCGGGTCACGTAGACCGTGCCGTACCGCGGCCAGGCCGTTGAGCAGGCGCGCGGACCAGCCCTCACCGTCCACCGACGCCGAGAGTCGAACCACGTCCGAGCCGAGCCAGGGCCTGGCGTCCCGAGGGTGGAGCGCAGGATCCGCGGCCGCAGCCGTGCCGCGGTTGTGCAGCACGAACGTGACCGGCGTATCGCGTTGTCCTACAGGAACTTCGGACTCTACGTCGGGTTCCAGCGCCACCGCCCGGGTCTGGGGGCCCGAGCCGTCCAGGGACCGGACCGCCAGGGTATACGCGCGCACGCCACGGTCGTCACGCCGCAGGTCGACCACGTAGAAGTGGAGGCGGTTGTACGGGTCCTGCCACTCGTACTCGCTGCCCGAGTCCACCCCTGCGTGGAAGAGCGCGTCGTTCAGCTGCCGGTAGTCGGCGAGGGTGCGCATCACCTCCACCCCGTCGGGGCGAACGTAGTCGACCAGACGGATGTCCTCGGGGTGGGCGTCGATGACCCAGATGAAGCTGTTGAAGGCGTTGGGTCCTCCGTTCCTGCCCCGGAGGCTGTCCTTGTTCTTGGCCAGGAGGACCCCGTTGTCTGGCGTGAAGGAGTCGTAGCCGATGCGCTGCACCACCTCGAGCGAGTAGAAGTTGTAGTTCGGGGTCCCCGCCGACAGCGGGTTCTGGGCCGGATCGTCCGGGGGCGTGCGGTCCCGGGGCTCGTCACCGTCCAGGCGGACGGCCACGGCGGTGAAGGTGCCCCTCAGGGGGTCCACGGCCCGGGCCGTCACGTCGGCCACGGCGAGTCCCGAGGCGGCCAGACCCTCGCGGCTGAGCCACAGCACCGAGGAGTCGGCGACGAAGCCGGCAGCCATCCGGCTCCGCAGCATGAGCCCCGCGGGCATGGCCGCCCCGTGGGTCGGGGGCACCACCCAGCGCATGTGCGGGCCTCCCGGGCCGTTGAAGCTCCCACGGTCCATCATGTCCCACGGCCCCGCGGCCACCCGGCGATACGGCTGGACGTAGGGGTTGTTGTTCAGGTCGGGGATGCGGAACGCGAAGTGCCCGAGCTCGTGGGTGATCGTGCCCGAGCTCTCTCCCTGACGCATGGAGGACAGGCCCCACTGCTGGGCGCCGGCCAGCCAGCTGGTCCACTCCACGTATCGCGTGGGCACCCAGCGGGGCATGTCGGGGTTCGGGTTGCCCCACTCCGGCGGAATGTCGTCGGGGGTGGTGAACTTCATCTCCCCGAACTCCTGCCAGACGCTGGTCTCGTCGTAACCGGCGTAGATGCGCAGGACGGCGTCGTACTGGTCCTTGATGTCCCCGTGCTCCTCGGCCCAGAGCGAGTCCACGTCGGGCTCCATGCGACGGTCGGCTTCGCTGCCGTCCGGCGTGGATCGGTTCTGGCCGTACTCGCTCAGCCCGTACGCCCACAGGGGCCGGGGCATGCGGTACGGACCGTAGGGGTCCACCGCCGTCACGCCGAAGGCGCCCCGGGACTGCTCCATCCAGTACCCGTTGATGGTCTGCCCGTGGTTCACCTCGCCAGGGGTCAGGAAGAAGTCCGCGTAGAACCGCGGGACATCCTCCCGGGCGATGGGCTCCAGCTGGGGGTTCCCGAAGGGGTCCGACCGGCGCGGTTGGGTGATGACGAAGGGCTGGTCGGGGAAGTCGATGGCCACCAGGGCGATCTTGAACTCCCGCTCCGGCGTCAGGGACGGATCGGCCCAGTTCATGCCGGGAATCGGTCGGTAGTCCTCCCAGGTCATCTGGTCCTGGTCCTGGACCTCCTGGGGGTCCAGGGGGGGCAGGGGCTCCCCGGGCTCGGCGCCGGCGCAGGCGGCGACGGCGCCGAGAAGGAAGAGGCAGGCGGGTCCCCGGAGGTGCGCCGGGAGCCGACCGTGGAGCGGGCGCGGATGGTCCATCAGGAGCCGTCCTCCACCGCTCGCTCCGTCCGGTTCCAGTCGGGGGGCTGCACGCCGAGCAGGTGCCGGACGAAGAAGTCGTTGCGCTTGCGGATGCCGTACCGGCCTCCGATGCCGTGATCCGCCCCGGGCACCAGAAGGAAGTCGAAGTCCTTGTCGGCCTCGATGAGGGCGTCCACCACCTGGAGGGTGGAGGCGGGGTCGACGTTGGTGTCCATCTCCGGGAGGATGAGCAGAAGCTTCCCCTGCAGGAGGTGGGCGTTGTCCACGTTGGACGACGCGGCGTACTGCGGCCCCAGGGGCCAGCTCATCCAGAGCTCGTTCCACCAGATCTTGTCCATCCGGTTGTCGTGACACCCCGCCGCCGAAACGGCGACCTTGTAGAAGTCCGGTTGGAAGAGCAGGGCGCCCATGGAGTTCTGCCCGCCCGCGGACGTCCCGTAGATGCCCACGTTGCTGATGTCGTACCAGGGGTATCGCTCCGCCACCGCCTGGTGCCAGAGGATGCGGTCGGGAAAGCCGGCGTCCTTGAGGTTCTTCCAGGCCACGTCGTGGAATGCCTTGGACCGGTTGGACGTGCCCATGCCGTCGATCTGCACGACGATGAAGCCCAGCTCCGCCAGGGACTGACGAGACGTGTTGGTGGTGAAGGTCTTGGGCACGAAGGAGCCGTGGGGGCCCGCGTAGATGCTCTCGATGACGGGATAGCGCCTCGACGGGTCGAAGTTCGTGGGGCGGGTGATGATGCCCCAGATGTCCGTGGTGCCGTCCCGGCCCCTGGCCACGAAGACCTCGGGGTATCGCCAGCCGGTGGCGAGCAGCGCCGAGTCGTCGGCCCGCTCGAGCTCCATCACCACCGAGCGGTCCGCGGTCCGGCGCAGGACGGCCACGGGGGGCAGATCCACCCTCGACCACAGATCGACGTAGTACGCCATGTCCCCAGAGAAGGTCACCGAGTGGCTGCCGTTCGCGTCGGTGAAGGCCGTGAGCCCACTGCCATCGAAGTCAATCCGGTATTGATGCACGAAATAGGGGTCCTGGTCCGGGTTCCTGCCGCTGGCCCGGAACCAGATCTGGCGCCCTGAGCCACGAGCGGGGAGGGCGCGAGCATGCTGAGCGCAAGGAGGGCCAGGAGGGGCGGTCGTGGGATCAACGGGTTTGCTCGGACTGACATGCGAGGGCCCTCCTGCGCTCGGGCTGATGTATCTGCGTCACCGGGGCAGGCTACGGTGTCGATCGAGGACCCGGCAAGGTACCTTCCGGCGCTGCCTCGGACGACACCACCCGACGGCGCCCGTGGCGTGATTTCCATCTACCTCGGCCGCTGACCATGATCGACTACGCGCCCCTCGAAGTCTGGTTCGTCACGGGAACTCAACACCTCTACGGTCCCGAGACGCTGGAGCAGGTAGCCGCCAACTCCGAGGCCATCGTGAACGGCCTCAGCGGGTCGGGCTCCCTGCCCGTGCGTGTCGTGTTCAAGCCGGTGGTCACGACACCCGAAGAGGTGAGCGCCGTGCTGCGGGACGCCGATGCCATGCCGCGATGTATCGGCGTTCTCGCGTGGATGCACACCTTCAGCCCCGCCAAGATGTGGATCGCCGGCCTGAGCAGGCTGCGTACGCCCCTGTGCCACCTCCACACCCAGTTCAATCGGGACATCCCCTGGTCGTCCATCGACATGGACTTCATGAACCTGAACCAGTCGGCTCACGGAGGGCGGGAGTTCGGGTTCATCTGCGCCCGGCTCCGTCTCGAGCGCAAGGTCGTGGTGGGGCACTGGGAGGAGCCCGCCGTGCACGAGCGCGTGGCCGCGTGGATGCGCGCCGCGGCCGCCTGGCACGACAGCCAGGGGATGAAGATCGCCCGCATCGGGGACAACATGCGCCAGGTGGCGGTGACCGAGGGCGACAAGGTGGAGGCGCAGCTCCGCTTCGGGTACGCAGTGAACGGCTACGGGCTCGGGGACCTGATGGAGCACGTCGACGCCATCACCGAGGCCGGCGTCGACGCGCTGTGCGACGAGTATGCGTCGTCCTACACGCTGATGGACGGGCTCGAGAAGGGAGGGGCGAGGCACGGATCGCTGCGCGCCGCGGCCAGGATCGAGCTGGGTCTGCGTTCCTTCCTCGAGGAGGGCGGCTTCCAGGCGTTCACCGACACGTTCGAGAACCTTCACGGACTGACGCAGCTGCCCGGCATCGCCGTGCAGCGCCTCATGGCCGAGGGCTACGGATTCGGCGCCGAGGGGGACTGGAAGCACGCCGCCCTCGTCCGCTCCATGAAGGTTCTGGCCCACGGTCTGCGGGGTGGGACCAGCTTCATGGAGGACTACACCTATCACTTCGATCCCGACGGTCGGAGCGTGCTGGGCGCCCACATGCTGGAGATCTGCCCCTCGATCGCGGCGGGCAGGCCGTCGTGTGAGGTCCACCCCCTGGGCATCGGCGGAAAGGACGATCCGGTGCGTCTGGTCTTCGATTCGGCCCCGGGTCCCGCAGTGAACGCCACCGTGGTGGACATGGGGGATCGCTTCCGCATGGTGGTGAACACCGTCGAGGTGGTCGCGCCCTTCGAGGCGCTGCCGAAGCTCCCGGTGGCCCGGGCCCTGTGGAGGCCGGATCCCGATCTCGACACGGCTGCCGCGGCCTGGATCCACGCTGGCGGGTCCCACCATACGGGCTTCTCGCTCGCGCTCACGGCCGAGCACCTGGAGGACTTCGCGTCCATGGCCCGGATGGAGTTCCTGGCCATCGACCGGTCGACCGAGCTGCGCTCCTTCCGCAACGAGCTCCGCTGGAACGACGCGGCCTACCGGCTCACGTCACGGTAGGCCCCAGCTCGATGCTCGTCTCGGCCTTCTCCACGCCGTTGGCGACGACCACGATCCGATGGCTTCCCGGGTAGTGCTTGCGGGTGGACCGGTCGACGAAGGACAGCTTCCGGGCGAGCTCGTGGCGGCCCGGGTCCAGCACCGCCTCCCGGATCTGGAACACTTTCCGTGATGTCGTTCCCCTCGCCTTCACGTACCAGACCACGTACTCGAGCCGGACCTTGGACGGCTTCCCTCCTTCCACGGTGAGCGTGAAGGAGAGCTGGACGTCGTCCCCGATGGTGACGCGCCGCCTGTCCACCTCGAGGTCCTCGACGTGCAGATTTGTGGGGTCCCCGAAGCCGAACAGCGTCATGGCCCGGCGGTCACCGTCCTTGAGCATGGTGCGGCAGGCTCGCTTGATGATCCAATCCGCCGCCTCCGAGCTTCCCTGCCAGCGTCCGCAGATGTCGAGGACCAGGTCCGGATGGTCCTTCGAGATGTCGTTCAGGTTGTTGGCGACGCTTCTCTGCACGAACTCGGACTCGTCATCCTTGAGCCGCTCCAGGATGGGGAGGATCGGCGCCGGGTCCTTCTTGAACAGGGGAAGGGACACCCCCCACGGCAGCCGTGGTCGGCAGCCCTCGCTGGCGAAGCGGCGCACGTTGGGGTGGGGATCGCCCGTCAGGCCTTCGAGATAGGCCATCGCCCGCGGCGGATCGCTCAGGATGAACGGGCGGACCGCGAACTCGCACGAGGCGTATCTCGTGATGAGGGTCATGGCGGGAAGGGAAGTGTCCCAGTCCTCCAGGCCGTACAGCTCCACGAAGGTGGGCATGCAGAACGCCTCCATCCCTTTCGCCTCCGGCGCAATCTCGCTCAGGATCGCCACCGCCTCGGCGTAGGAGTCGGGCAGCAGCGTCCGAAGACGTTCGGTGGCGCGCCGCGCCATCTGCATCAGCTCGAGCCCCTGGAAGGAATCGTCGTTCAGCGCGTTCACGAACGCGACGTCGTCGAAGGAGGGAGCGTGCTTCTTGACGACCGCGGCAAACGCGTCGATGGACTGGGGCGTGAAGAAGCGATCCTTGAGTCGCTCGGCCACGTCAGGGCACCTCGAACGCCTGGCGGGCCAGCTCCGCGGGATCCTCCTGGTCGATCCAGAAGGGACGCAGCCGATACCGGTAGCGGTACGTCCTCTCCAGCAGCCTGTACGCGTCGAGCGTCTCCATGCCCCACGAGTTGTTCCCGCCCACCCCTTTCTGCCGGTAGTCCAGGTTGAGGGAGACCAGGTCCCGCGGGCGGACGTCGGTGACGTGCCGGTTCTTCGCTTCGTGACGCTGGACCAGGCCCGCCTCCGGGCTCTCGAAGTCCTCGAGGACGTGGTGAAGAGCGCTGATGCTGAGGAGTGGCTCGCCGACGGCCAGCAGACCCACGCCGCGCTCGTCGGTCAGCGCCACCCAGCGTACGTCGGTCTTGTTGCCGTTCTCCTGCGGCCGGACGTAGGGCACGTACTGGTCGGCCACGCTGCTCTCGTAGCGCCCCACGTAGGCGGCGGTGTTGCGGTCCCAGTAGTTCTCGAAGGGCCCTCGTCCGTACCAGGTCATCCGATCGAAGGCCCGGGGGAGCTCCATGTTCATGCCGAAGCGTGGCAGCTCGGGGAGGTCGGCAGACGCCTTTTCGAAGGCGCTCTCCACCAGGATGTCACCGCTGCCCAGGACGGTGTAGGACGTGGACCAGGTGGCCACGCGCCCCCCCTGATCGTCGTCGAGACGCCAGGCGAAACGGATGCGCACGGCCTGCTCGGAGACGGGGGTCACCTCCGCGTCGGTCAGCGTCGAGCGATCCGTGGCGTGGCGCCACACCGCCGCCCGCCGGGGCAGCTCGTTTCCCCAATCGTTGTCCGTGGCGGCGCGCCAAAGGTTCAGCCGAGGCCCGGCTCGGATCAGCTCGATGCCCCGGTACCGCAGGGACGTGAGGGTCCCCTGCGTCAGGTCGAAGCGAGCCAGGAAGTCCGTCCCGGTGACCCGCACCGCGTCGTCGGCCTGTTCCAGCGCCAACGGCGGCAGCGTGGACGTTCCGATGGGCTCCACGTCCACAGGGGACGGAAGCTCGAACTGAGCGGACGCCACCTCGTGCCCGGCGGGGACGAGGCGGTGGTGCTCCCGTTGCTGCAGGCTCATGTCGAGGAAGTACTCGACCCCGGCCTCCGGAACGGGCGGCGCGTAGCCCAGCTCCACCTGCTGCGTCTCTCCGGGCGGCGCGCTGAGCTCGTCCACCGTGCCGGACGCCACCTCCTCACCGTCGGCGGCGATGCGCCAGTCCAGCAGGAAGTCGGACAGGTCCGTGAAGTTGTAGCCGTTGTGCAGGCGGATCGCCCCGCTGAGCAGATCCACGGGCTCGAACGTGACGTACTGGTAGACCTTCTTCAGCTCGTGAAGCGCGGGCTTCGGGGTCTGGTCGGGCCACACCAGGCCGTTGATGACGAAGTTGGCGTCGCTCGGCGTCCCCGGCGGGCCGAAGTCACCTCCGTAGGCCCAGAACTCTTCTCCTTCGTCCGTACGCTGGAGGATGCCCTGGTCGATCCAGTCCCAGACATAGCCACCGATGAGCCGGTCGTAGCGGTGCACCAGGTCCCAGTACTCAGGCAGGTTTCCATTCGAGTTCCCCATGGCGTGGGAGTACTCGATCATGATGAAGGGACGGTCCTCGCCAGGCTGCAACGCGAGCTCGGTCGTGGCCTCGAGGGAAGGGTACATCCGGCTCACGAAGTCGGCGTAGGCGAAGTCGCGAGGCTGGGCTCGGGCCCCGGCATAGTGGATCGGGCGGGTCGGGTCCAGGTCGCGAATCCAGCCGGCCATGGCGGCGTGATTCGGCCCGGTGCCGGATTCGTTGCCCAGCGACCAGATGATGATGGATGGGTGGTTCTTGTCTCGCTCCACCATCCGGATGGCCCGCTCCAGGAACGCCGTGCTCCACGCCGGCTGGTTGGAGAACCAGCCTCCCAGGGCGTGCGTCTCCAGGTTTGCCTCGTCCATGACGTAGAGACCGTACCGGTCGCACAGCGCGTACCACTCCGGGTTGTTGGGGTAGTGGGAGGTCCGGACCGCGTTGATGTTGAACGCCTGCATGAGCTCGATGTCCCGGATCATGTCCTCCTGTGAGACCACCTTGCCCTCATGCTGGTCGTGGTCGTGCCGGTTGACTCCCCGGATCAGGACGGGCTGCCCGTTCACCCATAGCTGGCCGTCGGCGATCTCGACCTCCCGGAAGCCCACGTCGGTCCCCACGGACTCCACCGTCACACCGGACGAGTCCTGCAGAGAGAGAACGAGGCGGTACAGGTAGGGGGTCTCGGCGCTCCACTTCTCGGGGTTCGGCACCTCCAGGGTCATCAGGGCGAACGGCACGGTGCCGTGGTGAGGATAGCGCTGCCCGAGGATCCGCCGCACGGGAAGGACCGCGGACTGCGCCAGGACGGGCCTTCCATCCCCGTCGAACAGCTGGGCCTCCACCTGCCAGTCGGAGAGATCGACGTCCGCCCAATTCCGGATCTCCGGGCGGATCTCCAGGATGGCGTCCCCATAGTCGTCATCCAGATCGGGGCGGGCGAACACGTCGTAGATCTGCACCTGGGGTCGGGCCACGAGGTAGACGTCCCGGTGCAGGCCGCTCAGGCGCCAGTGATCCTGGTCCTCCAGATAGCTGCCGTCGCTCCAGCGAAGCACCTGGACCGCGAGGGTGTTCTCCCCGACGCGCACCCAGGGCGTGACGTCGAACTCGGCGGGGAGTCGGCTGTCCTCGCTGTAGCCCACCCGCTGTCCGTTGACCCACACGAAGAAGGCTGAGCTGACGCCGCCGAAGTGGACTGTGATCTGCCGGTCGGCCCAGTCGTCCGGCACGGTGAAGGTGCGCAGGAACGAACCGACGGGGTTGTCCTCCTTCGGTACGAGCGGCGGATCCACCGGGGAGAAGGGGTACTTGGTGTTGGTGTAGATGGGCACGCCGAAGCCCTGGAGCTCCCAGTTGGAGGGGACCTGGATGTCGGCCCAGCCGTCGGCGCCAGCATCGCCCAGCCAGAAACCTTGCGGGGCCTGGGAAGGGTTGGGCGCATAGTGGAACCTCCAGGTCCCGTTCAGGGATCGCACCCACGGCGAGTCGTCGCGCTCACCGGCCAGGGCGCCCGCGGCGTCGGGGAAGGGCATGAGGGTGGCGTGCGCCGGCATCCGGTTGATCTCCACCACCTGGGGATCCTCCCAGGGGGGAAGCTCTTCACCCTGCCACCGGTTGGTGAATTGCGCCGACGTGTGGGTGGGGAAGAGGAGGTCGAGGGAGGCGATGGCGATGAGGGCCATCAGGAGTCTCGTGTTCATGATGCCGCCTCGTAGGCCACGAACGGTCGCACCGGTTCGACGTCTCGTGGAAGCTACTTGAACTGCCAGGTGTGCGCGAATAGCCTAGCCGGAGGCGTTACCGCCGTCACGACCCGTGCCGGATCCCCTTCCCGGAGGCTTCCAGATCATGGACAGGAGCCCACGTCTTCCCTCGCCCGGAGGGCCTCGCAGGATGGGAGCCGGACCGGCCCTCCTTCTCGGCTTCGCCGCGACCCTGGCCGCAGCCCCTGCCATCGCCCAGGACCCCGCCGGTGTCGCCCGTTCCCCGATCCTCCCCCTGAAGGGCACGCTCGAGCGCATCACCGTGCATGGCGCCTCCCTGGAAGGCAACCTGGAGGGTGACACCCCCGACCGGCCCGTGTCGGTCTACCTGCCGCCGAGCTACCGGACGTCCCCCGACCGGCGCTATCCGGTGGTCTACGTTCTCCACGGGTTCACGGACACCGATCTTCGCTGGTTCGGCTGGGAGGAGCACTTCGTCAACGTGCCCGCGACGTTCGAGCGAGCTTTGGAGGCGGGTACGGTGCGGGAGATGATCCTGGTCATGCCCAACGCCTATACCGCCTACGCCGGAAGCATGTACTCGAGCTCGGTCACCACCGGCGATTGGGAGACCTTCGTGGCGGAAGAGCTCGTGTCCCACATCGATGGCCGTTACCGCACCCTACCGGAACGCGCTGCCCGGGGCCTCGCGGGGCACTCCATGGGTGGATACGGCACCATCCGCATCGGGATGAAGCGCCCGGACGTCTTCTCCAGCCTCTACATCATGAGCCCCTGCTGTCTGAATCCGCGCATGGAGGCCGGCCCGGGCATGGAGAGGGTGGAGGCCGTGGCCAGCCCCGAGGACGTGGAGGAGGCGTCCTTCATGGTCAAGGCGACGCTCGCGTCCGCGGCGGCCTGGTCGCCGAACCCCGAGAATCCGCCGTTCTTCCTGGATCTTCCCAGCCACGGTGGTGAGGACCGCCCGGAGGTGCTGGCTCGATGGATTGCCAACGCCGTCCTGGCGGTGTACGATATCCCCCATACCGTGGACATCTACGATCCGGGGGACCACGTCAGCCACGTGGACAAGCGGGTGGAGGAGCACGTGCTTCCGTTCTTCTCCCGCCACCTGAGCTTCGAGGCGGGGGGGTGAGCCAGCGGGAGGGAAGCGGAGCCACCCCGGAGCGCCGTTCTGCGCACCTTCGGACTGTGGCGGTCCTGCGGGCCGCGCCCCTGCTTCTGTGGGTGGCCACGCTGGGGTGCGGGAGTCGACCTGGGGACGGTGCCGGTTCGGCGGAAGACGCCAGCTCAGGGGACCCGGAGGCCTGGATCGATCTGGCCCTGGAGCAGGCCGTCACCCGCTACGTTACTACTACATCGAAGCGCTCCTCCGGCTGCGGGCCCTCGTCCGGGACCCACGGCTCTCCGCGCGCGTGGTGCCTGCCCTCATCGCAGCTCCAGCACCACCACCGAGCTGGGCGGCATCGCCACCGTGAGCATGTTGCCCGACAGCCGGGCGCCGTCGAAGGCAGCCGGAGCGACGGCGTCGGGGACCTCGAAGGTGTTGTGCGCGTTCATGGCGTCCGCCGTCAGGATCCTGCCGGAGACCGCCGACACGTCGTGTCCCCGGATCTCCGCCTGGACGGTCCGGGCGCCGTTCGGGTCCAGGTTCACGAGCGTTACGTGGATCAGGCCCGACGCGTCCCGCGAAGCCGACGCGCTCACCGCGGCGACGGACTCGTCCTCGAACCGGTATTCATCGCTCTGTACGTCGATGGGGAGTAACGTCGCGTCCTGGTGGACCTTGTAGAAGTCGAAGACGTGGTAGGTCGGGGTGAGGATCATCTCCTCACCACGGGTGAGCACCATGGACTGCAGCACGTTCACCGTCTGGGCGATGTTCGCACCGCGAACCCGATCGGCGTGGCTGTTGAAGATGTTCAGGTGCAGTCCCGCCACCACGGCGTCACGCATGGTGTTCTGCTGGTACAGGAAGCCCGGGTCGGTGCCCGGCTCCACGTCGTGCCACATCCCCCACTCCCCCACGATCAGCCAGACCCGCTTCCGCGGATCGTACCGGTCCATGATGACCGAGTGGCGTGTGATGAGCTCGTCCATTCTCCAGGCGTTGCGCACGGCGACGAACCACTCACGCTCGTCAAAATCGGTGGCGGAGCCCTTCCGCTGCCACGTACCGACCAGGGTGTAGTAGTGGAGGTCGAGACCGTCGATCATGTGCCCCGCCTCGCGCATCATCGTCTCCGTCCAGTCGTACATGTCCTCGCTCGGTCCCGTCGCCACGCGGAACGCGCGGACGTCGGTGTACGAGCGCAGGAAGGTCGCGAAGCGTTTGTAGACGTCGGCGTAGTGTTCGGCCGTCATGCTGCCGCCGCAGCCCCAGCTCTCGTTGCCCACGCCCCAGAAGCGGACGTCGTACGGCTCCGGGTGGCCGTTGCGGGCCCTCAGGTCCGCCAGGGTGCTCCCTCCCGGGTGGTTCAGGTACTCCCACCACTCGGCCATCTCCCGCACGGTGCCGCTGCCCACATTGCCCACCACGAACGGCTCGGTGTCCAGCCGGCGCACCAGCTCCATGTACTCGTGGGTGCCGAAGCTGTTGTCCTCGGTGACCCCACCCCACATGGTGTTCACCATGGTGGGACGGTCCGACGCCCGGCCGATCCCGTCCTTCCAGTGGTAGTAGTCGGCGAAGCATCCTCCAGGCCACCGCAGGTTGGGGATCTGGATACGGCGCAGGGCCTCGATGACGTCATCACGCAGGTGCCACGCTCCGGAGCCGGCCCGGGTCCAGAATCCGTCGTAGATGTCGCGGCCCAGATGCTCGGCGAAATGCCCGTAGATGTGGCGACTGATGGTGTGCTCGCCCAGGTCGGCGTTGATGACCATCGGGACGCGGGATTGCGCGACGGCCGGGCCAGCGGCCACCGGGACGAGAAGAGCGAGCGCGAAGACGATTCGTTTTGACATGAGGGTCTCCAGGTGCCCCTGATTCGAACGGTCCAGGACTCGAGCACGTGGCGCACCGAACCGCGATGGCCCAATATCCGAGCCATGAGCCGTCCTGCCAAACACCTTCGGTCGAAACGCTCCCCACCGGTTCGGCTCCATCTGGACCCGGAGCCGCCGATGAGCCCGCCGTCGGCGAGGGCGGCGTTCCCTCCAACGAAACGCCCGGAGCGACTGCACTATGAGCACGAGGAAGCCCATCCTCCTCGGGGTCGTGATCATGAGTTGCGTGATAGCCCACGGATGCGCGGAGGGAGCCCCTGAGGTCGGTCCGACGGTGGAACGTGCCTCGTTCGGAGCCACCGACTCGGGTCAGCCCGTGGAGCTCTTCACCCTCACGAACTCCCGCGGGGTGGAGGTCCGCGCCATCACCTACGGCGGCGTCATCCTCTCCCTGAAGACGCCGGACCGTGACGGGGTCCTGGGAGACATCGTCCTGGGCTTCGAGGATCTGGAGCCGTACCTCGCGGGCACGCCCTACTTCGGCGCCATCATCGGGCGCTACGCGAATCGGATCGCCGGTGGGCGCTACACCCTCGACGGCCAGACGTACACCCTGGCCCAGAACGACGGGCAGAACCACCTGCACGGAGGCGAGCGCGGCTTCGACAAGGTGGTGTGGGCCGGCGAGCCCTTCCAGAACGACACCGCAGCGGGTGTGGTGCTCACCTACACCAGCCCTGACGGGGAAGAGGGGTATCCGGGGACGCTGAGGGCCGAGGTCACCTATACGCTGACCGACGCGGACGAGCTGGTGGTCGACTAC
>JARRLD010000128.1:0-10253 GCA_037387345.1 Gemmatimonadota bacterium
CCCGTGACCACGAATCGATCGTTCAGGGCCGACCCCAGGGGAGGCCGGGAGCCGAACCCGAGGCCCTCCCACAGGTGATCGAGCCAGGTCCGCTTCCGCACCGTGACCTTCATGCCGCGCCAACCGCCGAAGTACGCCCGGACGCGCGTGTAGGGAATGGCCGACTGACCCGTGGACTGGTAGTAGCCGTCCAGACGCAGGGTCCAGGGTCCGCGCCGAAGCACCACCTGGTCCTGGAACGGCTTCTTTCCTGCGCGGTAGGTTCCACCGACCGCCTCCGCCACCCGCTGGACGGCCACACGGCGATCCAGCTTCGGTTTCCTGACCCGGGATCGCGTTCGCTTCATCCTCGACCGCGGGGGTTCTTGACGCCGGTTCGGAGCTTGTTGCCGACCTCCCGACGCACCAGAGGCGCGAGATCCTCGCCATGCCGGGCGAGGAACGCTTCCACCACTCCTGCCTCCACCGGGACCAGGGCCCTCAAGGCCCACGACAGCGCCTTCACGACCATCGGGTGCCGGTCGACCGCCAGAAGCTCACACACCGCGACGGTTCGTGGCCCGTCCCCGGTGCCCCCGCGAGACGACATGTTCAGGGGCACGGTGCACACGAGCGCCGTTCTTCGCCACCACGGATCGTCGCTGTCGGCCCAACGGCGGACGTCGCCATCCGTGACCTTCCCGTCCCGCCAGCTCGGCCCTGCCACGTAGACGGCGAAGCAGTCCACCGAGCCCCAGTTGTCGTTGCCTTCGCCCAGCGCCTCGACGGCGCTGGCGTCCAGCCCGCGAATGACGTCGGGACGTCGCCCCACCAGCTCGAACGCGACCTGCCTCGCTTCATGTACGCGGGTATCCAGGAGAGACCGCGCCACGTCGAGGACCTTCTCCGGGCTTTCCCCGCGGAGCCCGCGCGCGAGGGGAGCGAGGATCTTCCGGGTCTTCGGCACCGGCACGCCCAGGATCCGCATCGCGGTCGGGTGATAACCCTCGTTGTGTCTCCCACGCTCCGGATCGGCGGCCTCCTTCAGCTGCCGAACCACGGCGCGGGCCAGATCAACGGTCACCGGCGAGCGACTCCTCCCGACGCCATCCCAGGAGCTCCCCACCGCGCTCCGTCCACCGCGGCCCGACTCCCCACCGACGCCGAGCTGGCCACCACGTCCCGGGTCAGGGTCCGGAGGAGGCGGACCGCCTCGTCAGGAAGGCTCCCGACGACGAGCTCGGGGCGGTAGAGCATCTCGATCAGCTGCTCGTCCAGGGCCGAGTAGGCGTCCACCAGGGTCCAGCTCTGCTGGAAGATGCTGTCCTCGTAGTGATAGGAGTCGCGCATGAGGCCCAGGATCTGGGTCACCTCTTCCCGTATGATGTGGTTGCGGGCGACCTGGGCAACCTCGATGGAGATCAAGACCACCGCCCGATTGATGCGCTGGCTGGAATCCCACCAGACGCTGAAGAAGCCCACGTTTCCCGGCACGTAGCTCGAGAGGATCTGCGCGAACTGGTCCTCCCGGACGAAGTGGACCTCCACGGACGCGTCGGCCTCGACGACGCTCATGTCCACCGTGGTGGTTAGCGCGTTGATGTCCGACACCACATCCGACAAGGTCGCCAGGTCCTCGTCCGTGGGGGTCCCGTTGAGGTGGACCGTCGGGCCGTCGCCCCACCGTCGCACCCGTGGCGTGGAGTTCCCGTATTCGGCCCCGAAGGCGATCTCCGCGAAGTAGTCGATGGCTTCCGTCTGATAGCCGCCGGGCCGTGGCACGACCTGGAGCGTGACCTCGTCCATGGCTCCGTCGGGGAGACGGACCTGGACCACTCCGGTGCCCGGCCTTCGGGCCTCCACGATGGCTGCCAGGCCGCTCTGCCTCACACCCGCCACCGCCGTGTCCGCGGAGACCCAGGTCAGCCCGGTGGCCTGCCCCGCCGTGGCCGTCAGCGTAAGCTCGTCGCCCACGGTCAAGGTCGAGGTGCCCGGGGGGTCGATGGCCACGGAGCCGGAGGGACCGGTCGATCCGTCACCGCACGCCGTGAGCGCGACCATGAGAGGCACGATGGGCAGTCGCTTCACGAGGTCCCTCACCTGATCAGGAGAATTCGGTCGTTCACGGGATAGAGCCATTCGACGCCCCGCTCCGTCACCACGCCGTCGTCTTCGAGGGGGATGCGCACCTTCCGGTCTCCCCACTCCGGATTGACCGTGTAGGCGAACAGCTCCACCGAGATGAGGGTTCCGGGGCGAAGCTCGTACTCCAGACGGGTCGGGTTGAAGAACGCGAGGGAGGGTCCGAACCCGTGCCCCCAGTTCCCCACGGAGTGGGGCCCGATGACCACGTCGGTGACCTCGGGATCCGAGGTAGGCTGGTTGAACTCGATGCGCCGGAACCCCTCCGCTTCGATGGCCCGCCACGTGGCTTCCAGGGCCTCCCTCGCCGTGCTCGCGGGCCGAATGGAGGCCTTCATGATGTCCCGCACCCGGACCGCCTGCTCGAAGGCGTGCTGGAGTCCCGGCGGAATCTCCCTCTCGCCTTCCCTCAACACATACGCGATGCGCTTCATATCGGTAAAGAAGTTCAGATACCCCACTCCCCAGTCGATCATGAGGAGGTCACCCCGACGGATCACCCGATCCGTCGACGTGGCCTCGATGCCTCCGGGACCCGTCACGTACACCGAAGGCATGTCGAAGGACGAGGTCAGTCCCCTGGCCAGCAGCTGGTCCCGCATCCACCATGCCACGTCCTCCAGCGTGGTGACCCCCGGGATGATGACGTCGTTGGAGAACGCCCGCTCCGCGATCTCGCGGCTTTTCTCTCCGGCCTCGCCGAAGACGACCAGCTCCGTCGCCGTACGCGTGGCCAGGAAATCCGACACCAGGCGCTCCGCCGACACCAGCCGATCCGCCAGCTCGGGGCCCAGCATCTCCTGGAGATGGAGATAGGAGGTGTGCGAGAGCCCATCCGCACCGCCGATGGACTCCGCCACGTTCACCGCGATCCGTCGCGGCTGGCGCGCCGTGACGAAGGACCGGAGCTGGTCGGGTGAGCCGAAGTGGTCGTACACCCGACATTGCTCGGGTCCGTAGCCCCCCACCCCGAGCACGGCTCGCTCCACCCGATCCCCGCGGTCGGTGAACACCCAGTAGGCCCAGCCACCCACGTAGCCCCCGCCCAGCGCCTCCCAGAGCGGATCCAGGAGGCCCTCGCGCATCACGATGATCCACATGTCCACACGGTTGTCCTTCATGGCTCCGGGGAGGACCAGGTCGAATTTCTCCTTCCGGATCTGGCAGGATCGCTCCCAGCGACGCCTGGCCTCCTGGGCCTCGAGGGACAGGGCGGCCGCGGCCAGCGCACCGGTGAGCAGAGCGGCTGCGAACAAGAATCGGAAGGACCGTGCTCGACTCATCTCGGCTTACCTCTCCTCTCGAACGCCCGATCTGGCAGGGCGGTCACCGGACCTGGACCCAGCCGCTACGGACGGTGCCGCCCTTGTCGGACCTCGCAATGACCTGGACCGCGGCGTCCTCGTCCACGGGACGCACGATCCACGAAACCGTGCGGGACCGCTCGGTCACGGCCCGAAGGAAGGGGTTCGATCCCGCGAGGTGCCCCAGCACGCGCCGCGCCGTCCCGTCGACGATGTCCGCCCCCCGGTACCGCAACGTCACCGCCGGCGGCTCGACCACCTGCTGTCGCAGCGTCCCGTTCGGGAGCTGGTTCCCCACGTACCCCCGGTCGGTGAGACTGGTGGGCAGGAAGCCGGTGTTGGTCACCGTCGCCTCCACCCGGTATTCCCCGTGGCCGACCTCGGTGACCCGAGGTTCCGAGACCTCGATCAAGGGAGACTGTTCCGCCAGATAGAGAATCCACTCCATCTGCTGCTCGGTCTCGGCCTCCAGGAACTCGGGAGGGGGATTCTGGCCCCAGAACTTCGCGTGCCACCCTCCGATCTCCACGGGGCCCAGCTGGGGATGCTCGTACGCGGTCCAATCGGAGAAATACCGCCCTCCGAGCTCCTCGTCGTTGAAGCGGTGCTCCTCGGCGAGCGTGATGTCGCCATCACCATCGTAGTCCGTCACCCACTCCTCCGGCCCCGGAACGAACTCGGGCACCCACCCGATGATCCCCTGATCCCAATATCCCCACGAGATCAGCGTCCCGTATCGATGCTCGGTGGGATGGGTCGCGCTGGCCCGCACGGGCCGGCCGGTGGTGCGGGTATACTCCTCCCCGAGATGCAGGATGAGCTGCAGATCGATCTCCGGAAAGCGGGAGGGTGCTGACGCCGACGGGAGCCGATACACGAATCCTCCGGACGTGTGTCCGTGCACGATCCCGGTGATGTTCCGATGGGCATTGATGAACTCCACCGCCGCGCGGGTCTCCGGCTCCGACAGCGGGTACTCCCCTGCCCCGGGCTGGAGATGGACCCGCTCCCAGTTGCGGGGGAAGTTCCGGTTCATGTCGATGCCGCCGATGCCATCCTCGTTGATCCTCCCGTCCCCGTCATCGTCGATCCCCTCCCGCGCCACCGAGTATCGCGTCCCGGGCAGGGCTCCGTCGGGATCCCGGCGGAGAATCCGGGAGTCCGACGGATCCGCCACCCAGATCCCGCTCGGATCCGGCGCCCGCATCTGTGTGATCCAGCCGTCGCCGTCCAGGTCCTGGGGCGGGTCCTCGTCCGCGACCCCGTCCTCGTCCTCATCCACCGGATGCGTCGTGCTGCGCAGGAACTGGTCGTGGATCAGGGCGACGTCCGAGCCGTCCGGGTTGAACTTCGGACGGATGTAGAACGCACGGGCGTCCAGCAGCGCCGTGACGCGACGGTCCTTCCCGTAGCCGTTCAGGAGATGGCCGACGAGGTAGGTCGCCACCGCCGACCCGGTCAGCTCTCCGGCGTGGATGCCACCGTCGACGTACAGCGCCGGCTTTTCCCCGGCGTACCCGCTGGCTTCGTTCGTGATCTCCAGCATCATCAGCGGCTGTCCACGATAGCTCTCACCGACGGAGTACAGCTCGGTGAGCTCCGGATACAGCGCGTGGAACTCGGCGAGAATCTGGTTCGTCTCGGCGGCGGTGTAGAAGCGGTTCCAATCCACCGACCCGTCGGTGCCCACGAGGCTCACGGCCTGGCCGGCCAGGGCGCCGTGCAGGGCAACGGCAAGAATCGGAGCGAGATACGACGTCAGCGACCGCATGAGGGGCTCCTTCAAGGGGTTCAGGGCCAATCTGTGGCTCGCGCGGCGAACTGACCACTGGGGAGGATCTCGCCCCACTTCTCATTCCACCCCTGAGCGACGAGGGACGTGCGCCTGTCACATCTTCCTCTACCGGCTCGTTCATGGTCAGACACGACCTCGGTAGCGCCACGCGGGTAGAACTCCCGGTCAGGCGCATGGCGCCGTCCGTGAGGCGCCCTCATTCGGAGATTTGCCGGCGATCGCTTCCGTGGACTTCGACGCAACCTTCGACGAGCTCTATCCACCCCTCGTCCGCTATTGTCACCGATTGACCGGGGACAGCGATGTGGCCGAGGACGTGGCGCAGGAGGCCCTGGTGAGACTCTTCACGCACGAAGTCGACGGTCCGACTCCAGCCCTCCGGGTGTGGGCGTTCAAGACCGCCACCCACCTGGTGCGCGACCGCTACCGGGTGGAGGAGAACCGGAAGCGGCTGCTCCAGGCCAACCCGGTCTCGCCCACGCCGACGGAGCGCCCGGATCGACGCCTGGAGCGGAAGGAGGAGCGCGAGCGGGTGCGCTCGGCCCTGGAAGCGCTCTCCCCCAGGGATCGGGAGATCCTTCTCATGCGATACGAGGGATTCAGCTACAAGGACGTCGCCGAAGCGGTCGGGGTCGCCTCCACATCCGTAGGAACCTTGCTGGCCAGGGCGGAGCGTCGCCTGGCATCGGCCCTGGCAGACATGGAGACCGTGGCATGACCCACCTCGACGAAGCTCGGCTGCTGACGCTCAGAGACGGGCACCCGGAGACCGACCCGGCCGGGGAGGCCCACGTGGCCGAGTGCGGTCCCTGCCAGGTCGTGCTCGAGAGGCTCCGAGGCCGTGCCGCGTCCATTGCCGGGGCGCTCGCTTCCCTGGACGCCAGCCACGATCTCGAGGCGGCCCGAGCCCAGGTCTTGCAGCGAGTCGGGGGAGGGCCCTCAGAGGCGACGGAGGTCACTCCTCTGAGACGCCGGCGTCCCCGGCTCTGGGGTGCCGAGCTGGGCCGGGCCGCAGGCATCATCCTGGTGACGGCGACGGCAGCTGCCGCCGCCCTCCCGGGGTCGCCGGTGCGCAGGTGGGTGCAGGATCTCGTCTCTTCCGAGCCGGGGCCGGCCGAAGCGGTGTCCGCTCCCGGGACGTCGCTGGCTCCGAGCGCCCGGGAGACCACCGGCGTCCGGCTGCCCCTGAGCTCTGGGCCACTCCGCGTGACGTTGCTGGACGTCGGCGCCGGCGGGGAGATCCACGTGCGTTGGGTCCCCGGAGCCGAGGCCGCCGTATTCGCGCCGGTGGGAAGCCGATTCGCCTCCGGTGAGAACCGGATCCAGGCGACGGTCGTCCCCGGCCCCATCCGGGTCGAGCTGCCCGACAACCTCGTCCCCGTATCCCTCGAGGTGAACGGACGTATCTACTTGAGCAAGACCTCCCAGGGCCTCGAGATCCCAGGCCCCGCCGCGGAGCGTCAAGCTGAGGAGATCGTCTTCCAGGTGCCAGGAGGTTGACGACGGTGACCACGCGGATGGCCCTTCCGCTGCTCCTCCTGACCGCCCTTGTGGGCCCTGTGCAGCTCCACGGCCAGGAGGCTCGATCGGTAGAGGGGACGGTGCGAGGCGCCTTCGAAGGAAGCGTCCGACCCCTGCCGTTCTCGGTGGTGGAGCTCTGGGGACCCGACTTCCGCCGGTCGGTGCTCGCCGACAGCGCGGGCGTCTACCGCCTGGCGGGCGTTCCCCCGGGAGCCCTGCGCCTGCGCGCCAGCTACGCGGGACACAGCCCCGTGACGGTCGACGTCCTCGTCCCCGCATCCGGAACGCTCTTCGTGGATCTGGAGCTTCCGGGCCGGCCGGTGCGACTCCCCCCTGTCGATGTCACCACTGACGTTCGCCTCGACGAGCCCGAAGGTCGGGCTCCGCCCGAGAGCGGTCAGGGGGTGGACCGCATAGAGGCTGCTGCCCTCGAGACCGGCTCGGGCCTCGCCGAGTCCGGGCTCGCCGACGCCGTCCGTGCCCTGGGCGGAAACGACCCGGGCGATGCCTCGGACGTACTCTTCATGAGGGGATCCACGACGGACCTGAAGCTCGTCCTGCTGGACGGGGCGCCCGTGTTCACCCCGTTTCACGTTGCGGGCCTTCTGAGGAGCTTCGAGCCGGAGGTCCTGGGTCGGGCAGACCTCCATGTGGGGGGAGCCCCGGCCCGCTACGATGGCGGGCTGACCTATATCCTCGACCTCCACACCCGCCGCCCGCCCCGGGACGCCACGCACGTCTCGGGATCGGTGGACCTCCTGTCGGCCGCCACCGCTCTGGAGACACCCCTGGGCTCACGAGCCGGCGCCGTCATGTCGGCCCGCCGTCTCCATGATCTCGGCGAGACACCCCTTGGTGCGTCTCCCTACGGATACGCGGACCTGCTGACGGGGCTCGAGGTCCGCCCAGCCGAGGGACACCTCCTGCGCGCCACGGGATTCTGGAACCGTGAGTCCGTCCTCCTCGACCTACCCGGAACTGCGGGCGTGAGCGCGGCTCGCGCCCCCGAAGAGGCCTGGTGGTCCAACCGGGCCCTGTCCGCCAGCTATGTCGCCCGGATGGGGCGTACATTCCTCGAGGCGACCCTCGCGGGAAGCGGATATGATGCGGCACTCCCGCTGCAGGCTGCCCCCACGCAGGACGATCCCCAACCCATCCCCGTGCTCGCGGAGGCAAACAACGAGCGCCTGCGGAGCGGCGTGGAGGTCGCCCACCCGACGAGCTGGGGAGTGCTCCGGTCCGGCATCTCCTGGGAGGACGTCCGCGTCTCCTACGCCGTTACCTCCATGGACGGAGGGGCCGGGGGCACGCGGATCATGGCGTCGTCCTCTCGATTCGGAGGGTATGTCGACGCCTCCGGAACCCTGGGCCCGGGGTTGACCCTCCGGGCCGGCACCCGGGCGGAGCACTTCTCCGGGGACGGTCTGCTGCGCCTGGCGCCTCGTGTGGCTCTGTCGTGGGAGGTGGCACCCGCGGCCCTCCTCACTCTGGCCGCCGGACGGTATCACCAGCTCGCCCGTGCGACTGACGTGGCCGTGGAGCGCTCACTGGGCGACGTCGCCGCCGACCCGGAGCCCACCCCCGGTGACCTGCTTCCGGTGGCGACGGCCGACCATCTGGTCGTGGCCCTGGACCAGAACCTGGGGGAACGGGTGCGACTCGGTCTGTCCGGGTTCGCCAAGTCCTACCACGGCTTGAGCACGGCGCCGGGCGAGGTGATCCGGAGCTCGGGAGTGGATCTGCGCGTCAGGCGGCAGAGCGACCGCTCGAGCGCCTGGGTGGGCTACGGGCTCACATGGTATTGGTCCGACGCCGACCTGAGCGGCTCCACGTCGCAGTTCACGGGCCGGCAGCTCCTCACCGCCGGTTGGTCCGGCCCTCTGGGTGACGTGCTCGGAGGGGACGTCCGACTGGCCTTCGGGGCCGGTCTTCCCTACACCTCGGTGCCCTTCCGGGCGGCGGAAGCGATGGCCGAGGACAACCTCCCGGCTACGGAGGGCGTCCTGGGACAGACACCTCCCCTCCCGGGGGGGCTCGACGAGGACTTCCTGCGCCTCGACGTGGAGGTCCACGGGACCTTCCACATGGATTGGGGCAGTCGCACCGTGGAGATCCGCCCCTACCTCCGCATCCTCCACGCCCTCGACCGTCGTGATGCCCTGTTCTACGCCTTCCAGCCCTGGCGGAGCGACGAGCTCACTCCCCTGGCCGAGCGACCGCTGGTTCCGGTCGTGGGGATCGCCTGGCGCTTCTGACGTCACGAACCCCTGTCCCGGGTCGTTTCTGGGGAAAGCCGGTCGGCCTGCGGCCGAGCCGACCTCCCCCCCACCCGGAGACAACGATGGCTCGCTTCCCCGTTCGTCTGGCCCTCATTCTCCTGCTTTGTGTCCCGGCGTCGCCCGCGCTGATCGCGCAGACCATCCCCATTCGCACGGTTCCCGTGGCCTCCGGGGACCAGTTCCTCACGCTCCCGTCGGCCACCCTGGGCATGGGGGGAGTGACCCTGGCCCTCGACGACTCCCTGGCCGATCCGTGGTCGAATCCGGCCAAGGGTGTCTTCATCTCGGAGCCGGCCCTTCTCAGCGCCCCCACGTTCTACGGGATCTCGGATCGTCAGGGCGCCGGGCGCACGTTCCCCGTGGCGGGCTTCTTCCGGGGCAGCTCCTGGTTCGGCGGCGCGGCTCTCGCCCTCCAGCAGATCGAGAACGAGGACGGCGACGGCTTCTGGATCGAGCCGCTCTGGGCGGGTTCCCCCGACAGGCTGTCTGACGCCTCGGCTCGAAACCTCTACGTCCAGGGATTCGTGGGATGGGATCTGGCGTCCGGACCCTGGTCCGTGGGAGTCGGGCTCTCTGCGGCCTCTCTGGATGCCGTGGACGGCGTGGACCTCCTCTACGTCAACGCGGAGACGATCGAGCAGTCGGGCAGCATGGGCGACGTACGGCTGGGACTCTTCCGCGCAGGCGACCGGGAGCGCATGAGCCTCCTCCTGCTCTACGACCGTGTGTCGATGACCCACGACGTCACCTATGTGGACGTACGCTGGGACACCCTGACCTGGGAACCCTCGGTCGAGCGTCGGATCGTGGAGAACCTGGATCAGACCCGTACCTGGGGAGCCCGCCTGGGATACGACCGCCAGCTGAACGCGCCAGGGTGGCGGTTGGGCACGTCAGCCACCGTGAACCGGAAGTCCCACCCCAAGATCCCCGACTACGAGATCCAGAACATCCCCCGGGATCCTGGAACGACCTGGGCATACGAAGTCGGGATCGGGGTGTCGCGCTCGCGCGGACCCACCCGATTCGGACTGGACGTCCTCCTCCAGCCCATCTGGAGCGACACCTGGCAGGAGGCGGACAGCACCCTCACGTCAGGAAGCGGAGCCCTGATCCAGCCAGGAGAGGCAATACATTTTAAACGGCAGCGTGCGTAGAGCGGGAGACCGTGTACGTGTTCTTGCCAGTCTTGTGGATGGTAGCTCGGGGCATCAGATCTGGTCGGAACAGTAT
>JARRLD010000129.1:0-21750 GCA_037387345.1 Gemmatimonadota bacterium
TTGACCCCCGCCCAGTCGGTAGCGGCGGCGAACATACCGAAGTAGCCGTCCACGGCGGCCCGGCCGAGGTATCGCGAGAGCTCTTCCCGGACCTCCTCCTCATAGCGGGCGGCGTCGCCCTCGTCTCCGGACGTCATCGCCGCCCGCACCCTCTCCTCCAGGGTCGACAGTCGCTGACGAAGCTGGCGGAGTCGGGCTGGCACATCGCCGTGGATCCCGAAATGGGTGGCCCCGAAACGCTCCGGCCCGATGGAGGCGATCTCGTCCAGCGTGCGCTCCCACGCACGGAGATCCACCGCGGGAGGAGGCGTCGGCGGATGGGTCGGAGCCTCGTCCGCGAGGACGATCCCCATGGAATCACCAGAGAAGAGCGTGCCGTCCCGCTCGTCCAGATACGCCAGATGGTGGGCGATGTGACCGGGAGTCTGAACGGGCTCGATCCCCGCGAGGAGTCGGGTCGCGTCCGGCTGCCACGGACGGACTCGGTCGACGGGAACGGGTCGTACCTCTCCCCACAGCCGGTCATGGGCATCGCCGAAGGTCCGCCGGGTGCTGGCCACCAGGCGCTCGGGATCCACCATATGCGGTGCACCGTCCTGGTGGACGTGGACCCGGGCCTCCGGAAACACCTCCACGACATGACCCGTCGAACCCGCGTGGTCGAGGTGCACGTGGGTCAGCAGCACGTGCCGGAGATCTGTCGACCCGATGCCCAGCCGCGCCAACTCCTCTCGGAGCCGGGGGAAGGTCGTCGCGGGGCCTGGATCGATCACGGCAGGCTCGTCCCCGAGGAGCACGTACGACGCGATGGCCCCCTCGAGGCCGAGATGCAGCAGGTCGATGCACTCACGTTGGCTCATGCCGTTCTCCCATGACGAAGGGGGCGCTCCGCCTGGAGCGCCCCCTCGTGCCACGTGGGACGGAGGCGTTCAGCGCTCCGAAATCGGGACAAAGTCCCTGGAATCCGTGCCCTGATAAACCTGACGTGGGCGTGCGATCCGCTGCTCGCTGTCCTCGAGCATCTCCTCCCACTGGGCCAGCCATCCCACGGTCCGCGGAATGGCAAAGAGCACCGGGAACATCTCCACCGGGAATCCCATCGCCTGGTAGATGATTCCCGAGTAGAAATCCACGTTGGGATAGAGGTTCCGCTCGATGAAGTACTCCTCGTTGAGCGCGATGCGCTCGAGCTCGAGCGCGATATCGAGGAGGGGGTTGCGCCCCGTTACCTCGAAGACCTCGTCGGCCGTGCGCTTGATGATGCTCGCCCGCGGGTCGTACGCCTTGTACACCCGATGGCCGAAGCCCATCAGACGCTCCTCGCGCGCCTTCACCTTTTCCAGGAAGTCGGGGATGTTGTCCACCGAGCCGATACGACGGAGCATCCGCAGCACGGCCTCGTTCGCGCCCCCGTGGAGGGGACCGTAGAGCGCTGCCATGGCCCCGGACAGCGCCGAGTAGGGATCGGCGTTGGACGAGCCGATGACCCGCATGGTCGTGGCGGAGCAGTTTTGCTCGTGGTCGGCGTGGAGGATGAAGAGGATATCCAGTGCCCGCTCCAGGACCGGGTTGGGTTGGAAGTCCCTGGTGCCGAGGCGGAACAGCATGTTGAGGAAGTTGCCCGAGTAGGACAGCTCGTTCTCGGGGTACACGTACGGCAGTCCCCGGTGGTGCCGGTACGCGAACGCCGCGAGGGTGGGCATCTTGGCGACCAGTCGCACGATCTGGCTCCACCGCACCGCCGGATCGTGGACCTCCTTGGCCTCCGGATAGAACGTGGACAGGGCCGCGACGGCGCTGATCATCATCCCCATGGCGTGGGCGTCGTACCGAAAGCCGTCCAACAGCTTGATCATGTTCTCGTGCACGTACGTGTGGAAGGTCACGTCGTGCACGAATCCGTCGAGCTCGTCCGCGGTGGGGAGCTCGCCCTTCAGGATCAGCCACGCCACCTCCAGGTGGGAGCTGCGCTCCGCGAGCTGATCGATGGGATACCCACGGTACCGGAGGATGCCCCTGGCGCCGTCGATGAACGTGACGGTGCTTCGGGTCGACGCCGTGTTCGTATACGCCGGATCGTACGACATCATCCCGAAGTCATCTTCGTTGACCCTGATCTGTCGGAGATCCATGGCCCGGATGGTGTCACCGGCGATGATGTCGATCTCGTAGTCGCGCCCCGTCCGGTTGTCCCGAATGGACAGGGTGTCCCGTGCCCCACTCTCGTTCTCAGCCATCGTATCTCCAGACGCAGAGCACTCCCCGAGGGGAGCCTCGCGCAGCTCGAAAGGTCCGATTTCGGTCGTGAATTATAGAGATTCGCCCGCCCCCCCACCACGGGTGGGCCACCTCGGAGCCGTTCGCTCAGGTGGCCTCGGCCCCGACACCCGTCCCTTCGGGGACGAGGCTCGGATTCGGGCGATGCCGGGGGCGGGAGTCGAACCCGCACGTCCCAGGGGACAGCGGCTTTTGAGGCCGCCGCGTCTACCGTTCCGCCACCCCGGCGATGAAAGAAGAATCTATATCGAACCCTGCCGGACGTGGAATCCCAGGCCGTCCCGGCCGGTCCGGCCCGGTCCATCCCACGGTCGCCCTTCATGGGGGAGCACGCGTCGTATCGGTGGCGACGACCTTCACGCCGGTTCCCGTCCGAGGAGCGACGCCGCCTCAGAGTCCAGGAGCCAGGTACCGTGGCGAGCCAGTTGAGCCGGACAGACGTCCGGGTCGAATGGGCCCTCGAGGGCGCGCGCCACGGCTTCGGCCTTGGCCTTTCCCCGGGCGAGCACGAAGACCTCCCGGCCCTCCTCCAGAACCGGGGGCGTGATCGTGATCCGGTCCGGCTGCGTCGCAGGCACCGTCACGCTCACGACCCTTCGCGTCCGTTCGCCGAGCGCCGGCGATCCGGGAAAGAGGGACGCGGTGTGTCCGTCTGACCCGATCCCCAGAAGGAGCACCGACGGCTCCGCCGGAAGAACCACCGCGTAGTCTGCGGCCGCAGCGGCCCGATCTCTCCGCTCCCCCTCGATACGGCACACCCGCCCGGGGGACGTGGGAAGGCGGTCCAGGAGCGCCTCTCGGGCCACCCGATAGTTGGAGTCCGCGTGGCCCGGGGGAACGCAACGCTCGTCGCCGAAGAAGATCTCCACCTGCCCCCACGCGATCCCCCCCGCGTCGGCGAGCCGCACATAGACGGGTCTGGGCGTGGAGCCTCCCGCCAGCACAAGGGAAGCCCGCGTCCCATCGGCGAGGGCACCGGCTAGGGCATCGGCAACGCGTGCCGCTGCGCCCTCGGCCCAGGAGTCCGTCGTCGACCACCTCACAGCTCGCTCCAGCGCCGCCCGTCGCGAGCCAACAGCTCCTCTGCAGCGTCTGGACCTCGGGTCCCGGCGGCGTAGTTGGGAAAGTCCTCCGGAGGGGTGTCCGCCCAGTGGTCCACGAGCGGATCGACCAACGACCAGGCCTTCTCGATCCAGTCGGCGCGGGCGAATAGATGCTGATCGCCCTGCATCACGTCCATCAGGAGCCAGGCATACGCCCGAGGCGGCTCCTTCACGCCGAAGGCGTCGGCATAGGCGAAATCCATGGTCACCGGTGTCAGCGACACTTCGGGTCCGGGTCGCTTGGCCAGGAACCGATGGATGATTCCCTCCTCGGGTTGGAGCCGAAACGCCAGGACGTTGGCGCCCAGGTCCTCCCGTTTCATCCCCGGGAACATGAAGTGTGGCGTGGGGCGGAAATGGACCGTCACCTGAGTGCGCTTCTGGTGCAGTCGCTTTCCCGTGCGCAGGTAGAAGGGCACGCCCGCCCACCTCCAATTGTCCAGCGTCAACCGCACGGCAGCGAACGTGGGCGTGGTCGACGCGGCCTCCACCTCCTCCCGGTAGCCGGCGACCTTGACGCCGTCCACCGTGCCGGGGCCGTACTGGCCGCGTACCGCGTCCTCTTTCGGATCGAAGGGCGTCACCGCCAGTCCGTCCAGCACCTTGACGGTCTCGGCCCGGACCGAGTCGGCTTCGAACCCCACGGGAGGCTCGATCGCAGTGAGGCACAGAAGCTGGAGAAGGTGGTTCTGCACCATGTCCCGCACGATGCCCGTCCTCTCATAGAAGGCGCCCCGTGTTCCCACGCCGACATCCTCTGCGGCCGTGATCTGGACGTGGTCCACGAAGTTCCGGTTCCAGATCGGCTCGAACCCCGGATTGGCGAACCGGAAGACGAGCATGTTCTGGACCGTCTCCTTCCCGAGGTAGTGATCGATCCGGTAGACCTGCTTCTCCTCGAAGACCGCCCTGACCTCCCGGTCCAGCTCCTCGGCCGAGGCCCGATCTTCTCCGAATGGTTTCTCGATGACGATACGACGCCAGCCGTCGGTGCTCCGGGCCAGACCCGAGCCGTCCAGGCCCCTCACGATCGTTTCGAAGAAGGAGGGTGGAGCGGCCATGTGGAAGAAGACGTTGTCGGGAATGCCGCGCTCCTCACGGACCTCTCGGACACGCGCGGCCAGCGTCGCGAAGTCGTCCGCGGATCCGAAGTCACCGGCGACGTAGTACATCGCCGAGGCCAGCTCTCGCCAGCTCCCTTCCCGCAGGGCGCATTCCTCCTCGACACCGGGGCGCATGAGCTCACGGAACAAATCGTCGTCTCGATCTCCGCGACTGAAGGCAACCACCGCGAAGGGCGTCGGAAGCATCCCCTTGGTAGCCAGCTCGTAGAGGGAGGGGATGAGCTGGCGCCGGGTCAGGTCGCCGCCGGCTCCGAAGATGACCATGACACACGGATCGGCGGGTAGGGACGGACCGAGCCCGGTCCGGGGCGCTCGGATCCGTCGACGGCCGAGGTCGGGGTCAGCCGCCACGGCCCTCTCCGTCCCTCCCGGTCCTCTTCACCTCGTGGCCGCCGAACTGGTTCCTCAGCGCCGCGATGGTCTTGTGCGCGAACCGCTTTTCGATGCGGGAGTCGAATCGCTGGAACAGGGCTCCCGCGATGGCGGGCACCGGCAAGGCCTTCTCCAGGGCGTAGTCCACCGTCCATCGACCGGTTCCCGAATCGTCCACCCAGGATCCCACGTCGACCAACTCGTTGCCCTCCTCGTCGAAGGCGCGGCTCAGGAGCTCCAGGAGCCAGGAGCGAATCACCGACCCGTGCTGCCACACCCCGGCCACCTGCTTCAGGTCCAGCGCGAAGTCCGAGGCGTGCAGGCACTCGAAACCCTCTGCGAGGGCCTGGAGCATGGCGTATTCAATGGCGTTGTGGACCATCTTCACGAAATGGCCGGCGCCGCTCCCGCCCACGTGGGCATAGCCGGCCTCGGGCGCAAGGGCCTGGAAGAGGGGATCGAGACGTTGCACGGCGGCTTCCGCACCACCGATCATCATGCAATAGCCGATGTCCCGCCCCCAGATGCCTCCGCTGACCCCGACGTCCAGGAAATGCACCCCGATCTCTCTGGCCTTGCGGGCGTGCGCCACGGATTCGGGGAAGTGGGAGTTGCCGCCATCCACGAGAACGTCGTCATCGTCCAGGAGCCCCAGCAAAGCCCCCACCGTCTTCCGGGTCGGGCCGCCGTGTGGGACCATGACCCAGACAGCACGAGGCCGCCCCAGGATCGTCACCATCTCCTCCAGCGACGCTGACCGCTCCGCACCGACCTCCTCGGCCTGGGCCACGTTCGACTCGTCCAGATCATACCCCACCACCTGGTGGCCATGCGCCACGAGGCGATGGACCATGTTGCCGCCCATCCGGCCCAGTCCCACCAGTCCGAGTCGCATCCCTCTCCTTCTCCTTTCCGAGGTCCCGCGTCACCCTTCGGCTCGACGCCTCGGCACGCAGGCCAATGGGCCGGGAGGCCTCGGGGGTCCCTCACCACCCGGCGGCCGGCCCGGTGCAGAGCACCATACTCGCCCGTCGACGGTGGCCGGTGCAACCCGGCGAAGCGGTGGCCCTCGCCAGGATCGGGGGATGAGCGAGGACCCGAGAAAGAGAACGGATCTTGCAGCGTTGGTTGCCCGAGCATCGAGAACGGAGAGAAAGGGGGTGGCACGATGATCATGGGCCGATCCGAACACGAGGAATACGCGGCGCTCATCCGCAACCGGGTGGAGGTGCTCAGGCACACCTTCACCCGCCGGATGCGCGACACCCTCCGGGAAAGCCACCGGGACACGCTGGCCCGCATGGAGCGGGCGAGGAGGTCGGCGGCCGAGAGAGGAGCCGCGCTGGCGGCCCTCCTCGAAGGATCCTCCGACGTCGCCGGCGAGGAGTGGCCGGACACCTTGAGGGACATCGAGCACGCCTGGATCGAATACCGGGAAGCCGTCGAGCGCGCCCGCCTGGAGATGGAGCGGTACTCCGCCCTGGCCTGAGAATGACGGTGGTCGAGCCAAGAGGGCCTCCATCCCCCTGCATCGCGTTTCCACTTCGTATATCGTTAGGGTCCGCACCCGCGGATCACGGACCCCACGTCGTGACCCGCGGGGGAGCCGCTCTCATCGATCGACCTGGAGCCCACCGTGGCCGAGTTGAGCACCGATCCCCTCGGAGCCCTTACCTCCCTCGAGCTCCCCGAGGGAACCACCTCGTTCTATCGCCTGTCGCGGCTCGAGGAGGCGGGCATCCTGTCCTCCGTCGACCGATTGCCCTTCTCCATCAGGATCCTCCTCGAGAACGCGTTGCGACACGCCGGGGGCGGGTACGTGTCCGAGGACCACGTGGCAGCCATCGCCGCCTGGAGCCCGGACAACGCGGGGGCCGACGTGCCCTTCATGCCCTCGAGGGTGGTGCTGCAGGACTTCACTGGCGTTCCCGCCGTGGTGGACCTGGCGGCCATGCGCGACGGAATCAGGGAGCTCGGGGGCGATCCCTCCAAGATCAACCCCGTCGTCCCCGCCGACCTGGTCATCGACCACTCGGTGCAGGTGGATCACTTCGGGACCGCGGACGCCTTCCGGCTCAACGTCGAGAGGGAGTTCGAGCGTAATCGGGAGCGCTACGCCCTCCTGCGCTGGGCCCAGGAGGCGTTCGACGGCTTCAGCGTCGTGCCCCCGGGCACGGGAATCGTCCATCAGGTCAACCTGGAGTACCTCGCTTCGGTGGTCCATCGGCGTGAGGCCGGAGGTCGGTGGGTCGCCTTTCCCGACACCTGCGTGGGAACCGACTCGCATACGACGATGATCAACGGCCTGGGCGTGGTCGGCTGGGGCGTCGGAGGCATCGAGGCCGAAGCCGTGATGCTGGGCCAGCCCTATTACATGCTTCTCCCCGAGGTCGTGGGCATGAAGCTCACCGGCACCCTCCCGGAGGGCGCCACCGCCACGGACCTGGTTCTGCGCGTGACGGAGATGCTCAGGGCTCACGGCGTCGTGGGGCGATTCGTGGAGTTCTTCGGGGCGGGCCTGTCGGCGCTCACCCTTCCGGACAAGGCCACCCTGGCGAACATGGCGCCGGAGTACGGGGCCACGATCGGGCTCTTTCCGGTGGACGACGCGGCCCTTGGCTACCTTCGGAGCAGCGGCAGGTCCGATGACGCGGTGACCCGGGTCGAGAGGGTCTGCAAGGAGCTCGGGTTGTTCAGGACGGACGAGACCCCGGATCCGGACTTCACCTCGACGCTGGAGCTGGATCTCGGGTCGGTGGAGCCCAGCCTCGCTGGGCCCAAGCGGCCCCAGGACCGGATCCGTCTGGCGGACATGCGACCTCAGTTCGATCGTGATCTGCCCGGGCTGCTCCCTGCGGGCTTCCAGCTCCCGGGGCGCGCGTCGGCCGAGGGGGAAGGCAAAGACCGGACGGGCGAGAGCTGGGCCGGAGAGGGTGGCAACGAGCCCATCGCCGTGGCCGGAGGCGTCCGGTCCGCAAAGGGGCGCGCGGTGAGGGTGAGCCACGGTGGCGTCGACATGGAGATCGACGACGGAACGGTGGTCATCGCCGCCATCACCTCGTGCACCAACACGTCGAATCCGTCGGTGATGGTAGGGGCGGGCCTGCTCGCGCAGAAAGCTGTGGAGCGCGGACTCTCCGTGCCACCGTGGGTGAAGACCTCGATGGCCCCAGGTTCCAAGGTGGTGACGGACTACCTCACCGCGTCGGGTCTGCTGGAGCCTCTGGCGGCACTGAACTTCCAGGTGGTGGGATACGGATGCACGACCTGCATCGGCAACTCCGGCCCCTTGCCCCAGAGCATCCATGACGCGGTGCACGAGAACGGTCTGGTGGTGGCATCGGTCCTTTCCGGGAATCGGAATTTCGAGGCCCGGATTCACCCTCTGGTCCGGGCGAACTATCTGGCTTCACCGGGTCTGGTGGTGGCGTACGCTCTGGCGGGCCGGATCGACATCGACCTCTACAACGAACCTCTGGGCCGCGACCCGGACGACCAGCCCGTCTTCCTGGCCGACCTCTGGCCGACGCAGCAGGAGATCCGGGAGACCATCGCGAGCTCTCTGAAGCCGGAGATGTTCGAGGAGCGCTACGCCGAGGTGTTCGAGGGTGACGAGAATTGGCGTGCCCTGCCCCTCCCCGAAGAAAGCTCCCTGTACGAATGGGACGGGGAATCCACGTATGTCCGGCGTCCTCCGTTCTTCGACGGCATGACCGCCGACGTTCCCGGCGTCGGTGACATCCGGGGCGCCAGGGCGCTGGCGCTCCTCGGGCAGTCGGTCACCACGGATCACATTTCTCCCGCCGGGGCGATCCCCAAGAGCGAGCCGGCCGGCCGGTACCTGCTGGAGCGGGGCGTCGGAGTCGTGGACTTCAACACCTTCGGCTCCCGCCGCGGCAATCACGAGGTCATGATGCGGGGGACCTTCGGCAACGTGCGCATCAAGAACCTGCTGCTCGAGGGACGCGAGGGAGGGCACACGGTCCATCTCCCGACCGGCGAGGAAATGCCGATCTATGACGCCGCCATGCGCTATCAGGCAGAGGGGACTCCCCTGGTCGTCCTTGCCGGAAAGGAGTACGGCACGGGCAGCTCCAGGGATTGGGCCGCCAAGGGCACGCTGCTCCTCGGCGTGAAGGCGGTGATCGCCGAAAGCTACGAGCGCATCCACAGGAGCAACCTGGTGGGCATGGGCGTCCTCCCGTTGGAGTTCCGGACGGGCGACTCGGCCGGGGGCCTCGGACTGACGGGAAGGGAGGTGTTCGATATCTCGGGCATCGCCGACGGGCTGGAACCGGGCTGCGGCGCCACCGTCACCGCGACCGCGGAGGACGGCTCGGTGAAGGTCTTCCAGGCCCGTGTGAGGCTGGACTCCGACGTAGACGTGGAGTACTACCGCAATGGAGGGATCCTCCAGACCGTGCTACGGAAGATGGCGCGAGGAGAGATGTAGCCGGAGGCGAGCTCAGGCGTCGGGGTCGTACGGGTCACCTCGCCCGGAGGCCGGCGGTCCCAGGATCTCCTGCAGGATCACGGCCTGGCGCAGGGAAGCGCTTCCGCCGGCAAGAAGCTTCCGCACGGCGGTCACTTCTTCGTTGGGTCGGGGCCCGGACGCAGGTCGGTGGGCCGCCGGGGTGAGCCGCTCCGAAACCGGCCGGCCCATCTGCGGGTGCGTGGCGTGGACCGGGTGCGACGCACGCCGGCGCGCCGGTGTGCTGGCCGGAGCCCTGCCCTGCTTCGCCTCGACCTCGACCTTGCCTGGGCGCTCGGGCCTCCCGGGGACCGGGATGCCTCGCGGCACCGGACGCGGAGTGGGCAAACCCTCCGGTATCGTCTGTGCGGGCGGACGGCGCGGGGCCGTGGGCGCCTCGCCTCGGGCCAGAGCGGCGATCTCCTCCCAGATGTCCCTGGGGATGAGATCTTCCGACGACCGGGGAGCACGGGTCGTCCCCTCCCCGACGCGAACGTGGAAGTCCTCCTCGGTCCGGGTCCTCGCATGCCCCTCCACGGCGTCGTCGAAGGACGGATCGTCGTCGTAGGAGGGAAGCGGACGCGGCCGGGCTTCCGGCCGCGCCCCCTCGTCCCACTGGCCCGGAACGGGAGAAGCTTCGGTCTCCGCCCCTCCCTGTCCCTGCTTTCTCCGACGGGAGACGGCCTCGAGGATGGAGAATCCGAGGATGATCAGGACGAGAACCAGCTGCTCCATGTGTGCCCCGGTCAGTCGGATTCGTTGTTCGAGCCGCGTCAGTCGGATTCGTTGTTCGAGCCGCCGCCCTCCGGTCCGGCGATGGCCTTCCGCATCTCCGTGTCGGCCTGAACGTTGCGGAACCGCACATAGTCCATGACCCCGAGGTTGCCGCTGCGGAAGGCCTCGGCGAGGGCCAGAGGCACCTGCGCCTCCGCCTTCACCACCTCAGCCTTCATCTCCTCGACACGGGCCCGCATCTCCTGCTCCTGGGCGACGGCCATGGCCCGTCGCTCCTCGGCACGGGCCTGCGCCACGCGCTTGTCCGCCTCGGCCTGGTCGGTCTGCAGCTCCGCGCCGATGTTCTTGCCCACGTCGACGTCCGCGATGTCGATGGAGAGGATCTCGAAGGCCGTTCCCGAGTCGAGTCCCTTGGCCAGGACCGTCTTGGAGATGTTGTCCGGATTCTCGAGGACGGCCTTGTGAGAGTCGGCCGAACCGATGGTGGAAACGATTCCCTCACCCACCCGCGCCAGGATCGTCTCCTCCCCGGCACCGCCCACCAGGCGGTTGATGTTCGCACGCACGGTCACACGGGCCACGGCAATGAGCTGGATGCCGTCCTTGGCCATCGCCGCCACCTTGGGCGTGTTGATGACCTTGGGGTTGACCGACACCTGGACGGCCTCGAAGACATCCCGTCCGGCCAGGTCGATGGCGGCCGCCTGATTGAAGGTCAGATCGATATTGGCCTTGTCGGCGCTGATGAGCGCCCCCACGACCCGGTCCACGCGTCCCCCGGCCAGGTAGTGGGCCTCCAGAGAGTCGGTGTCCAGGTCGAGCCCTGCCTTCGTGGCCGTGATGAGCGGCCGGACCACCGCGGGAGGCGAGACCTTGCGTAGCCGCATCCCCACCAGGGAGCCGATGCCCACGCGAACCCCGGCGGAGATCGCCTCGATCCACAGCCGCACGGGAATGGCCCAGACGATGACGAGGACGACGAAGAACGCCAGGACGAGGAAGACCCCGTTGGCGATGATCAGTTCTTCCATTTGGTCCGCTCCTAGCGGATGCGAGTATCGATCGGACCCCGGCGCATTCGGCGCCCAGGGTCTATTCGCCGTCCTCGACCTGGGGCACCGGTCGGACGACGTGGCGGTACCCCTCGGCGCTGACGACCCGGACCGGTGTCCCGGCCTGAATCCACTCCGATTCCGACACGACGTCGATCCGCTCCTCACCGAAGAGGGCGGTTCCCGAAGGACGCAGATCGGTGATGGCGGTTCCGTCCCTCCCGACGAGCTCTCGCCGGTTGGGAGCCGACTCGTATCCCGTTTCCCGATCGGTGCGGGACAGGAGGAAGATCCCGCTCCTGGCCAGACGCGAGCTTCCGGGCAGGGAGCGGATCAGGACCCAGGCGGACACGAGGAGGATGAGGACCGTCGTCGTCATCACCATCCCTGCCCGCGTGAAATCCGGCGCCGTGGGAAGGCCTCCGAGCAGGCTCATGTACAGCCCGCCCAGAATCGCCACGCCACCCAGGATTCCGAAGAGCCCGAAGCCCGGAATGACGAACACCTCCACCCCGACGAGGACGAGGCCGACGCCGAACACGATGACGTCCCCCAGCCCCGCCAGACCGATGATGAGATGGGAGCCGAAGAACAGCGAAAGCGCGATGAGGCCCGCCGCGCCGGCCATCCCGAACGTCGGGGTCTTGATCTCCGCCAGGAGTCCGAGGAACCCCAGGGACAGCAGGAAGGGCGCGACGACGGGGTTGGACAGAAAGCGCACGATGCGCTCCGCCCAGTTCACCTGCATGTCCACGACCTCCGCGTCCGCGTGGCCCAGGGCCGCGACCAGGGCCTGCAAGTCGTCGACCTCGGTGGCATAGCCCAGCTCCACCGCCTCCTCGGTGGTGAGCGTGAGCAGCTTCCCGGCCTCCACCACGCCGGGGATCTCGATATCCTCGTCCACCATGGACTCCGCCACCTGCGGATCCAGCCCCCGGGCTTCTGCGAGCGCGCGCATCTCGCTGCGCATGGCGGAGACGATCTTCTCCGACGCCTTGTGCCCCTGGCCATCCACCGGGGTTACGGCGCCGATGACCGAGCCGGGTCGCATGAAGATGCCTTGGGTGGCCAGCGAGATGAGAGCCCCCGCCGAGAAGGCCCGTCGGTTGACGAAGGCGTACACCGGGACCGGCGAATCCCCGAGCGCGTCGGCGATGCGCTCGGCGGCGTCCACCCGGCCCCCGGGGGTGTCGATGTCCAGAATGACGATTCCCGCGCCGGCGCTGGCGGCTTCGTCGAGGCTCCGCTCGAGGAACGGTGCCAGGCCCAGCTCGATCACGCCCGTGACCGGTACACGAAAGACCGGCCCGGACGCCTGGGCGGCGAGGGCCGGAGCCACGCCGCCGAGGGTCACGGCCAGGACGGCGGCCACAGCGGTGGGTCGGCGAATCATGGAGCTCCTCCGGGGGTCAGTCGTTGCCCTCCAGAATCCCCGTAGCGTAGTAAGCCCTTCGGATGGCGCGCGCCCAATCACCCTTCTCCAGCGCATACCGCCCTCCGCGCACCAGCCGTCTCACCCGCTCGAGGTCCTGATCCGTATACGGATCGTCCTCGGAAACCCTTCCCAGGAGGTTCTCCGCCTTCGCGACGAGGGCGCCGGCGACAGCCGGGGGACCGGTCATACGAAGCGCATCCGCGCCCCTGAGGAGCCGCTCGATCGCCCGGATCCGGTCACCCGACTCGAGGGCGGCCCTCGCCGCGGCACCATGCGCCAGGGCGGTCGTGACCTGCGCCGCGATGTGGTCCGGAAGTCCCTGCAGGGGAAGGCCACGGGCCCACACCAGCCCATCGTCCAGGCGGGACGTGAGCGGTCCAAGGTCCTCTTCGTGCAGCTCGCCGGCGAGAGCCCTCGCCAGGGGCAGATAGAGAGGATCCCTGGCAGCCATGCCCAGCTCGGTCTCCACTTCCCACGAGGCGCGCCAGGTGGCGACCTCCCGTTCCATCCCCTCGAGACTGCCGGCCATGCTCACCGGGCTCGGAAGGTCGACGCCCAGGGCCAGGGCGGCGTGGGACTCCTCGGCCACCAGGCCCGTCAGGGGGTCGGTAGGCGCATCCTCGCAGGCGGCCAGCCACGGCGAGAGGAGCAGGACGAGCACGACCCCGAGCCGACCGGGGGCCGGAAGGGGAACGGGCATGGTCCGGGGGGTACGCGAGTACATCATTTGCTTCAACGATCGCACGAGGGACGCCTGGGCGCCAGGCACGGCTTGACCCGGGCTCCCGGCCACTCCTAAGCTTTGCCGGCTGATCCCGCGATCCCTTCCAACCCAGGCAACCAGGAAGCTCCGATGTCCGAGAAGGTATTGGTCCGCTACGAGGAGCAGGACAAGATCGCCATCGTCACCCTCGACGATCCCCCTGCCAACACCTACACGCATGAGATGATGGCCCAGCTCGACGCCGCCATCATCCGGGCCCGCTTCGCCGACCACATCGAAGTGATCGTCATCATCGGGGCCGGCGACAAGTTCTTCTGTGCGGGTGCCAACATCGGCATGCTCAATACGGTGACACCCGGCTTCAAGTACTGCTTCTGCCTGCACGCCAACGAGACGCTCAACCGCCTCGAGCACACGCCGAAGCTCGTCATCGGCGCCCTCAACGGGCATACGGTGGGCGGGGGCCTGGAGATTGCCATGGCGACCGACATCCGCATCGCCTGGAAGGGTGCCGGGAAGGTCGGGCTCCCGGAGGTCTCCCTCGGAGTGCTGCCCGGTACCGGCGGAACGCAGCGACTGGTGCGCATCGTGGGCAAGGCGAAAGCCATCGAGCTCATGGCGGAAGGAAGGGTCTTCGACTTCGAAACGGCCCACGATCTCGGTCTCGTGAACACCGTGATCGACGCCGACGACCGGGACGACTTCGTGGCCAAGGTCCTGGAGTACGCGGCAAGGTTCACCACGCCGGCCAAGGCCACGAAGGCGGTGGGCCTGATCAAACGCTCGGTCCAGACGGGCGCCGAGCTCCCCTTCGAGCTGGCCCTGACCCTGGAGCGGGAGCTCCAGCAGCAGCTCTTCGCGAGCGAGGATGCCAAGGAGGGCCTCGCCGCCTATGTGGAGAAGCGAGAAGCCCAGTTCAAGGGGCGTTGAGCCGCATCGAGCACACCGACGGGGTCCGCAATCCGGACCCCGTCGCCGTTTCGGACGGTTCAGCCCACCAGACCAACCCGGACCTTCCCCACCATGACCGACGCCATCCGTCACCGCCTCTGGATCGCCAACGAATGGGTCGACGCCCAGTCGGGCGCCACGTTTCCCACGGTCAATCCGGCCACGGGTGACCTCATCACCCGCGTGGCCGAGGCCCGGGCCGAGGACGTGGACCGGGCCGTCGCGGCAGCCTGCGAGGCCGTCAGGGGATCGCGGTGGGGTCGCATGAACCCCCACCGACGAGCCGAGCTCCTCTGGAAGCTCGCCGACGCCCTGGAAGCCCACGCAGACGAGCTCGCCACCGTGGAGACCGCCGACAACGGCAAGACCTTCTTCGAGTCGCGGAAGGTGGATCTGCCCAGCGTGGTCGAGAACTTCCGCTATTTCGCGGGCATGGCCGACAAGGTGGGGGGGAGCACGATCCCCGTGGCAGGTCCGTTCTTCAACTACACGCTGCGTGAGCCCGTGGGCGTCGTGGGCGTGATCACGCCGTGGAACTTCCCCCTTTCCCTGGCGGCGTGGAAAGTGGCTCCGGCGCTGGCGACCGGGAATGCGGTGGTGCTGAAGCCCGCCGAACAGACTCCCCTCACGGCGCTGCGCCTGGGTGAGCTGGCAGCGGAGGTCGGCTTCCCGGAAGGAGCCCTGAACGTGGTGCCCGGGTTCGGACCCACGGCCGGGGCGGCCCTGGTCCGCCACCCGGGGGTGGACGCCATCGCCTTCACGGGGTCGACGGAGGTGGGCAAGACCGTCATGAGGGATGCGGCCGACACCCTCAAGAAGGTGTCGCTGGAGCTGGGCGGGAAATCGCCGAACGTGGTGTTTGCGGATGCGGACCTGAAGAACGCGGTGCGCGGGGCGTCCACGGGGATCTTCTATGGGAAGGGGGAGGTGTGCGCCGCGGGCTCGAGAATCCTCGTCGAGCGGTCCGTCTACGACGACTTCGTCGACCAGCTGGCAGGCCGCGCAGGCCAGATGGCCGTGGGAGACCCCATGGAGTCCTCCACCCGCCTGGGCGCCATCGTCTCCGAGGAGCAGCTGGAGCGGGTGATGGCCTACATCGAGGCGGGCCGGTCCGAGGGAGCCCGGCTCGTGGCCGGAGGCCAGCGCACCACCGTGGACGGGAGGGGCAACTTCGTTACCGCCACGGTCTTTGCGGACGTCGAGCCGGAGATGACCATCGCCCAGGAAGAGATCTTCGGGCCGGTGGCCGCAGTCCTTCCCTTCGAGGACATGGAAGACGCCATCGAAAAGGCCAACGGCACCATCTACGGGCTGGCGGCCGGGGTGTGGACCCGTGACATCGGAAAGGCCCACCGCATGGCGACGGAGCTGAAGGCCGGAACCGTATGGGTCAACACCTACAATCAATACGATTCGGGCTCTCCGGATACAAGCAGAGTGGGTTCGGACGCGATCTCGGCTGGGAGTCCGCCCTGGAGAAGTACACCCAGGTGAAGAGCGTCTGGGTGGCGATGGACCGATAGGAGGCAAGCATGAGGGAGGCCTGGATCGTCGACGGCGTGCGCACGCCCATCGGGCGCCATGGGGGAGCACTGGCCACGGTTCGGCCGGACGACCTCGCCGCTCTCACCATCGAGGCGCTGCTGAAGCGCGCGGATGTCGATCCCGCCGCTGTCGACGACGTGATATTCGGGTGCATCAACCAGGCGGGAGAGGACAACCGCAACGTGGCCCGGATGGCGGTGCTGAGGGCAGGCATGCCCGTCGAGGTGCCGGGGCAGACCATCAATCGGCTGTGTGGCTCGGGGATGCAGGCCGTGCTGTCTGCGGCGCACGCTATCGCTGCCGACGAAGGTGACGTGTTCATCGCCGGCGGGGTGGAGAGCATGAGCCGGGCTCCCTACGTCATGCTCAAACCGGAGCGGGGATACGCACGGGGCAATCCCGCGGTCGCCGACACCGTGCTGGGTTGGCGGTTCCCCAACCCCGCGTTTTCGCCGGAATGGACCATAGGCCTGGGGGAGACGGCAGAGGTTGTGGCCGAGGACCACGGGATCACACGGGACGAGCAGGACGCGTTCGCCCTGGAGAGCCAGCGGCGCTGCGCCCAGGCGATGGCGCAGAACCGGTTCGACGACGAGATCGTCCCGGTGAGCGTGCCCCGGCGGAAGGGGGACCCTGTGGTGGTGGACACCGACGAGCATCCCCGGCCCGACTCGGATGAGGCGTCCCTCGCCAGGCTGCGCCCGGTGTTCAAGAAGGACGGCACGGTGACGGCGGGGAACTCCTCGGGCATCAACGACGGCGCCGCCGCCCTTCTGGTGGTCAGCGCGGAGCGGGGTCGGGAATCGGGGCTGAGCCCCATGGCGCGTGTCGTGGCGGGCGCCGTTGCCGGCGTGGAGCCGCACCGCATGGGGATCGGTCCGGTGCCGGCGACGCAGATGGCCCTGGCCAGGGCCGGGTGGAGCGTGGAGGACCTCGACCTCGTGGAGCTCAACGAGGCCTTCGCGGCCCAGTCCATCCCCTGCATTCGTCAGATCGGGCTCGACCCGGCCCGGGTAAACGTGAACGGAGGCGCCATCGCTCTGGGACACCCCGTGGGCTGCTCCGGTGCCCGGATCCTGGTCACCCTCCTCCACGAGATGAGGAAGAGGGACTCGTCGCGGGGCCTGGCCACCATGTGCATCGGAGTGGGACAGGGCATCGCCACGCTCCTGGAGGCCGTATGAACGACATTTCCACGGTGGCCGTTCTGGGCGCGGGCACCATGGGCCACGGAATCGCCCACGTGTGCGCCGCCGCAGGGTGCCAGGTTCGCCTTCAGGACATCGCGGAAGATGCCGTGGAGGGGGCGCTGGGACGGATCCGGCGCAACCTCGACAAAGGGGTCGAGCTGGCGAAGGTCACCGCGCAGGAGCGGGACGAGGCCCTCGATCTCATCCGCGCGGCAACCGACGTGGCCGATGCCGTGGCGGGGGCGGATCTCGTGGTGGAGGCCGCACCGGAATCCCTCGACCTCAAGATCGCCATCTTCGCCGAGGTCGCCGCCCACGCTCCTGCCCACGCCTTCCTGGCCACGAACACGTCGTCGCTGTCCATCGAGAAGATTGCCGCCGGACTCCCGGATCCCGGGAGGTTCATCGGGCTCCATTTCTTCAACCCCGTCCACCTCATGAAGCTCGTCGAGGTCGTGTGGGGGCCCGCGACGTCCCAGGCCACCACCGACGCGGCCGTCGCCTTCGTCCGCAGGCTGGGCAAGGAGCCGGTGATCGTACGGGACGCTCCGGGGTTCGCCTCGTCCAGGCTGGGCATCGTGCTGGGCATGGAGGCCATCCGCATGGTGGAGGAGGACGTGGCCAAGCCGGAGGACATCGACAAAGCCATGGAGCTCGGGTACCGACACCCCATGGGTCCCCTGAAGCTCACCGACCTGGTGGGCCTGGACGTTCGCCTGGGCATCGCCGAATACCTGCACGAGACCCTGGGCTCGGAGGCGTTCCGCCCTCCCGAGCTCCTCCGGCGGATGGTGGCCGAAGGCAGGCTGGGGAAGAAGACGGGCCGGGGGTTCTACGACTGGAGCGACGCGTGACCGATCCTTCGCTGGTGCTCGTGGAGAAGCGCGCCGACGGCGTCGCCAGGGTCACCCTCAACCGGCCGGACAAGCTGAACGCCCTCAACGCCGAGCTGCGTCGGGTCCTGATGGAGACGTTCGATGCGCTCGAATCGGACGACGCCGTGAAGGTCGTGGTCGTGCACGGCGCCGGCGACAAGGCCTTCGTGGCCGGAGCGGACATCACCGAGTTCGCGGCTCGGACACCCGAGGAGCAGCGCGCGGTGTATCAGCGGAGGCGCATCTACGAAACCGTCGCGGAGTTCCCCAAGCCGGTGATCGCGGCCGTGCACGGCTTCTGCATCGGGGGAGGCTCGGAGCTCGCTCTGGCGTGCGACGTCCGTGTGGCGGACTCCACGGCCCGGTTCAGCCAGGCGGAGGTTCGCATCGGTCTGATTCCGGGAGGAGGGGGCACGCAGAGGCTGGCCCGCCTGGTCGGGCGGGGCCACGCCATGCTCATCTCCTGTACCGGTGATTTCGTGGAGGCGGACGAGGCGTATCGCATCGGGTTGGTGGACGTCCTCACCGAGGAAGGCCGGCACCTGGAGCGGGCGCTCGAGCTCGGGGGGCGCATGGCCCGGTGGAGCGTGGTCTCGCTGAGGTTGGCAAAGCGGGCCGTGAACGCCGCCTTCGAGATGCCGATGAGCGAAGGCCTTCGCCACGAGATGGAGCTCTTCCTCACCGCCTTCGCCAGCGACGACGGGAGGGAGGGGGTCCGCGCCTTCGTAGAGAAGCGCAGGCCCGAGTTCAAGGGACGGTAGTGAGCGGGTGGAGGCTTCCCTCCACCGACGTGCGGCTCGACCCGTGGCACCGTCTCCGCTACCATAGCGCCCCCACCAACCGGAGGAACCGATGCGTCTCCGCTCTGTCATCCTGGCCCTCGTCGGCTCCCTCGCCTTCCACGGCTTCGTCACAGGTCAGGAGACGCACCGGAGCATACTCCGCCAGAAGTTCCAGGAGGAGCTGGAGTCGATCGCCTGGAGCTACGACGGCGTGGCGGGGATGCGTGTGGTCGATCTGGTGGACGGAGACACCTTCGACGTCGCCGGCGATCTGGTCTTCCCCCAGGCCAGCGCCATCAAGATCCCCATCCTGCTCGAGTTGTTCCGACGGGCGGAGGACGACCCCGCCATCCTGCGCCGACGGGTCGAGATGACCGACCAGGTGCGCACCGGGGGCAGCGGCGTGCTGCGCCTCCTCACCGACGGAGGGTCGACGCTGTCGCTCGAGGACTACGCCATCTACATGATCGTGTACTCCGACAACACGGCCACCAACGTGCTCATCGACGAGCTGGGCATGGAGGCCATCAACGCCCTGTCCGCCTCCCTGGGCGCGACGTCCACGAAGCTGCAGCGCAAGATGATCCGGGAGGAGGCATCGGCCCGTGGAAACGAGAACCTGTCCACGCCTCGGGATGCTGCCAAGATCATGCAGAAGATCGAGTCCTGTGACCTGCCCATGAGCTCCGAGCGATGCGCCCGCGTACGGGAGATTCTGGAGATCGACAAGTCCGGGCCCGTGCGCACCCCCGTGCCCCGCAGCATCCCCATCGCGTTCAAGCCAGGCGGGATCACGGGCGTGGCCACGGTATGGGCGCTGGTCGACCTCCCCGGGAGACCCTACGTCCTCTCCGTCATGTCCAACTACGGAGGGAACGGTGGGGCGGTGGTGGAAGCCGCGTCAGAGGCAGCCTACCGCTACTTCTCCAAGCTGAGCGGCGCTACTCCGTACGGGACCCGCGTATCTCCGGAGCTGATCCGGCGTTTCCACGGGGACGGGGAGGGGGTCGGGCCATGAAGCTGCGCACGGCACGAGCCCTGGTCGGCGCCTATCTCCTGGTGGCCCTGATCGCCGTGACCTGGCCGGGCCTCGTTCCCTTCGCCCGCATCCGCCCGCTGGTGTTCGGGCTCCCCTTCGCCTTCTTCTGGGTCGCGGCCTGGATCGCCGGCGTGATGCCGGTGCTGTACGCCCTCGACCGCGTGGAGCGACGCCACCGTCCCAGGGGAGACGCGTGATGGAACGGTGGGTGCTCATCACGGCCATCATCGGAGCATACCTCCTCGTCACGCTGGTCATCGGCCTCCTGGCAGGAAGACGGGCTTCCCACTCGGTGGCGGGCTACGTGGCAGGGGACCGGAGCTTCGGACTCCTGGTCATGTACTTCGTGACGGGAGCCACGGTCTTCAGCTCCTTTGCCTTCCTCGGTGGTCCGGGGTGGGTGTACTCGAGAGGAGCGGCGGCCTTCTACATCCTGGCCTACGGGGCGCTGGGGATGGCCCCCTTCTACTGGATGGGGCCGAGGATCGCCAAGCTGGGACGAAAGCTCGGGCACGTGACCCAGGCCCAGTTCATTACCGGACGGTTTCCCTCCCGCACGCTGTCCGCGCTCATCGCCCTCATGAGCCTGGTCGCGTTCGTGCCCTACATCACCATCCAGATTCGCGGCGCCGGGATCGTCATCGACGCCGTGACCGACGGGCACGTCCCCCTCTGGCTGGGATCCCTCGTGGCGTACGGTATCGTGGTCATCTACGTCCTGGCTTCGGGTGTGATGGCTGTGGGATGGACGAACACGTTCCAGGGCATCTTCATGGTCGTGATCGCCTGGACCCTGGGCATCTATCTCCCCTTCCGCCTGTACGGCGGGGTCGGTCCCATGTTCGAGGAGATCGTCCGGGCCCGGCCGGAGCTGCTCGTCCCCCCCGGGCTCGACGCGGCCGGTGAGCCGTGGAGCTGGGGCTCCTACTCCACGTACATCCTGGTCAGCGTGGTGGGGCTGATGATGTGGCCGCACCTCTTCATGAAGGCGTACACGGCCAAAGACGATCGAACCCTTCGCCGCACCGTCATCCTGTTCCCGACGTTCCAGCTGTTCCTGATCCCGGTGTTCCTCATCGGCTTCAGTGGCGTGCTCTTCCCCGAGACGCCGCCGAGCGCGGACTTCATCCTGCCCTTCATGATCCTCAGGACCGACCTGCCGGCGCTGGTGGTCGGGCTGTTCTGCGCCGGTGCCCTGTCGGCCTCCATGTCCACGGGCGACGCTCTGCTGCACGCCTCCGCGTCGATCGTGGTGGAGGACGGCGTGTCCCGCTTCGTGACCCTGGACGACCGTCACCAGACGTTGCTCATGCGCGTCCTCGTCCTGCTCACCGGGGCAACGGCCTTCCTGTTCGCGCTCGATGAGAGCTCCTCGCTCGTGCAGCTCCTCGCTACTGCCTACGGGATCGTGTCGCAACTTGCGCCCCCGGTCCTCGCGGCCCTGTATTGGCGACGGGCTACCACCGCGGGGGTGGTGGCCGGCCTGATCGCAGGTTGGGCGACGGCGGGCTTCTTCTACTTCCTGCCCGAGCTCAAGCCCTTCGGCATGCACGAGGGGATCCTGGGCCTCCTGGTCCACGTCCCCGTGCTTATCCTGGTCAGCCTCGCCACGAAACCCCAGGATTCGGGGCACCAGGCAGCCTACTTCGACCTCGACGGGGAACTCGAGAGGGTGACATGACGGAGCAGCAAGGGGATCTCGAGGCGCTCCGCTCTCGCATTCAGCAGGTCGACGAGGCCCTGGTCCGGCTCATCGGCGAGCGGCGTGCCCTGGTGCTCGCCATCGGACGCGCCAAGGTCGCCCAGGGGCTTCCGGTGCTGGATCCCCCCCAGGAGGCGAAGGTCGTTCGGCGTGCTGCCGAGCTGGCGAGGGAGCTGGGGGTTGACGAGGAGGCCGTCAGGGACATCCTGTGGCGCATCGTGGCGTCGGCTCGAGACGAGCAGGAGGGGCGGACCCGATGGGGCCCGCCCCTTCCCGATACCGCTGAGGACCCGCAGGGGCCGCCGGAGGTCTAGTCGGTCCGGCGGATGGTCCTCTGTCCCATGGATGCCACGACCTGCGGTGAGTCACCCAC
>JARRLD010000129.1:21764-22288 GCA_037387345.1 Gemmatimonadota bacterium
ACGCGCACCGCATAGATTTCGCGCGGCGGCGTCACGCCCCTCAGCAGCTGAGGGTTGAGGGCCCGAATCACCCCTATATCCACGTCGAGCGCGCGCGCGATACGGGCGAGAGACGTGGTTCCGGGAACGAACACCAGGTCGAACTCGAACGGCCTACGCGCCTGGACATCGAAGCCCTCTTCCCGGGCATCCTTCGCGAGCAGAGCTGCAGCCACCATCCTGGGCACGTATTCCCGCGTCTCCCGGGGCAGGTAATCCAGCACCTCCCAGTAGAGGTCCTCCTCCCCCCGACGCCCCTCCGCATGCCGGTTCAGCACACGTTCCACGCGGCTCGGTCCGGCGTTGTAGGCCGCCGCCGCCAGATACCAGGACCCGAAGTAGTCGTGGAGCCAGAGCAGGTAATCCAGGGCGGCATCCGTCGCCTTCACCGGATCACGACGCTCGTCCACCCACTCGTCCACACGCAGGCCGTACTCCTGGGCGGTGGGGCCCATGAACTGCCACAGTCCGACCGCCGAAGCCGA
>JARRLD010000130.1:0-24111 GCA_037387345.1 Gemmatimonadota bacterium
CCCGGCCCGCCGGGCCACGGCCGTCGACCCCGTGGAGTCGATCCGGGTGGAGTGACAAGGAAGCAGGGGGCTATGATGTTCCCCTCATGGACGTCCAGATCTTCGGCGTGAAGAACGACGCCGACACCCGAAAGGCCATCCGCTTCTTCAAGGAGAGGCGCATTGACGTCCACTTCGTGGACTTCAAGGTGCGCGGTCCTTCGAAGGGGGAGCTACGGCGCTTCGTGCAGAGATTCGGCGCCGACGCCCTCATCGACCGCTCGGCCAAGCGATTCAAGGCCCTCGGGCTGCACGCCGCCCATTACGGCGCCGAACGCTGGCTGGAGATCGCATCGGAGGAGCCGCTCGTTCTGCGGATGCCGCTGGTGCGCAGCCAGAACCGATTGACCGTGGGGCCGGCCGAAAGTGTCTGGAAGGAGTGGACGGCGACCTAGAGACTCTATGTCGAAGAGACGGCCGCGGCGGAGGGGCCAACGTACCTCCTGGAATGGAACTACCTCGCGGACCGGATCATCACGGCTTGGCAGCGCGATGTCGAAGCCGACCACGAAGAAGCGTTGGCAGCACTGGATACAATCCGCTCCGGTCAAACCACCGATGAGGACCCTTGGCGGCTAGTCAGCCGCACCGTCGCATCATGCCTCAGCCTCTTCAGATGGCGCATGCTCGCCCTGGCGCCTCGCCCAAATCAGGGAGAGTGGGTGTCCTTTCACCAGCACTCGGAAGCCGAAGCGGGGTTCGCAGGTCTCTTAATGGCGGCGGTGCCTGACACAGCTTCGGCGGAGGCATTCTCGCGAGCCGGTGCGTTGGCCATCGAGGGCATTCTTGGCCCGTGGTTTGATGGGATGGAAGAGATCAATTATCAGAGTCTGCTGGCGGGCCTGCGCTGGAGCCTCGGGAGTGGGGGGGAGCTGGGTAGGTCACCCCAAGTCGACAGCTGCGTAGCCGCGGAACGTGAGGAGGACGACGCTGCGTCGTCGGAGTGAGGCTTGCAGTTCGGGTTTGACGCCTATTCCTCCGACAGACAGTTGACCCGGGTCCCACGTCTCCGGTGGCCACGTACCGTCGTGGACTCTCGACTGCGGAGCAGATGGAGGGAGCACAAGGTCGTGACATCCGGGGGAGGTGCATGAGCCTGGCGTGCCGGCGGCGGCGCCAGCGGATAACACTGGACTCGCGGCTCGGGCTGCTGTGTTCACCTGCACTGAGACCGAACGGAAGCCTCACGTCGGTGTAGGATACCCTGCCCCCCGGATTTCATCCACGGAGCCAGGATGTTGGTTCGGTCAGTTGCCGCTGCGCTAGTCGCGCCGTTAGTGCTTTTATCTTGCGACGATGGCAGTGGGATGCTCGGGCCTGAGCCGCCTCCGCTTCCTGCGGAGGTATCCGACGCATTCCGGCTCGATGCGATGCGGCTGCTGCTCCGGGAATACCAGGCCGAGGGTCCGCTCCGAGATCGCCCGATCGAGATTCCGGAAGGGGGGGTCGAGCTCAAGCTAGCACCTCTCGCATGGCTATATCATGCAGCGGCGCAGCCGGCGCGCGACACGGTGATTGATGTCTACCGCATCCACACGTTCCCGCGGCCAGAGTTGCACCAATTCGTCCTTACCGTGGATGAGAGCGTGCCTTGGGTGAGCGAGTGGCGTCTGGGGAGGCACATCACAGGGAATCAACAGGTCGATAGCCTCATGGCGCGGTATGAGGCGGATCTAGTCTCCTACCGCTCCTCTGGGGCTGGAGAGGGCTTTGTGCTACTCGAGGCCGGACTCCCCCTCAATGTCCAAGGCTTGGGTGCTCGCTTCGAGGCGGTGACCGGTGTACTCGAGAGCTATCCCAACACGAGAGGCGGGGACGGCGCGGATATCGTCCTCGAGGACAGCTCGGCTGGCTGGTTGCTCACGTTTAGCGTCGGGTGGGGCGACTGTATCGCGGGGTGCACTGAGCGACATTTCTGGAAGTTCTCCGTGCGCGAGGACGGGGCCGTACAGTATGTCGACGGCTGGGGATCAGATCTCTCCGGGTATGTCGTCTCAGCTAGTGAAGGCTAGGACGTTCTGGGGGCACTGTGTGCCCACCAGTGCACGGCGGCTCAGCGCCCAGCGCGCAGGTCACCTAAACGACGCACGTGCTGCCTGCGTTCCCTATGTTGGCTCCTGAGTACACAGTCCGCTGTCACCGAGCCACGTGGGACACCTACTGAACAAGCGGCACCCGGCCATTTGATGCAGATCGACCTGGAAGATGTGCCTCAGGACAAGATCCAGTTGTTCTTGGATCACCTTCGGGTGCGCCTGCCCTACCAGTCGAACGTCAGGATCGCTCTCGACGAGACGGGAGACTTTGCCGAGGAGTCGTGCACCCTGCTCCTAGACTTCGGGCACCACGACTTGGTCCCGATACGGTTCACCGTCCGGTGGAAGCAGCACGGGTCACTCTTGAAGCTCGTTGCAGAATCGGATTCGCCGGACGACTGGCGGTCTCCCCTTGAGCAACTCGTCCGACAGGCCATCGCCGACGCACGGGCAGATCGCGTGCAGCGATTCTTTCAAAATGAGCTCTTTGCGTATGTGGGCTCGCCCCTGGTCGGCGAGTACCGGTTTGGAGGGCACCGACTCGCGCAGGTGAGTCCCAACGATGTCGACCTCCGGATTCCTGTGGAACACGCCGTCCTGCTCAGCTTCCACGTTGATGCGGCGGACCAGCCCCGGGCGACCACGTTGGCCGCGGCACGCGCGACCGATTTCATGACGGCCCTTGGGGCGATTCTTGGAGTCGGCTTCTATCGCTTCGACCACGTCCACCAATGGGGCTACGGCACAGACAACTCGACGGTTCGGACGCGACATGCGTTCAAGTCCGACGAGACTCCAATGGAGATGCCCACCCCACCACCCTCCCATGAGCGAGGTGCCCTCTGCGTTCGCGGGGATGAATTGACCTCGGCGCCGGGTCACACGATTGGCCGGGAGACCCTGGGCGTGTGGCACGATACTGCCGAGCTATTGGAGGGCCTTGAAAGGGTCTCGCTCGTTGATCGAAAGCGTTTCATGAACACTGCCCGGCTTTACCGTATCGCGCTCGTGTCCGGTCGACGCATGGTGACGCTCCGCCTCGCCTACGAGATCGCTGCCCTTGACGCACTGAGCCAAGGGAGCGGCGGTTCGGCCCGGGACGCAGTGGAGGATCTAGTCAGAGAAACGGTTCCCGACGCCGACCCGGGCATCATACGGGAGGTGTACAGCAAGGTCCGCAGCGCTCACTTTCACAGCGGGCAGCTGGTTCCGGCCGACAGCCGGTCGAACCTCGTCGTCATCGCCCCATTCATGGGCAATCGGGATCACGCGGGCTGGTTCAGGCTCGAGCGGACGATATGGATGGCACTCACTGAGTGGCTCCGTGGTCGGATTGCGATGGCAACGAGCTAGTGCTGACGGCGCCGTCCAGCAGGTTGCCGGCTCCGTCTGCTCCGCTCGCTTCGCTCCGCATGACGCAGCGGTGTGCACCACGCTCGCCGACCTCGGACGCCAGCAGAACCGCCCCCCTTCCGGGTGTCGGCCGAATGGACGCCGCGCCCGTTGGGCGGGCGAGACTTGGGCGGCGGCCCTGCACGATTGTGTGCCGATTTGTGTGCCAACTCCGAGAAACGGTCCGAAACGGAAAAGAACAGCAGCGATTTCAGCAAGGGCGTAAGTGACATATTCCCAACACTTACAGCCCCGGATGTGATCTGAGCGAAACTCACAGAAACCCCCTGAAACGAACTCTTAATCAGTAGGTTCGGGGTTCGAGTCCCTGACGGGGCACTGGCCGGGAGTCCTTGTACGACAGGGGCTCCCGGGCGGAACTCGGGAACGGTTCGGATCACAGGCTCACCGCGGCCAGGTAGCGGTAGCTCGCCTCGATGGAGCGGTACGGCCCGTCGGGGTGGTCATGCTCCACGAAGGGATACCGGACGCCGGCGCGCTCCGCCTCGCGGAGCACGGTCGGCCAGTCGATGGTACCAGCCCCCACGTCGGCCATCTCACCGGTGGGCGTGCGGTCCTTGACATGGATCATGGGGACGCGGCCAGGCCACCGCCGAAAGGCCGCGACCGGGTCACCACCGCCGTGGGTGATCCAGTAGACGTCGAGCTCGATCCGGACAAGCTCGGGATCGGTTCGGCCGAATATCACGTCGAAAGGAAGCTCCCCTTCGACCTCATGGAACTCGAAGTCGTGGTTGTGATAGGCGAACTGGAGCCCGGCGGCCCGGGCCACCTCGCCGGCGCGGTTCATGCGATCCGCCCATCGGCGCCAGTCGTCCAGGGTTGCCCGAGCGTCAGGAGGTATCCAGGCCAGGACGGCGTAGCGGTGTCCCGCCTCGAGCGTGTCTTCGACCACCGCAGCCCACGCGTCTCCCTCGAGGCTGGGGGCCACGTGGGCCGCCGGAGAGCGGAGTCCCGTGCGCTCGAGTATGCCGCGGATCTCCGACGCCGAGTGGCCGAAGTATCCGGCGAACTCCACCGTGCGGTAGCCGATGGCGGCCACCCGCTCCAGCGCGGCCTCCACGCCGCCCTCCATCTCGCCCCGGATCGTATACAGCTGCAGACCGACGGCGTCCAGCAGGCCCCCCTGCCTGCCGGCGGCGCCGGCCACGGCCCCCGGCGCGGTGTCGGAGAGCGCCGCGGCATCGCCCGGCGCCGACTCTCCGCTGCATCCCAGGGCACCGACGGCTGCGTAGGCGCCCAGGCGCTTCAGCGCTTCCCTGCGGTCCACGATCAAAGCTCCCCCCGATCGATGAGGTCCACGGCGTGGTTCGCGGCCCGGGCGGTGAGAGCCATGTACGTGACGCTGGGATTTTGATTGGCGGCTGAGGTCATGCACGCTCCGTCGGTCACGAATAGGTTGGCGACGTCCCAGCTCTGGTTCCAGCCGTTCAGGACGGACGTCCGCGGGTCCCTCCCCATCCGAGCCGTGCCCATCTCGTGTATTCCCAGTCCGGGTGGGTTGTCCTCCACGAAGGGCTCGACGTCGCGCCCCCCCGCGGCCTCCAACATCTCTGCCGCCTGGACCGACATGTGCCGCAACATGTTCCGCTCGTTGTCGCTCCAGGCACAGTCGATCCGCAGCACCGGGATCCCCCACTTGTCGACCCCGTCGGGGTCCAGCGAGACCGAGCTCGACTCCCGCGGGAGCATCTCACCGAAGCCGTAAAGGCTCATCTGCCAGGGTCCGGGCGAGCGCAGGGAGTGCTTGAAGCCCGCGCCGAATCCGTCCATGGGCAGGCCGCGCCGCCATCCCGGCCGGCTCCCGCCTCCCTGGTACGCGTAGCCACGAAGGAAGTCCGGGTGCTGATCCCGTTCCGTGAGATTCATGAAGCGGGCCAGGTAGATCCCGTTGGGCCGCCGTCCGTAGATGCCCAGGTGGTCGAGGCCGGGAATACCCGCAAACGCCCCGCCCCCCATGCTGTGGTCCATGAGGTTCCGGCCCAGCTGGCCCGAGGAGTTGGCCAGGCCGTCGGGCCAACGGTCGGACCGGGAGTTCAGCAGAATGCGGGTGGACTCCAGCGCCGAGGCGCAGAGAAGGACGACCCGGCCGGTGTACTCCGTGACCTCCAGAGTCTGGCCGTCCACCACCCGGACGCCCGAGGCTCTTCCCGAGCCGGCGTCGTATGTTACGCTGTGCACGACGCTCCAGGGTCGAAGCGTCATTCGACCGGTGGCCAGGGCGGCAGGCAGGGTGGCGGCCTGGGAGCTGAAGTACGAGTGGGTATTGCAGCCCCGTTCGCACGTGCCACAGTAGTGGCAGGCGGCACGGCTCCCATGGGTCCGGGTCAGGATCGCGCACCGGCCGATGGTCAGCACGCGGTCCCCCCCGTACGCCTCGAGTAGCCGCTCTCGAACGTGCCGTTCCGCCGCGTTCAGTGGCATTCCGGGGAGGAACTGCATGTCGGGGAGGTGGGCGAGGCCCTCGGGGTTCCCGGACACCCCGATGAACCGCTCCACGTGGTCATACCACGGCTCGATGTCGGCGTACCGGATCGGCCAGTCTACACCGTGGCCGTCCTTCATGTTGGCCTCGAAGTCCAGGTCGCTCCACCGATAGACCTGCCTGGCCCACAGAAGGGAACGCCCACCCACGCCCCGGGCCCGGATCCACGAGAACGGATTCCCGGCGGTGGTGGTGTAGGGGTTCTCGTCGTCCCGCACGAAGAACTTCTCGCTCCACGCGTCGCAGGCGTAGCACTGGCTCTGGATCGGGCGCTCCCGGGACTGGCGCTCCGTATCCCGGCGGCCGCGCATCTCCAGCATCCACGGGTACGTGGTCATGACGTAGTCCGCGGGTCCCACCGGTCCCCCAGCCTCCAGGACGAGCGATCGCAGTCCCCGCTCCGTCAGCTCCTTGGCCGCCCACCCGCCGGTGATCCCGGACCCCACGACGATGGCGTCGTAATCGTTGCGTCTAGCCATCGGCCCCTCCTTTCGTCACCTCCTCCACCGGCACGGAGCCGTCGTACCGTCCGGGGATCGGAACGAAGCCCTGCTCCCCCTTCATTCCCACCTCCGAGGTGTAGTAGCCCTCCATGACCAGATTGCGTGCCGTATGGAAGAAGGAAGCGGACGGCTCCTGAGCGGCCTCGGCGGCTTGCCTGCCCTTTTCCTGCATGGTTTCGAGGATCCGGGTCCGGACTTCCGGCCCCGATCCCTCGAAGGAGGGTGCCCCGCCCTCTCGGGCTCGGCTGTCCAGCTCGGCGAGACCGGCCCTGAACCGGCCCTGCTCCCCGACGTCGAAGACGCGGGACACGACGAGCTCGACGAACTCCACGCTTCCGGTCTCAACCGCCCCGGGTGTGTCGGTAGCCGGGATCACGGCGTCCGCGAATGCCGTGAGGGCCCCTCGCTCGGTCGCGTCGAAGAAGGAGACCTGTGACCGGGCCGTGCCGCCGGGGACCAACAGCCCCTCGAGCCTGGCGGGCGACCAGCCGGCGAACGCCGCAGTCGACCCGAGGATCCTGAGCAACTCCCTACGCTCCATGATTCACCTCCGGATGGCGGTGGGCCAAGGTAGGGCAGGGTGGGAGCATGCGCTAACCCCATCCGTCGGAGTTGGCACGATCGTGACGGCGCGCGGATCTTGCCGCCGTGACCAGCGATCATCTGCCTGAACAGAGCACAGCGCCGCGGCCAGCATGAGCCAGACCGGCGAACGGCAGAACGGGCTCGGCGCTACCTCGCGTACCGTGTGACCACCGATGGTAACGGGCGCGACATCCGGTACCGGGAGCGCCGGGTCCGGGCGGACGGTGGCTGATCTCGAGGGACGGCGGAACGGAGCCTCCTTGGTCCCGCGACGTCTCTGCCCCCGGTTTGCCGCGGCTGGCCCGCATGGCGGTGGTCGGGAACCGCTCGATACCAGACCCTGACCAGCGGGCGGCCTACCACCGCCAGGAGACCGAGGCTACTGCATAGTGCAGCCATGCGAAGGCATACACGGATTCGACATCAGCGCCGCCTTCGACGGTGCGGTATCCGGCGTGGATCGACCACCGATCGTCCAGGTCGAAACCCAGCTTCAGCGACGCGTCCACCGCGCGGCCCGGCCCACCCGCGAGCGCGTCCGCGTCGAGGGACAGAATCCACCGCGGGCTCGGCCGCCAATCGCCGGCCAGGTGTATGAGCGGGACGAACCCGAGGTCGTCCTTGGTGCTGCTCGTGGGGCCTTGGGCCAGCCTGATCGATGCGTCCCGCACCTTGGCGGTGACCCCCAGCCAGGCTGCTGACTGATCACCGGCGTGGAAGCGCCAGCGGTATGACACCCGGTAGGAGTTGAACTGGTACGTGGCCTCGACCGGCACGTCGGCGAGATAGCTCGCTCCCGCGAAGCTCAGCGGAGCGCGGGAGGCGCCCGCTCCCTTCAAGCGGAAGGGAGCCAGGAGGAGGCGAACGCCGTGGCGCTCCGACAGATTCCAGGTCAGATACAGGCGGCCGGCGGTCCAGGGGCCTCCACCGGCGAGATCCGAGAGCGAAAACCGGGTGGCGGTGCCGTCGTTCGGGATCTCCACGTCGTTGTAGCTCTGCCATGCTGGCCCACCCTCGAGCTCGAGTTGCAGGCGGGGGGTCTGAGCGGCGACCCGGCCCGACGAGGTAGCGGCCGCGGCCCAGGTCAAGACGAAGACGAGTGCGAAGATCCTCATGAGTCGTGCTGTCCGTGGTGGCTGGGGAACGAACGTCCAGGTAGTCTGCGGACCCGGAACCCGGGCCGTGGACTCGCGCTCGGTCAGGCAGGTCGACGGGGGACGAGCACCGGAGTCGAGGCCTTGTATGCCTCGTACTCGGGGTCGCCGCCCCACCTGGCGTCAGCCTGCTCTTCGAGCAGCGGTATTCCGCTCCCACGTGTCAGGAGCAGGGTCACGAAGACCGGGGAGAGGAGCGTCACGTACTGCCATCCCTGGAGGACGGGCAGCGCCACGACCGCGATCCCGGTCCAGAGTACGATCTCCCCGAAGTAGTTCGGATGCCGAGACCAGGCCCACAGGCCGGTGTGGATGAAGCTCCCCTCGTTCTCTGGTCGGGAGCGGAAGACGGTCTTCTGGAGGTCGGCCACGACTTCGATGCCGAAGCCTGCCGCCCAGAGGGCCAGCCCCACCCAGAAGAAGGCACCGATCGGCACGGTTCGCTCGGACGTGATGACGGCCAGGGCGGCACCCATCGTGAAGCAGACCCATACACCCTGAAGCGTCCAGGCCACGAAGAAGCGCGCGAACGAAGTCTTGACCTCATCGAAGCGGCGGTCTGATCCGTGCGCCTGGATTCGTTTGAAGAGGAACGCTCCAAGACGGGCGGCCCACACGGTCTCGAGCGCGGCGAGAAGCACGGAGCGTTCGTCGGCCGGCGGGCCGAGGGCGATCGCCGCCGCCGTGACCGTCAGATACGTCAGGCTGCCGATCAGGTCGTAGAAGCGCTCCGTGCCCTTCAGATAGGCCGGAACGAAGGCGACCCATTGAATGGCCAGGGCCAACGCTGAACATAGCCAGAAGAGCGGAAGGGTCCCCACGACCGCCCCGCCTCTGCTCCCTGCCCAGGCCAGGCCGGCCACCGCCGCCAGGGCGACGGGCAGCGCTGCGAGGCGCTTTCCTTCGGATTCCGTCATGGGCTCGTCCTGGAGGGGGCAACGAACATCAGCAAGGTGGCGAACCCGCGCGGGCCGTCCACCCTCCGGGGGCACACCGCGCCAGGGAAGATGAGCGCTCCGACGCAGGCACGCGAACGGGGCGTGAGTCTCAGTCACCGAGCTCACCGGGCCAGCTCGCGATCAGTTGGTTCTCATGATGGAAGGTCGATCCCACGAAGCGGACGAAGATGAAGCCGGCCTGGCAGATGTTCGCGATCAGCGCGGTAACGTACAGGGCCGCGGCGTTGCCGAAGGAGAAGCCGAAAAGCACGGCAATCAGGCTGGCCTGCTCGACCATCTCGAGCGACATGAATACACCTACGGCGAGTCGATCCGGCGCGAAGGTGCCCTGCACGGGCTCGTAGGCGCGGAGGAACGAGACGATGATCCCATTGTCAAAGGTCAGAAAGACCAACGCAGCCACGCTCCAGGCGATCTCGGCCTCGATTCCATAGCCTGCGATGCCGACGGGGATCAGGGCGGCGGCCACACCGGACACGCTGCTGGAGATCACCAGCCGGAGCCGCAAGAGGTCATGCACGGCATCAGCGAATCGGTCGCTTCCCCGGCGAAGCACGCTGACCAGCGCCGCGAAGCCTGCAAACGCGGCGCAGATCTCGGCGAGCGCGAGCAACGTCTCGGTGTTCGGCATGTCATCCCTCGAATCTCAGCGGTTTCAACTTCGTCGACCCAAGAACCGGGCGTTCGGTACCATCCGAGCACGCCCTGGAGACAAATCTATACAATAGTTGGACATGATGAGTCGATCCCGACGATGATGAGTACAACGGCCGTTCATGAGGGCGATTCATACATCATTGACGGTCATAAATGTTTTACCTCCAGTGCCGACGGTGCCGCATTCGCTGTGGTTTTGGCCGTCGTTGAGGGAGGCGAGATGCCCGACCTGTAGGGTAAGGGGCGTCGGATCCACCTCGCACCTCGGGGGAAGACTGGCGTTGCATGGCCGCGTGAAAGCCGTTAGCTCGCACAGGGTGCCGAGTCCCTCCTCCTCGAGCTCAATCGTCATGCGTGTTGCTTGGTCGATATCAGCGGTCGGTCTAGCTCTGCTTGCAGGTGGATGTCGTGGGAATGCCCCGACGGATACGGTGAGGGTGCTGGCCTACAACATCCACCACGGGGAGGGAATGGATGATCGGCTCGACCTCGAACGGATCGCGGCCCTGATCAGCGAGGTCGATCCCGACCTTGTGACGCTTCAGGAGATCGACAGCGTCACGTCCCGTACGGACGGCGTGGATCAGGCCGCCGAGCTCGCGCGCCTCACCGGCCTCCGTGCCGTCTTCGGTCGGTTCATGCCGTACCAGGGCGGTGCGTATGGCATGGCGCTCCTGTCGCGCTGGCCGATCTCGGAGTCGGCCAACCACCGACTGCCCGACGGAGCGGAACCACGCTCCGCCTTGACCGCCACCGTCAGGTCCCCGACAACGGGCCGCAGCCTTCGGCTCGTGGGGATCCACTTCTACCGCACCGCGGTGGAGCGCCTCGCGCAGGCCACGACCCTGGAGAGCCTCCTCGGAGAAGACACGATCCCGACGATCCTGGCCGGCGACTTCAACTCGACCCCTGACTCCGAGGTAATGGTCCACCTGTCGAAGGGCTGGGAGGTCATCGGCAAGGGCGCTGACCACCTCACCTTTCCGTCGTACGGGCCAGAGCGCGAGATCGACTTCGTTCTCCTTCAGCCGCGCGATCGCTTCGAGGTGGTCTCGCAGCGATTGCTGGACGAGCCGGTCGCCTCTGATCACCGTCCGGTGCTCGTCGACATCATCTACCGGGACTGAGTCCGAGACGAAGGCCATCGACCGTCGGGGTGGGAGGTGCCGACACGAGCAACTCATCCTCGGAAGAAAAGGACAGGACCGATGAGATACCGACTGCTGGGAGCTGCAGCGACCCTCGCAGTGGCTCACGCCGGCGCAGGAGCCCAGGAGGCGCGACCCGAAGACGTGGCTACCATCGATGGCATCATCCTGGCGTACTACGAGGTCGTTTCGGGACCTGCAGGCGAGTCAGCGGATGTCGCGCGCGACCGGACGCTGCATCATCCCGACGCGTGGATCGCCATCGCGGGCGTGGAGGACTCAGGGAAGCCGTTCGTGAGGACCATGGACCTGGTCGGGTACCACGGAGACAACGCACCTCGGGAGGAGGGCTTCTGGGAGTGGGAGACCGACCGCGTCACGCAGCGGTTCGGGAACATGGTGCACGTGTGGAGCAGCTACGCCACCGCCCGCACCGAGGGTGGCGAGCCGTACGCGCGCGGCGTCAACTCCATCACCCTGTTCCACGACGGAGAGCGTTGGTGGGTGATGGGCTGGATGTTCGACGGGTCCGGCGGATAAGACCCTACCAGCTGACGCCGCGGCCTCTCAGATAGCGGTCCACAACCTGGACGAACTCCGCGCTGGAGAGATCCTCGCCTGAACGCCAGGGGCTGTAGCCGATCCAGCAGTGGGGTTTCTTCCGGCCGTACTCGAAGGTCGCGTCCGGTGAGGGATCGGTCAGTCCTTTCAATGACTCCTCCAGGAGCTCCACGGCGTTGTTCAGATAGTAGGAGTCCATGTCCCCCACCGCGATGTGGAGCTTCCCCGACAGGCTCCCGCCGATCGTGCCCCAATTGTCCAGCAGGTATTGATTCAGGTCCCAATTCGCACGCCAGTACTCCGCCACGTCGTGGTCGATCGCACCGGTCACCCGGTCCCAGACCGGTGCGGCGTACCCGTCCGGCCCCACCGGGCTGAACAAGGCTTCCCAGATGGCCCACTGGCCCCCGGAGCGACCGTTGGGCCCCACGGCCCGCTCGTACGCCATCTCCTGCCGGATCGTGGAGACGATGGTTCCGTCGGGGCGTCGGTTGTTGGGCCGCTCGACCCGCGTCCACTCGTCGCGGTCCTCGTACGCGTTCTCGTCCTCGTAGACGTTCACGATCTGGTAGTAGTTGAAATCCACCGGATCCGGGCACCATCCCCACGCGCCCCCGAAGAGCTCCGGATTGAAGATCTGGATCGCCAACGCTTCCCACCCCCCGGTGGAGCCCCCGGCGAGCACACGTGCCTCGGGTTGCGGGAGAATCCGAAACTCCTCTTCCAGGAACGGTATCAACTCCTGGGAGAACGCGTCCCCGTAGGGCCCCACGTTGGGAGAGTTCACCGAATGCCCGGTGTCGTAATACGGGTTGGCGTCACGAACGGACACGAGGATCATCTTCGGGCTGTCGGGTGCACGCCAGAACTCGGTGAAGCCGTCGTTTCGGCCTCGCCTCAGATTGGGAGGTGCATCAAAACCATTGGGTGCCCGCCCGCCCGGAAAGTGCCCGGTGAGATACAGGACGGGGTAACGCCGCTCGGGACGTGCCGCGTAGTCCGTGGGCAGGAGGATGTTGGCGCCGATATACATGTCCTGACCCCAGAAGGTCGACAGCGCCTCGCTTCGGATCTTCACGAATCGAACCAGGTCCCCTCGGTCCGGCGGGTTCCCCTGCTGAAGCGAGCCGCCTTCCGGGACCGGATCGATTGGAGGGATCACCTGGTCCAGGGTGAGCCGGATTGGCCTGCCGCCGCCACCATCGAGGCTCACCCCCCGGGGCGCGCTCATTGCGTTGCCGGGTGCCCGCCATGGACTCTGGCCGGCACCTGAGTTGAGATGCATCTCCACGACCTGGCCGTCGCCGCGGTGGAACGTGGTGAAAACGTTCAGGAATGCCTGGACCGTGTAGTCACCGGAAGGTACGGAAGAGAGATTGGCCAGCGGGTGCCCAATGACCCCGTCTCCTCCCTCACCTCGTCACCACCGGCCATTCCCCTCACCTCCGTACCCCAGAACGGCACTCCCCTGACACCCACCTGCTCACGCGGCTCCGTTTCGTCTTCCCGGGTGAGGATGACGTAGACCCGCCCCTTCACCGGCACCTCGAGCCCCAGGGATGCGATCTCCTGGGCCGCTGACTCACCGAGCTCGACGACGAAGGTCGGGCCGCCATTCGATTCCGTCGTGGGCGCTGCGCACGCGGCCAGGATGACGACGAGCTGGAGGCCGGGGTGTCTCTTCATGGGTCGTCCTGGCGAGAGGGCGTCAAGGTAGTCCTGTCCGACTTGAGCGACCGCCGTGATGGCGGCGTCGATGGCGAAGGGATCAGTGATGTGATTCTACGCGAACCTTCCCGCCCAGCCTGGACAACCCCGTCCAGACTTCGGGTCTGACCACAGTTTCCACTTCCCTCCAGACATCTCGCCGAATATCGGCGGAGACGGGTCCTTTCGCGAACGCTCCCCCGAATCCATCGACGCTTGACTGACGGTCGATGGGGCAATATACTAAACCAAATGGTTTACTGTAGGAGCGTACGTGATTCCCTCCCAAACCGACTTCCTCGACCGGACCTTCTCGGCTCTGGCCCATCCCATAAGGCGGGCCATTCTCACGCGGCTGGCCAGTGAGGGAAGCGCCTCGGTGAGCAACCTGGCGGAGCCCTTCGACGTCTCCCTCATGGCGGTGTCGAAACACCTCAAGGTGTTGGACCAGGCCGGCTTGATCCGTCGGGAGAAGGAGGGTCGCGTGCACCGGTGCTCGTTCGAGCCGGAGCCCTTCGACGTGGCGACGGAATGGATCGAGCGACATCGCAGGTACTGGGAGCAGCAGCTCGACTCGCTGGCGGACTACCTGGAGCGGATGGGTGGAGGCGGCGGGGAGTCGCTGCGCGACAACAAAGGAGAGTCACCATGAGCACGAGCACTGCCCACTCGCTACGCCTCACCCGCGTCATCGCCGCGAGTCCCCAGGTTGTCTTCGAGGCCTGGACCAGGCCGGAGCATCTGAAGAACTGGTCCTGCCCGGAGGGCGCCACCCTCGAGGACGTGGAGGTGGACCTCCGCGAGGGCGGAGCCTACACGCTCCGGATGCGGAACGCCGAGGGCCAGGTGCACACGGCCCGCGGCGAGTACCGGGTCATTGATCCACCCCGCAGGCTGGTATACACCTGGGATTGGCTGGAAGAGGAAAACCGGATGGGGGAGACCGTCGTCACCGTGGAGCTGGAGGAAGCCGCCGACGGGCGCACCCAGGTCGTGTTGACCCACGAAGGGTTCCCTGCGGAGGAAGCCAAGGTCGGGCACGGGCAGGGTTGGGCCAGCTGCCTCGACCGCCTCGAGAGGCTTTACACCTGAATCGCCCCCCGGGCCGCGGCCCCCGCCGCGGCCCGGAAGCGGGCCCGTCCTATCGCGTCGGCTCGCCCACCAGGGCGAGCGTCGTCCCGTCGGGGCTCACCGCCAGACGTGTGAGCTCGATGCCCAGGGCGCTCAGATCCGCGATCTCCTCCCAAACGGCGTCGTCCACGGAGGGATCCCACGCGTAGAGCCGTGCCCCGTGAGCCTGCAGCAGGATCCCCTCCGGGGTCCACGCGTGGTAGTCCCCACCCTGGACACCTTCGGCGAGGAGCTCGCTTTCTCCGGTCTCCGGGAAAAGCCGGCGGATCTCCGACATTCCCTCGCCGCGCCTCTGGACGTAGCTCACCTGCGACGACCCGGGAATCCGGCGGATGGATCGGCCGATATCCTCGGCCACCACCCGGGCCTGGCCGCTCCCCACGTCGCCCACCTGCAGGGTTGCCGGCTGCCCCAGCACGAACATCACCACGGTTTCCTCGTCTGCCCACGCGTGATAGCCAACGGGGGCAATGGATTCGAACACCGGCTCCCCACCGGATCCGTCCATGGAGAAGCGCCACAACCGCTGGGTCGAGTCCGCCTCCACCCGGATGGCCGAGAACCCGTCCCCGGACTCCAGGGGGGTGGCCGAATACTCGCTTTCCGGGGCCGTGGTCGTCACCGCGTCGACGCGTCCGGTGGCGAGGTCGTAGTACCGGATGTCCGCCTGCCCGGCATCGTCGATGGAGGTGAACCAGAAGCCCGAACCGTCGGGCAGGAAATGGGGCTGATTGTCGTAGCCCGGGCGCTGGACCGCGCCCACCGGCTCGCCTATGGAGAGCCGTCCACCTTCGTCCCGGGACAGTGGCGCGAGCCAGATGTCGGTGCCAGGGGGCGCCTCGGCCACGGCCGGGGTGGGTTCGGTCGCCGGGTCCCCACCGTCGGGCGCCTCGGAGTCCGGGGTGCAGGACGCCGGGATCAGGGCCAGCAAGGTCATGGTGGTCGTGGCTGCGTAGCGGTCCATGGTTTTCGCCCTCCAGGGTCGCGGTCGGCTCGGCAACCCTCTCCACGCCGCCGGGCGTCAGAGGGTTGTCTGATCTTTCGTGGAGCGTGTGCCGTGCACAACACCGTGGGGCTCACAGAGTTGCAGATCTCCATCCTCCAGGTCATCTGGGAGCGGGAGGAGGCCACCACCCAGGACGTCTGGGAAGCGCTCTCCCGGCAGCGGCCCCTCGCTCTGACCACGGTGGCCACACTGCTCTCCCGGCTGGAGAGAAAGCGCGTGGTGTCCCATCGGCAGATGGGTCGGCAGTTTCTGTACCGGGCCACGGTAACCCGCGCCGAGGTGCGGCACTCGAAGGTACGCGAGCTGACCGACACCCTGTTCGGCGGAGATGCATCGGCGCTCCTGAGCCACCTGGTGAGCTCGGAGGAGGTCGACGCCAGGGAGCTCGATCGGATCCGTGCGGCGCTGGAGGAGGTGGAAGAGGCGACGCCCCCAGAGCATGCCGAGCGTGAGTGACGCGGCCGGGGCTCTGGCGGAGCCGCTCGTCGCATGGCTCGTCACCTATCTGCTCCACAGCACGGTTCTCGTATGCGCCGTGTGGCTCGGTGTGCGCTTCCACATGGTCCGTGCCGCCCGGACTCAGGACCTCCTGTGGAAGCTTGCGCTTCTGGGAGGCGTGGCCACGTCCGCGGGTGCCACGGTGCGGCAGCTCCGCCACGGACCCCGGGAGGTCGTTCGTGAGGTCGAGGTTCACGTCGAGGCGCTTCGCGAACAGGAGGCGATCCGCTGGACCCCGGTCCCATCCCCTCCGTCACGGCGGGAGGCTCCATTGGATGGGACGGGAGTCCCGGCCGCATGCCGTGGTGCCATCGCCAGAACCCTCGATGTCGCCGGCGGGAGCCGGGCCGCAGGGCGGGGGGATCTCGCCGGCCGGGCCTCCGTATGCCTGGGTCCGAAGGACGGCCGAAACGGTGCATTGGTGCTCGTGTGGCTCACCATGGGCCTCGCGGGGCTGAGCCTGGAGGGGCGTCGAAGGTGGCTCCTGCAGCACATGCTGGCGGCGGGCGAACCGCCCGGGCCGAGGATGCGGCGAGCCCTGGAGCGCGTGGCTCCGCCCTCGGCCCCGCTCCCCGACGTCCGGATCTCCCACCTGGTCGCTTCGCCCTGCGTCCTGGGGAGGACCATTGTCTTCCCGGAACGATGCGAGAACGAGCTGTCGGCGGCGGAGCTGGACGTAATGCTCGCGCACGAATGGGGACACGTCTCGAGGCGCGACGGCATGTGGACGGGAATCGCCGACGCGGTCGTGTCCGTCTTGTGGATGCAACCCCTGAATCGCCTGACGAGGCGGAAGATCCACAGGGCCGCGGAGCTCGTGTGCGACGACTGGGCCGTGGATCGGACAGGGCAGGCGGTCGATCTCGCCCGCTCCATCTGGCGGGTCGCTGTCTGGAGCCAGGCGCACCCGGGATCGTCCACGGCCAGTGCCCTGGCGGGAAGCGGTGGGTGCGGCCTGTCGGAGCGGGTGAGCCGGATCCTCGGAAGAGACGGTCGGATCCAGAGTGAGGGCCGGGTCCGGCGGTGGGCAGCGGCCATGCTGCTGGCCGTCCCCCTGGTTCTGCTGCCGGCTCGGGCTCCCGGACGGGCCCACGCCGTCGTCATCGCCCGGGAGAGGGTCATGAGCGACCGGGCGCCTGGAGGTCGCGTGGATTCCGTTCGCGTGGAGGTGAGCACCTTCCGGCTCCAGTGATGCGCGGCCAGGGGTAGCTTCTCTCCTCCACAGAGTCGCTGTCCCCCCTATATTCCCGGCGCAGCCGGTCAGCGGGACCGGCCCGGAACCCATCAAGGAGCTGACGTGTCGCCGACGCCGGGAGGCCGTCGCCTCGCTACCGTGACCGTACCGGCCCCGGACCTCCGGCCAGGGCCGTTTCTCCTCCACGCCTCGGGAGAGCCCCGAGGCCTGTGGGCGCGTGGAGACCGATGGGTGGCCCATCGGGGGATCGCGGCGGAGCTGCGGGGGACGGCCGGTGCCGAGGACCGGTTCGAGGGCGCGGCCGACGCGGCGGCAGGACTGGCGCTGGACCCCCTGCTGGCGCCGGGGGCTGCGCGTGCCCCCCGCGTCCGTTTCTTCGGGGGATTCTCGTTTCGTGAGGACCACGAGCCCGACGGCATCTGGGCCGCCTTTCCATCGTTCCTCTTCCACGTGCCCGAGTTCGAGCTGGAGGGAGACGGCTCGGGCGATGCCTGGCTTCGGGCGCGGGCCCTGGTTTCTGCGGAGGACACGGAGGATGCGCTCAACCGGCTGCGTCGTGGGGCCGAGGCCCTGAGGGCCGAGCTGGCGACCCAGGAGAAGCGGCACGAGCGGCGGCGGGTCTCCCTCCAGGGCGAGGTGACGACGACGGACCGCGCGCGCTGGCATGCCGAGGTCGGTGGTGCGTTGGAGGCGATCCGTGGCGGGCGGGTCTCCAAGGTTGTCCTCGCCCGGACGCTCGACGTCACCACCGAGGGGCGCGTCGAAGCCGTAGACGTGGCGGAGCACCTCTGGGAGGTGAACCGGGGGAGCCACACCTTCTTCTTCGAGCCCGAACCCGGGACCGCGATTCTGGGTGCCGCGCCGGAGACTGTGGCGACGCTGCGGGACGGTGTCTTCCATGCGACCGCCGTGGCCGGGTCCATCCGCCGCGGCGACACTCCGCGGGAGCAGGCCGAGCTCGCGGCACGGTTGCTCGCCAGCGAGAAGGATCGGATGGAGCAGCGCATCGCGCTGGAGGACATGGTCACTCGACTGGACACTGTGTCGCACCAGGTCCGAACGGACCCCCAGCCCCACGTCCTCACCCTGGCGCGGATCCAGCACCTCGAGACGGAGATCCGGGCCAGCGTGCCCGGAGGCACCGGAATCCTGGATCTGCTCCGTCTACTCCATCCCACTCCGGCCGTATGTGGCCTGCCCCGAGATGCCGCGCTCGCCCTGCTCACCCAGGAGGAGCCCTTCGACCGCGGCTGGTACGCGGGCCCCGTGGGGTTCTTCGACGCGGAGGGAAACGGCATCTTCGCTCCGGCCCTGCGCACCGCTGTCGTTCGAGGCGACACCTGGCGACTCTTCGCTGGAGCGGGGATCGTGGAGGGGTCGGAGCCTGCCCTCGAGTGGGAGGAGACGGGGATGAAATTCACGCCGGTCCTCGAAGCGCTGGGGGCCAGCGGGGTCTCGCTGACGGGCGGCCCGGAGTGGATGCGGGAGAAGCCGAGGGAGGTCGGGGGGGCATGAATCCCGCCGAGACGACCACCCTGTGGGCTCGCGCGCTCGTGGACGAGCTGGGTCGTGGAGGGGTGCGGGACGTGGTGTTGGCCCCTGGATCCCGGTCCACGCCGCTGGTCCTCGCCTTCGCGAGCGACGCCAGGTTCCGGATCCGGGTCCACCTGGACGAGCGTTCTGTGGGGTTCTTCGCCGTGGGCCTGGGCCGCGTCACGGCACGACCCGCGGCGGTCCTGACGACGTCCGGCACGGCCGCGGCGAACCTCCTCCCCGCCGTCGTCGAAGCCGCCCTGAGTGAGGTGCCGCTGCTGTTGCTGACGGCGGATCGCCCTCGGCGGCTACGGGACGCCGACGCCAACCAGGTCATCGACCAGGTGCGGCTCTATGGCCGCTACACGCGATCATTCTTCGACCTCCCGGCGCCGGCCGCGGAAGGGCCGGCGCTCAGGCACCTGCGGACCGTGGCGGCCCGGGCGATCCTTGCGAGCCGGGAGACCCCGAAGGGTCCCGTGCACGTCAACGTTCCCCTGGACAAGCCCCTGGAGCCCGCGGAGCCCTCGTCCGAGGCCTTGGCGTTTCTTGCGGGTCACCCCCTGGCTGCCACCGGGCGCGACGACGGCATTCCGTTCGTCCAGGTGGCCACCAGGGGCCGACGGCCCTCGGAGCATGATATCGCGCTGCTGTCCGGACTGATGCGAGGCGCGCCGCGCGGGGTCATCGTTGCGGGGCCCGCCACGTCCGGCGAAGCAGGAGCGGCAGCCAGGCGGTTGGCGGTGTCCACCGGGTATCCCCTTCTTGCCGACCCCCTGTCCGGTGCCCGGTTCCGTGGAGGGGCCGAAGCCCTGGTGGTGGACCACTACGATCTCTTCCTTCGGGAGCCGGAGGCCCGCACGGCTCTCGCTCCCGACCTCGTCGTTCGCACGGGGGCCAGCCCCACCTCGGCGGCGCTCCAGGGCTACCTGGCCCATCACGACGGCGTGCGCCACGTGGTCGTGGACGACGGGAGTCGATGGAAGGACCATGACTCGCTGATCACCGACTACGTCCGCGCCGATCCGTCCGAGACGATCCTGCTCGTCTGCGAACGGACGCCCCCTGTCGCCGACCCCGACTGGACCGCCCGATGGGCGGCCGCGTCGAACGCCGCCACGGAGGCGCTCGCAGCCGAGCGGGAGCCTCACGAGGGGGCCATCCTGGCGGACGTCGCGGCGACGGTGCCCCGTGGCTCGACTGTATTCGTTTCCAGCTCCATGCCGGTCCGGGATCTGGACGCCTTCGCCCCTCACCGGGACGAGACCGTGTTTGTTCACGGAAACCGGGGTGCCAGCGGTATCGACGGGATCGTGTCGACGGCATTCGGCGTAGCAGCGGCCTCGGCCGGTCCCACCGTGTGCGTGCTGGGGGACCTCGCCTTCTTCCACGACCAGAACGGCCTGCTCTGGAGCAGGGAGAAGGATGGAGGGGTGCTGTTCGTGCTGGTGGACAACGACGGGGGAGCTGCACGGTATTCCCCTGGAGGACGTCGAAATCTCTTCAACGGCGGAGGCGCTGCGGCAGGCTCTTGCCGCCGGCGGCGGGACGCGGGTCCTGCGCGTCCGAACCGAGCGGGCCGAGAGCGCCCGGCGCCGCGCCGAGCTGGCCGACGCGGTAGCGAGACGCGTCCGGCAAGCGCTCACCTGACCATCCATCTCCGAACCATCTCCACGGCAGACCATGACCAAGCCCGACTGGAAGAAAGTGAAAGCGTACGAGGACATCACCTATCACAAATGCGACGGTGTGGCACGTATCGCGTTCGACCGCCCCGAGGTGCGCAACGCGTTCCGCCCGGAGACGCTCCTCGAGATGCAGGAAGCGTTCAGGGACGCCGGAGAGGATCCGGACATCGGCGTGGTGTTGCTCACCGGGAACGGGCCCGCCGAGGACGGCAAGTACTCCTTTTGCGCGGGTGGGGATCAGAAGGTCCGAGGGGAAGCAGGATACGTGGACAAGAGCGGAGTGCCGCGGCTCAACGTGCTGGAGCTCCAGCGTTACATGCGCTCCATGCCCAAGCCGGTCATCGCCCTGGTGGCCGGGTATGCCATCGGAGGCGGACATGTCCTCCACGTCGTATGTGACCTGACCATCGCCGCCGACAACGGCGTCTTCGGGCAGACCGGTCCTGTCGTGGGTTCGTTCGACGGGGGGTTCGGCTCCTCTTATCTGGCCCGCCACGTGGGGCAGAAGCGCGCCCGGGAGATCTGGTATCTCTGCCGCCAGTACAGCGCCCAGGAAGCGTACGAGATGGGGATGGTCAACAAGGTGGTGCCGGTGGACCAGCTGGAGGCCGAAGGGTGGGCCTGGGCTCAGGAGATCCTCGACAAGTCGCCTCTTGCGATACGCCTCATCAAGAGCGCCATGAACGCCGATGTCGATGGACAGGCGGGTCTGCAGGAGCTCGCAGGCAACGCCACCCTCCTGTTCTACATGACAGAGCAGGGGCAGGAGGGAAAGACGGCGTACCTGGAGAAGCGAAAGCCCGAGTTCCGAAAATACCCGTGGCTGCCCTGGTAGCGAGGGGGGCCCGCGCTTGAGCCCGACGGCACGAGTCTCCCCCTTTCGCGCCTGGGTGTTGGCCGCCCGGCCCAAGACGCTTCCAGCGGCGATGGCCCCGGTGGCTGCCGGAACCGGCCTTGCCGCGTTTCACGGCGTCGCGGCGGCGCTTCCGGCAGCCGCTGCGCTGGTAGGGGCGCTCCTCATCCAGATCGCCACGAACCTGGCCAACGACTACTACGACTTCGTCCGGGGTGGAGACAACGAGGAGCGGATCGGCCCCGTGCGCGTCACCCAGGCGGGCATTCTCTCTCCCGGAGTGGTGAGAGGAGGGATGCTGGTTGCGCTGACGGCCGCGTTCCTGGTGGGCGTGTACCTGGTGTGGGTGGGGGGCTGGCCGATCGTGGGCATCGGAATGGCTTCACTGGCCTGTGCCGTGCTGTACACGGGAGGACCGTACCCCCTGGCCTATCACGGGCTCGGCGACGTGTTCGTCTTCGTGTTCTTCGGCCTGGTGGCTGTCTCGGGGACCTATTACGTGCAGGGGCTCGCCTGGCCGGCGGACGCCTTCCTCGTGGGGGCGGCCCTGGGGGCCCTGAGCACCGCGATCCTGGTGGTCAACAACCTCCGGGACATCGAAACCGATGCGAAGGCCGGGAAGCGGACCCTGGCAGTCCGGCTGGGGCGCCGGGGCACCCGGGTCGAATACGTGCTCCTGCTCCTCGTGGCCGCGGTGACTCCACCGGTGGGCGTGTGGCGCTTCGGTTGGCCGGCCTCGGCCCTTCTGGCAGTGGCCGTGCTGGCCTGGAGCTTCCGCCCGCTGGCGAGAATCCTGGGATCCACCCATCCCCGGCAGCTCATGCCCGCGTTGGGGGAGACGGCCCGGGTCGTCGCCCTTTACGGGATCGTCCTGGGACTGGGTCTGGCGCTGGGATGAAGAGCGCGGACTTCCTGGCCGAGGCCGCCACCCGCTGGCCCACGCATCCCGCCCTTTCGGATGCGTCCCGCAGCTGGAGCTTCGCCGAGCTCGATGGCTGGGTGTCGGACATCGCCCGTCGGATCCGGGCGGAGGATGCGCCGGGGGACGGCGACGTGCTGGCCCTCGTCGTGGAGTCCACTCCCGAGGGCGTGGCGGCCCTCTTCGCCGGAGTGCGGGCCGGGGTCACGGTGGCTCCTCTGAACCCCATGCTGACGGAGGGGGAGCGGGACGATGCCTTGCGTGCCCTCACGGGCATCCGGCCTGGTGGATTCGTCGTCCTCTGGACCTCGGGCACCGCGGGCTCACCTCGGGGTGTGGTCCTCACAGCGGACAACCTGCGGGCGAGCACGGCCGGCGCGGCGGAGCGCCTGTCCCTCGGCCCGGGCGATCGGTGGCTCGCATCGCTGTCCGTCGCTCACGTCGGGGGCCTGGCCCTCGTGGTCCGGTGCGTCATCCTCGGGTGCGAGCTGGTGGCGCCCGGGGCCTTCGACGTGGCCGTCGCCTCGGACCTCATCGACGACCGCCGGATCACGCACGTGTCCCTGGTTCCCACCCAGATGGCGCGGCTCCTGGATCACCGCCAGGATGCCCCGCCGCCGCCCAGCCTACGCTGCGTGCTACTGGGGGGCGCCCACGCGCCAGGGGACCTGACGAAGAGGGCGCTCGCGGCGGGATGGCCTCTGGCTCTCACGTACGGCATGACGGAGATGAGCTCCCAGGTGGCCACGGCCGACACCGATCTGGTGCGAAGGAAGCCCGGAACGGTGGGTCCGCCGCTCCCCGGGGTGGACGTCCGGATCACGAGCTCGGGCGAGGTCGTCACCCGCGGACCGACGCTGGCCGCCGGTCGGGTGGGAGCTCGCGGTGCTCTGGTGGACGAGGAGGGTTGGTACCGCACCGGGGACCTGGGTCGGCTGGACGAGGAGGGCCATCTCTGGATCGTCGGGCGGCGCTCCAGCCGGATCATCACGGGGGGCGTGACCGTGGATCCGGAGGAGGTGGAGGAGGCGCTCAGGGCTCATCCCGCCGTGGTGGACGCCTGCGTCGTGGGTCTGGAGGACCCGGAATGGGGCGAGCGGGTGGTGGCGGCGCTCGTTCCCGTGGAAGGGGAGTTCGATCTCGAGGACGTGGACCGGCATGCGCGGGAGCGCCTGGCGCCGCCCAAGCGACCCCGCCGCTGGCTACCGCTGGACGCCCTGCCCCTCGGGGCCAACGGGAAGGTAGACCGGGCCGCGGTAAAGAGGTGCTTCGACGACCGCGCCGTCGGCCGTCTTCAGTGACCCCGCTGATGGCCTCCGAGGCCAAAGGTGACCCCGATCCGGAAGGCCACGAGGTTCGCCTCGCTCCGGTTGGGAAGCAGAGTGATGCTGCCGTCCGGATGGTCGATGATGTCGCCCTCGGTGAGGAAGTCGGCGACCCCGTTCTCGTGTCTCTCCACCCCGAAGTCCAGGTGGACGGGTCTGCGACCGTCCTTCACCCGAAGACGCAACCCGCCTCCCACCTTCCACGCGAACACCGCGTCCGAGTAGTTGGTGGTGCGGGCGAAGTCATCGTAGCCGTCGTCCCCGCCGAGCGACGAGATGGTGGCGAAGTACGAGAAGCCGGCCGACGCATTCACGTAGGGCGCGACGGCGCCTGTGGCCAGCACGAGCTCGGGACCCACGCCTCCGAAGAAGATGCTGTTGGTGGTCGTGAGGTCGAGCCCGATCCGGCACCCGATCGGCGTGTTGTAGCAGAGATACTGGCGCTCATGTCCGTAGATCAGGAAGCCCAGGTCCGCCCGGAATCGGAGGTGACCGGTGGGCTCCATCGGAAACGACCCCTCGAACTGAGCACCGAAGCCCTGGTCGAAGTAGTACGCCAGATCTCCCACCGGATCGGCGGCGATGAAGGCGAGCCCGAAGTGTGCTGTCGGTTGCCTTCGTTCCCCGTAGTCACGCCGGCGCTGGCCTTCGGCCTCGCTGCCCAGAACGGCCAGGCCCACCGCCACCCAGAGCCATGTCCCCGCACCGCGTCTCAT
>JARRLD010000131.1:0-10626 GCA_037387345.1 Gemmatimonadota bacterium
CGTGACAACTGGGGCCCCATCGTCGTGCCCGCCGGTCGATTCTTCGTACTGGGGGACAATCGGGACAACAGCGAAGACTCGCGGTACTGGGGCTTCGTCACGCGGAATCAGATCCGCGGGCGCCCATGGCTCGTGTACTACTCCCACGACCTCGCGTCGGCCCCCTCCCTGGCCATGCTGCCACGGGTGCGTTGGGGCCGCCTGGGCACGGTCATCCGCTGAGGGCTCCCTCGGCACCGCCGGGGCATTGCGCGATCGGTCGATCCTTGAGATCCTAAACGGAGCGTCGCTGGACCGGTAACCGTCTGCGCCATCCCTTCCCTCCGCCATCGCGCAACGAGATGACCTTCTCTTCCCGCAGAGCTTCCTCCAAGGAAGGCTCGCTGGACCAGTACCTGAAGGAAATCAGCCAGTACCCGCTCATCGACCGCGCCGAAGAGGCGCGCCTCGCGAGGCTCATTCGCCAGGAAGACGAGGAAGCGCTCAACAAGCTCGTCCGCTCGAACCTCCGATTTGTCGTGTCCGTGGCGAAGAAATACCAGAATCAGGGCGTGCCGCTGTCCGACCTCATCAACGAGGGCAACCTTGGTCTGATCCGCGCCGCCCATAAGTTCGACGAGACCAAGGGCATCAAGTTCATCAGCTATGCGGTGTGGTGGATCCGGCAGGCCATCCTCCAGGCCCTGGCGGAGCAGAGCAGAATCGTGCGGGTTCCCCTCAACCGGGCCGGAGCGCTCCACCGCATCGGCCGCAGGAGCTCGGCCCTGCTCCAGGAGCTCGGTCGGGAGCCCACGGTGAACGAGATCGCCGAGGGCCTGGACATCACCGAGGAGGAGGTGGAGCGCACGCTGGCGATCTCCCAGTCGCACCTGTCCCTGGACGCCCCGCTGACCCCGGGCGAGGACAACCGTCTCCTCGACTATCTTCCCGACCAGTTCGCGGCTGGTCCCGAGGACGAGGCGTACGGGCGGGCGCTCAAGCAGACCGTGGAGTCGGCCCTGGCGACGCTGAAGGAACGGGAGGCCAAGATCCTGCGCCTCTATTTCGGGCTCGATGACCAGGACCCGATGACCTTGGAGGAAATCGGGGCGATTCTCGGGATCACCCGGGAACGCGTCCGACAGATCAAGGAGAAGGCCCTCGTGCGCCTCCGGCACGCTTCCCGGGCCAGGTTCTTGGAGACGTTCAGGTAGCTCGCGTCGAGTGCGCCTCGGGCGTTGACACTCTCCAGACGCTCGGATATCATTGAAAGCTCTGTATTCTGACAGCCTTCATGCGCGCCGAGGGCATGAGAACCTATACGCCGAAAGCCGACGAGATCGAGCGAAAGTGGTGGGTAGCGGATGCGGCGGGGAAGCCGCTCGGCCGCCTCTCCACGGAAATCGCCCGCGTCCTCCGCGGCAAGCACAAGCCGACCTTCACCCCTCACCTCGACACGGGTGACTACGTGGTGGTCATCAACGCGTCCCAGGTCAAGCTCACGGGCAAGAAGGCGGACCAGAAGACGTATTTCCGTCATTCCGGGTACATGGGTGGCGAGAGGCACATTCCCTTCCGGCGGATGATCGAGACCCATCCGGAGCGGGTCATCGAGCTGGCGGTGAGAGGAATGCTCCCGAAGAACACCCTGGGCCGGTCGCTGAGAAGGAAGCTGAAGGTCTACGGGGGCGCGGAGCATCCCCATCAGGGCCAGCAGCCCGAGCCCTTGGACATCTGACCGAGACCCTAGCGAATGGCCGCGACGAACGACCAGATACAGGCTGTGGGACGGCGCAAGACGGCCACAGCTCGGGTGATCCTCCGGCCCGGCAAGGGTCAGTGGCACATCAACGGTCGACCTCTGACGGAATATTTCCCGAGGGGCACGCACCGGATCCGTATCGAGGAGCCTTTCACGGCCACTGGCTTGGAGGGGCAGTTCGACGTGGTGGTTCGTGTCCGGGGTGGTGGGCTCACCGGCCAGGCCGACGCGCTTCGCCTGGGCCTCGCGCGGGCCATCGTCCAGCACGACGAGGAAACGCGCCCCGTCCTCCGCGAGCACGGAATGCTGACCCGGGATCCGCGCAAGGTCGAGCGCAAGAAGCCCGGGCGCCCCAAGGCCCGGAAGCGCTTCCAATTCTCGAAGCGTTGATCGCTGGTCGCGACTCGCTTCGCCCATCCTGATTGGGGCGTAATCGGCCCCACGTGACCGAGTAGAGAACAGATGTCCGAAGTCGGCCTGAGCCAACTCCTCGAGGCAGGTGTCCATTTCGGCCACCAGACCCGCCGTTGGAATCCGAAGATGAAGCCCTTCATCTTCACCGAGCGCAACGGCATCCACATCATCGACCTCCGCAAGACCCTCGATCGCCTTCACGCGGCTCAGCAGGCCGTTCGGGAGGTGGTGCTTCGAGGCGAGCGCGTCCTCTTCGTGTGCACCAAGAAGCAGCTTCGCTCCATCATCGAGCAGGAGGCCCAACGCTGTGGGGCCTTCTACGTCACCGAGCGCTGGCTCGGGGGCATGCTCACGAACTTCCAGACGATTCGGAAGCAGATCCGGCGGCTGAAGGAGCTGGAGCGGGGGCAGGAGGAGAACGCGTTCGAGTTCTACACGAAGAAGGAACGCCTCATGCTCGATCGCGAGCGCCAGAAGCTGGACAAGTACCTGGCGGGCGTGAAGGACATGACCCGTCCGCCCGGCGCCATCTTCGTCGTGGACGCGAAGCGCGAGACCATCGCCGTCAAGGAAGCCGATCGTCTGACGATTCCCGTGATCGCCCTGACGGACACCAACGCCGATCCCGATCCCATCGACTACCCCATCCCTGCCAACGACGACGCCATCCGTTCGGTGACGCTGTTGACGGCGGCCATCGCGGCGACCATCGAGGCGGCTCGGCAGGAGGTTCCCGCAGATCAGCGGACCTCGGTGGACGTGGAGGCGACCACCTACTCCACCGAGACCGGCGAGACCACCGAGAAGGAGCGCCCTGCTCGGAGGCGTCCCAGGCGGAAGCGGCGTCCACGGCCGGAGGTCATCGCCCAGCACCTCAAGGGTGAGGACGGGGAAGGGGAAGGGGCGGAGCCTTCGGCAGCAGAGGCGGAGTCGGCCCCCGAGGGCGAGAAGCCAGAGAGCGAGAAGAAGGAACCCAAGAAGCCTGCGGCCCAGGCCAAGAAGGCCTCGGCCAAGAAGACTCCGGCAAAGAAGGCTTCGGCAAAGAAGGCTTCGGCAAAGAAGGCGAAGAAGCCCGCCGCCAAGAAGGAGGCTGAAGCGACCGAAGCCGAGTCCGAAACGGCCGAGGCGGGAGGCTCAGCCTCCGAGGAGGCCGCTACGGCCAAGGCCAAGGCCGCAGCAGCCGGTGAGGAGAAGGCCGAGAGCGAAGGTTGATTCGCTCCCGGAAGGTCGGGGCATCCCGATCGTTCAACTCTGCCCGGGCCAGCTGGGCCGGAATCGAGGCGGCGGTCGCGACGGCGTCGAGGGACGCCGTTCGAGCCGCCTCTTTCTTTGGCCCGGTGAAGGGGCATGCCGGGCGCGGACACACGAGTAGATGACGGATCGATGAAATGATGACGATCAGTGCTCAGGACGTGAAGAAGCTCCGCGACATGACGGGCGCGGGGATGATGGACTGCAAGAAGGCGCTGTCGGAGACCGATGGCGACCTGGACAAGGCTGTGGATCTTCTCCGCGCCCGCGGCGCGGCCAAGGCGGCCAAGCGAGCCGAGAAGGCCGCCAACGAGGGGACCATCGGCAGCTACGTCCATTTCGATGGTAGGACCGCGGTCATCGTCGAGGTCAACTGCGAGACGGACTTCGTGGCGAAGACCGACGATCTCAGGGGTCTGGCCAAGGAGCTGGCGCTTCATATCGCATCTTCCGCTCCTCTGGCGGTCTCCCCGGACGAGATCGCTCCGGAGGTCATCGAGCGGGAGCGCAAGGTGTACCTTGAGCAGGCCCGGGAGGAAGGCAAGCCCGACCACATCGCCGAGAAGATCGTCGAGGGCAGGCTCAACAAGTTCTTCAAGGAGAGCACGCTTCTCGCCCAGCCCTTCGTGAAGGACCCGGACAAGACCATCGAGCAGCTGATCACCGAGACCTCGGCCAAGACCGGCGAGAAGATCGAGGTGGCCCGGTTTGCCCGTTTCAGGGTAGGGGAGCGCTGACCCTGGGCGGGGAGGAATCCGGCGTGGCGAGCGACGCGAAATACCAACGGGTCATGCTCAAGCTCTCGGGCGAGGTGCTCGCCGGAGAGGTCGGCTACGGAATCGAGCCGGAGGTCGTGGACCATCTCACGGATGAGATCCGCTCCATCCACCAGATGGGCATCTGTCTGGGCCTCGTGATCGGCGGCGGCAATATCGTGCGTGGTGCCATGGCATCTCGGCAGGGGATGGAGCGGGTGCAAGCCGACTACATGGGGATGCTGGCCACGGTGATCAACGCCCTGGCGGTGCAGGACCTCCTCGAGAGAAAAGAAGTGCACACCAGGGTGATGACCGCCATTCGGATGGAGGAGATCGCGGAGCCCTACATCCGCCGCCGGGCCATGCGGCACATGGAGAAGGGACGAGTCGTGATCTTCGCTGCGGGCACCGGAAGCCCCTATTTCTCTACCGATACCGCAGCGGTGCTCCGGGCCATCGAGATGGAAGCCGACGTGGTGATCAAGGCCACCAAGGTCGAGGGGGTCTTCACCGCGGACCCCCACAAGGACCCCACCGCGGAGTTCATCCCCGAGATCACCTTCAGGGAAGTCGTGTCGAGGGAGCTCGGCGTGATGGACGCGCCGGCGGTCTCCCTGTGCAAGGAGAACAATCTCCCCATCATCGTGCTGAACCTCGAGGAACGGGGGGCCGTTGCCGCCGCCATCCGTGGTGAGCAGGTCGGAACGCTTGTATCGTAGTAAGTTGTAGGACAATCAGCCGATGGAGAACGCGCGCGCCATCGAGGAGATGCCCACGCCCGCCGCTCTCGACGACTACCGAATCCGGAGAGACCCATGCCCACGGTGGAAGATGCCAGGCAGCGCATGGAGGATGCGCTCGACGCGATGCGACGTGAGTTTGCCACGGTCCGCACGGGCAAGGCCACCCCGGCGCTCCTGGACACGGTCCGGGTCGAGGCCTACGGCTCCAAGCTCCCCCTGAACCAGGTCGCCACGATCCACACGCCGGAGCCCAGCCTCCTGGTGGTGCAACCGTTCGACAAGTCGGTAATCGCCGACGTGGAGAAGGCCATCCTGGCCGCCGATCTCAGTCTGAATCCCGCCAACGACGGCAACGTGATCCGTGTCCCCATTCCGGCGCTCAACGAGGAGCGGCGGAAGGAATACGTGAAGCTTCTCCACAAGATGGCGGAGGAAGGGCGGATCTCGATCCGCCACGCCAGGCGGATCGTTCGTGAGGAGCTCCACCAGAAGGTGAAGGAGCACGATCTCGGCGAAGACGAGGGACGCCGCCGCGAGGAAGCGCTGGAGAAGCTCACCCAGGAGTACACCGAGAAGGTCGACGAGCTTCTCAAGCACAAGGAAGAAGAGGTGCTCGCCCTCTGACCGCGGGCCCATCGCTCATGGCCTCGGATCTCCTCGATCAAGTCCGGCTCGGCGGTGACGTTCCGCGCCACGTCGCCATCATCATGGATGGGAACGGCCGTTGGGCACGGCAGCGCGGGCTGCCCCGGCAGCTGGGTCACCGGGAGGGGATGAAGTCGGTGCGGGAGGTGGTGGAGGGCGCGGTCGAGTCGGGGATCGGGATCCTCACCTTGTTCGCGTTCTCCACGGAGAACTGGCAGAGGCCTGAGGCCGAGGTCTCGGCCCTCATGGGGCTGCTCCAGATCTACGCCCGAAAGGAGCGGCAGGAGCTGCGGCAGAAGGGCGTGGAAGTACACGTCCTTGGAGAGCTCGAACGGGTCGACGAGGCCACGCGCCGGGCAGTGGACACCATCGTCGACGGTACGCGCGGCGGAACGAACTTGCGCCTGAATCTGATGATCTCCTACGGTGGCCGAGAGGAGATCATCCGCTCAGTCCGGCTTCTGGCCGAGCGAGCGGTCGGGGGCATTCTGACGCCCGAAAGCATCGACGAGGCGGCCATCGAGGAGACGCTGTTCACGGCGGGGATACCGGACCCCGACCTCCTGATCCGGACGTCGGGTGAGCACCGCATCAGCAACTTCCTCCTCTGGCAGCTCGCCTACACCGAGATGCATATCTCGCCCGTGCTTTGGCCTGATTTCAACCGTCAACACCTGTTCGAAGCCGTCCTCGACTACCAGAGACGAGAGCGCAGGTTCGGGCGGGTGTCCGCCACGTGAGCGGAAGCTGACCCCGTGAGCCAAGCCGGCACCGATCCGAGCCATGCGTGACCTTCCCCGCCGTCTCGGCGTCGCCGCGGTGGGCATCCCCGCCGTTCTCGGCGTGCTCTACGTCGGGGGATGGACTCTCGGGATCCCCATGGCGCTGCTGGCGGCGCTGGGGGCCGGAGAGGTCTATCGTCTGGCCGAGACGAAAGGAGTCCGGGCCTTCCGTTGGCCGGGGATGATCGCCGCCGGTGGGATCGTCCTCCTTGCCGTGGCTCACCCGTCATTCGTGGCGTTCGCTCCCTGGGGGTTGAGCGTGATCCTCTGTCTGGGCGGGCTGACGCTCACCGTCGCGCTCTGGTCGCGGGGCCCCCAGGGATCTCCCATGTCGGCCGTGGCCGTCACGGTGCTGGGCCCTCTTTATGCCGGGGTGACGGTGGCGTTCATTCCCCTTCTCCATGCGCTGCCCACCCGCATGGCCTGGGGTGAGGCGGATCCGTCGCCCTGGTTGGGCACCATCGTCGTGACCCTGCCGCTGGCGGCCACCTGGGTGGGCGACTCGGCCGCCTACCTGGCCGGCACCGCATGGGGGCGTTCCAAGCTGTTTCCCGCCATCAGCCCCAACAAGAGCTGGGTCGGCGCCTGGGCTGGTGTCGCCGGCGCCGCCGGGGCGACCGCCCTGTGGACGCTCGTGGCTCGTGGACCCATGCCTGGGAGCCCTGTGGGAGCGCCGGCTCTCGCTGCAGCCATGGGCGCCATCCTGGGCGTTGGCGCCATCGTCGGTGATCTCGGGGAGTCCCTGTTGAAGAGGGAGGTGGGCGTCAAGGATTCGGGCACCCTTTTCCCCGGGCACGGCGGCGTGCTGGATCGCCTGGATGCCCTGTCCTTCACGTTGCCCCTGGCCTACGCCCTGCTGGTGGGCACGGAGGCGCTTTCGTGATCGGGGTGGCGATCCTCGGCTCCACCGGGTCGATCGGGCGCAGCGCCCTGGAGGTCGTCCGGCGGCATCCGGGCCGGTTCCGAGTGGTAGCCCTCACGGCCAATCGCCGCGTCGACCTCCTGGCGGAACAGGTGGATGCGTTCAGACCGGCCCTGGCGGTGGTAGCGGACGAGACGGCCGAGCGTCCCGCCGCGACAGGGGAGACCCGTTGGGTGGCCGGGCCGGAGGGCGTCCTCGAAGCCGCCCAGCTGGATGAGGTCGACGTGGTGGTCAACGCTCTGGTGGGCTCCGTCGGCCTCGAGCCCACGATTCGGGCTCTGGAGGCAGGTCATCGCCTCGCGTTGGCCAACAAGGAATCCCTGGTGGCGGGTGGTCCCCTGGTACTCCGAGCCGCGGGCAAGGGTGGCGCGGAGATCGTGCCCATCGACTCCGAGCACAGCGCCATTCTCCAGTGTCTCGAGGGCTATGACCGCTCCTCGGTGGAGCGGATCACCCTCACGGCTTCGGGGGGGCCCTTTCGAGGTCGGAACCTGGAGGAGCTCTGGCGCGTAGGCCCTTCGGACGCCCTCGATCATCCCACGTGGGACATGGGGGCAAAGATCACAGTCGATTCGGCGACGCTGGCCAACAAGGCCCTGGAGGTCATCGAGGCGCACTATCTCTACGGCTTCGGATACGACCGGATCGGGGCCGTGGTACACCCCCAGTCGATCGTCCACTCCTTCGTGGAGTTCATCGATGGGTCCGTGCTGGCGCAGGTGGGGTTCCCCACCATGGAGCTGCCGATCCTCTACGCCCTCACGTATCCTGAACGAGTGGGGGATGCATCGCTCCGGACGTATGATCCTGTTCGATCGTCACCGTTGACCTTCGAGGCGATCGACGGGCACGTGTTTCCTCTGTTCGATCTGGGCCTGGAGGCCGGGAGACGGGGACGAAGCGCGCCGGCGGTGTATAACGCAGGGAACGAGATCGCCGTTGAGGCGTTCTTGAAGGAGGAGATTCGGTTTCCGGAGATGGCGGATGTGGTCTCGGCGGCCCTGGATGGGGTGGGAGACCACGAGATCCACCGGGTCGAAGACGTATTGGCCGCAGATGAAGCGGCCCGGATGCTGGCCACCGAGGCTGTACGGGGCCTCGGCCGGGCCCGGACAGGAACAACTGCATGACCATTCTAGCCACAGTCATCGTGCTGGGCGTGCTCATCTTTGTGCACGAGCTCGGGCATTTCCTCGCCGCGAAGGCTGTCGGTGTGGAGGTCCAGCGGTTCTCGATCGGCCTCGGACCGAAGGTATTCGGCTTCACATGGGGCGAGACTGAATATGTGCTCTCGGCCATCCCGCTTGGCGGATACGTCAAGATGGGCGGCATGGACGACGAGGTCATGGAGCGTCTCGAGGGGCCGGGCCGCGGGGAGCGGCGCCAACCGAGCGACCGGGACTTCGACGCCAAGCCCATCTGGGCGCGGACGTTGGTGATCTCCGCCGGCGTCATCATGAACATGCTCTTCGCGTTCGCGCTCTATACGTTCACGTTCGCGCAGTGGGGTGTGTCCGAGCTTGCGACCACGCGGATCGGACAGGTCAACGCCGAGCTGCTTCCCGAAGGTTCCGAGGCTTTGACCTCCGTGGAGCCGGGGGCGGAGATCATTCGCATCGGAGGCCGGGAGGTCGATCGCTGGTCCGAGGTCCAGGAGGGCCTGTACAGCGCCTCCCCCGGCCCCCTGCAGGTGGAGCTCGACGATCCTGCCGGGATGGTCGAGATCCAGATTCCCGACGGGGAGCCCGAGCGACGCTCCCTCGTCACGGCCATCGCCCCCTGGATCGATGCGGGGGTCGGGGATGTGAATCCCGGCTCTCCAGCCGACCGGGCGGGGCTGGAGCCCGGTGACCGGGTGGTCTCCATCGACGGCGTACACGTCTCCAACTGGGACGAGTTCGTGGAGGAGGTGGAGTCGCGGCCGGGCGGATCCGTCGACGTGACGCTCGTGCGCGACGGCCACGAGCTGATTCGCACGGTGACCCTCAACGCCGAGCGGGAGACCCTCCCCGACGGCAGGACCGTCGAGGTGGGCAAGATCGGGATCTTTCCCCCGGTGGAAGGCGTGTCTCGCGACGTCAGTCTGTCCGAAGCGGTCACGTACGGCTATGGCGAGACCGTGGCGGTCACCGGGATGATCCTGGACTTTCTCCGTCGACTGGTGACCGGGAACGTCTCACCGAAGCAAATGGGCAGCATCGTCATGATCGGGGAAGCTTCCGGCCGGGCAGCGGCCGCCGGGATCGACGTGTTCCTCCGGTTCATGGCCCTCTTCAGCATCAATCTGGCAGTGCTCAACCTCCTGCCCATCCCCGTGCTGGACGGGGGTCATCTGCTGTTCCTCGCCATCGAGGCGCTCCGGGGCGGGAAGGCCCTCTCCGTGGAGCAGCGACTGCGCTGGAGCAACGTCGGCTTCCTGGTCGTGATCGGCCTGATGTTGTGGGCGCTGTCCAATGACTTCCTTAGGCTGCTGGGGATGTAGGCACCTACCACTCGGGCGTGACCCTCCTGACCGAAGCTCTCCCCAACCGCAGCCCGCGGGCGGTTGGTGGGGAGAGCCGTGGTCGCGGCACCACCCGGCGCAGGATCAGGACTTCGCGACGCAGGTCTCGAAGGCGGGCAGGTGGTTGTCCTGGGAGGCGGCGCGGAGGTTGGTGAAGACGGTGGTGACGTCGTTTGGCAGGTCGAGAAGCAGGAGCACGTCGTAGAGGGCGACGTTGGCGATCTCGGCGTCCCTGCCGGCCTCGCAGGCGGCGAGGCGGGAATCGAAGGTGGGCATGGCGTAGACGGCCTGGGCGTGGTACTCGTCCTGGATGGCCGTGGTCATGGCCTCGGTGGGGTCGAAGTCCGGGCCTCCCCGGGAGGTTGATGCGGCTTGCTCAGGGGCAACCGGCGTGCCCTGCGGACGATCGTCCTGCGGGTTGCACCCGAAGGATGCGACAACGACGATCAGCGCTGGAATCCACCACGCCGGCCGTCTGATTGCGGTCTGGGTCTTCATGACGATGACTCCTGTGGTCCCACCTCGCCGCCGGTGAGGCCTCGGAGGGCCCCGCGGACCGCACCTGGTGGGTTCCGTCGATTGACGTGTCAGGTCCGCCGGTCTCGACCGGCCGACCGGGTGGTGCGCCCGGCAGGAGTTGGCAGGGCGGGAGACCCTCCGTGGCCGTCTCCGAGCCACGGCTCCTGCCGGGCGCTGGCAATCGGTGCTTCACTGCTTCCGGAGATTCAGCGCCAGATTGCCTCCCAGGATCTCCTTCTCACACAGCTTGCAGGGCCACGGAATGTCCGTGCCGTGCGCGATGGCCGACTGGATCTCCAGGACCTTCGGCGCGTCCGGCGCGAACCACTTCCACGAGATGCGGTCCCC
>JARRLD010000132.1:0-13454 GCA_037387345.1 Gemmatimonadota bacterium
GCCCCCGCCGGATCAGAAGATCGACAGGTTGATGTAGCGGCCGGGGTTCGCCCGCAGGTCCTCGACGAGCTCGGTAATGCTCGCGGCAGCCTGGTTCAGGTTGGTGTACAGGGCGTCGTCCACGGCGAGACGACCGAGGGTGCCCTCCCCCCGATCGATCCTCTCGAGGAGCGTGCGAAGCGAGGCTGTGGCGCGGTCCAGGTTCGCTCCGGTCTCGGCCAGCACGGCCATGGCCGTGTCGGCCCGGGCGATGGCGCGGGCCGCGTCGGGTCCGGCGGCTGCGGCCCCCTCCAACCCCTCCGCCGACCGCGCCAGGCTCCGGGTGAGATCTCGGAGGGTGCTTCTCTGCTCCGACACGACTCCGGACAGCTCGGTCAGCAGCCCCTCCAGCTCTGCCGCGCTCCCCTGGACCGAGCTCACGGTCGAGTCGCTCAGCAGCGCCTCCACGCTGCTCATGACCGCGCTGGCCTGACTGCTCAGCTCCTCGGCGGAGCCCATGAGCCCCCCTGGGTCCGCCCCGACTCCGGGCACGGTATCGTAGTTCTGGAGGAACCCCGGTCCCGAGCCCGGCACCAGCTCCACCGTGCGCCCGCCGAACACTCCCGCCGCCCCGAGGCGCACCCGCGATCCCCGTGGAACCTGCCACTCGGACTCCAGCTCCATGGTGATGGCCACCTCGCCTGCGGACAGCATCTCGAACTGGTGGACCCGTCCGACATTCACCCCCCTCATCAGGATGGGATCACCCTTCCGCACGCCACCGGCGTTCTCCAGGGTCGTCACCACCATGTACCGGCCTCTCAGGGTGGCGGGGTCGGTCATCAGGAAGAGAATCCACACGAACGCCACGATGCCCACGATGACGAAGATCCCCACGCGCACCTCACGTCGGCCACTGTCGCGGGGAACCATCCTCATGAGCTCCTCGTCGGAGGGGCGTGAGCGTCCCTTGCCCGGGCTCGGGATATCAGTCATCGGATTCCACCGCCATGTCCAATGCGGCCTCTGCCGCGGCTCGGTCCACGAATGCCTGCACTACATGATCGTCACTGGCCCGGAATGCACCCGGGGTACCGCAGAACCGGATGTACCCTCCGTCCAGCATCGCCACGCGATCGCACATGTCCAGACCCCCCTCCACATCGTGGGTCACCAGGAGGGACGTGACCTCCAGCTCGTCCGAGAGTCGCGTGATGAGACGTTCGACGGCCGCCGTATTCACGGGATCGAGGCCGGTGGTCGGCTCGTCCCAGAGGAGCACCTGGGGGCGACCGACGATGGCCCGGGCGATTCCCACCCGCTTCTTCATTCCGCCGGACAGCTCCGCCGGAATCTTCGACAGCACTTCCCGGGGCTCCAGGTTCACCAGCTCCACGGCCCTCCACACCATGTGGGCGGTCTCCTGCCGCGACAGGCGTGCCAGCCTGCCTTCGGGAATCCCCATGGCCACGTTCTCGAAGACATTGAGCGAATCGAAGAGGGCCGCGTTCTGGAAGACGTAGCCCACCCTCTTGCGGACTTCGTTTAGGGTGCGCTTGCCGCTCTCGTGCACCGAGAGCCCGTCCAGGTAGACATCTCCCCGATCGGGGACGATGAGGGCGATCGTCGTCTTGAGCAGGACGGACTTCCCCGTGCCCGAGGGGCCGAAGAGAGCGAACATCTCGCCCGTTTCGACCGACAGGTCGACGCCGGACAGCACCGGCGCGTCGAAGGCCTTGTAGATGCCCCTGTATTCGATCATCGCGGTTCCCCTACTGCAGCATCAACGGGGGGAACATGGCGTCGAGGATGAGGATCGTGAGGGTCATGAACATGACCGCCTGCGTCGTCGTCCGTCCTACGCCCTCGGCGCCTCCCCGGGTCCTGAGACCCATGTGGACCGAGATCAGCGGAATCACCAGCCCGAACACCACCGACTTCGAGAAGGAGTAGAAGAGGTCCCAGGAGTGCCACAGGAGCCGGGCCCCGTAGAGGAACGACTCCGGGCCCTGGCCGCCATCGATGTTTGCCGCCAGCATGCCGGCGCCGATACCGATGAGGTTGGCGATCCCCACGAGCAGCGGGGTGACGATGATCCCCGCGACCACCCTCGGGGAGGCCAGGAGCGCGACCGGATCCCTCCCGAGGGAGTGGTACGCGTCGATCTGTTCGGAGACGACCATGGTCCCGAGCTCCGCCGTGATGCGCGCGCCGACGCGACCCACGAGCACGACGGCGGTGAGCACCGGTCCCATCTCCAGGATGACCGTCTGCACGACCAGGGCGCCCAGGAAATAGCGGGGCATCGCCGAGGTCATCTGGTACCCGCCCTGCTGGCTCGTCACGATCCCCGCCAGGGATCCCGTCACGAGCACGATGGGCAGGCTCTGGATGCCCATGATGTAGAACTGGCGCACGACGTCCCGGTACCGGACACGCATCTGGACCACGGACAGGAGGATCTGCCACGAGAGAAGTCCCAGGGCGCCCGCGTGCTCCAGGGTGACCTCGCCTGCACGCCCCACCCTGGCGAGCCCCCGCGCGACCGGTCCTCGACTCTGAGTCACGGTGGATTGAGGGGGATTCACGGCGTCGGGCGCTCCAGGGCTGGCGGCCCCTCTTCGCGGGGGCCAGAGCGGGCTGTGGAAGAGCCACAAAGCTTCGACGAAGCCGCGGGAAAGATCAACGCTTTGCCGCAGGAATTCCAGGGGGCCGGACCCTGCCCTCGGCGCACGGACACCGTCCGCGGCGCGGATCCCCGGCTCTTCTCCGCCGCAGGGATTGTCCACGGTCCGGCCGACCCTTACCGTCGCCCGCCACCCGATACCAGGAGGAAGGATGGAGGTCCGTGAGCTGGAGGGGAGGGTCGCTGTGGTCACCGGCGCGTCGAGCGGCATTGGACGAGCGGTGGCGGAAGCCCTTGCTGGGGCAGGCGCCGCCGTATTCCTCGGTGCTCGCCGCACGGATCTGCTGGAGGCCGTCGCCGAGCGGGTCCGGGAGCGAGGCGGAATCGCCCGCTGCCGTCGGACCGACGTCACCCATCGTGAGGACGTCGAAGCCCTGGTCGGCATGGCCCTCGCCGATCACGGACGGGTGGATGTGATGGTCAACAATGCCGGTGTCATGCCGCTCTCGCGGGTGGAGGAGCTGCGGGTGGAGGATTGGGAACGCATGGTCGACGTGAACCTCAAGGGCGTCCTCTACGGCATCGCGGCGGTGCTCCCGGGCATGCTCGACCGCCGAGCGGGTCATGTCGTCAACATCGGATCCCTGGCGGGGCGAAGGCCGTTCCCCGGCGGCACGGTGTATTCGGCCACCAAGTTTGCGGTCCGGTCCATCACGGCGGGGATGCAACTCGAGCTGTCGGCATCCTCCGGGATCCGCGTCACCGACGTCCAGCCCGGCGTGGTGTCGACCGAGCTGCCGGAACACATCCCGGGGGAGGAGCTACGCGAGCGGTTCGAGAGCCGGTGGGTGGATCAGCGCCCCCTCCAACCCCAGGACGTGGCGCGGGCGGTCCTCTTTGCCGTCTCGGCTCCGCCCCACGTCAACGTGAACGAGATCCTCATCCGGCCGACGGACCAGTCCACCTGACCAGCGGTGGCCTCGATCCCCGGGCCGCCGGCCCCTCGTAGCCGACGGTCCGGGCCCACCTTCGCGGTGGGGAGCTCCTTTCCCTCTCAGGAGATGGGCCGGTCGCTGGCCGCCCCGTAGTAGATGCCGTTGAACAGGAACGGGAACATCCCGTGAGGCTGGGAGCGGAACGTGATCTCGGGACCGAAGATGAAGAGCTTTCCCTGCCCGTAGTCGGCCTCGAACGCCCCCACACCGTTCTGGAGGAACCGCTGCCCCCAGGACCACCCGCTCTCGAGGGGCTCGGCCGAGTCGAACCATCCGATCCGTGTCACACCCTGGGCCCCGGGCTCGATGGAGAACGTCGGGCTGTTGTCGAAGAAGACGTTGGCACGCTCACCCATGCCGTGGCTCAACGGACTCACGTGGTCGATCTTCATGTCGAGGATGGAACCCGGCGTGAAGTACTCCTCCCGGGACAGCCGATTCCCGTCCTTCATCATGTGGTTCGACACCGGGAGCCCGGCGTGCTCCGCCAGGCTGGAAGAGGAGCCGATGGCGATGACGGCCCCACCATTCCGGGCGTACTCGAGGATACGCGGCACTGTCGTGTCCGCGGTTACGTTGCCCATCCGACGTCGATACTCTTCGGGTATGCTCGCCGGATCCGAGGATCCACCTCGCCTTCCCCGGAAGCCGGACTCCGGCGCCGGGCCTGCCGGGGGGATGGCGCCGTCCTCGAACACCAGGACATCGAACTCCGACAGATCCCCGTTGTCCAGGTCCGGAGGGAAGAGGAGCTCGTAATCGAACTCGAAGTCGTCGAGGATCATCCGGGTCCACCCCGACGACATGGATCCGCCGTAGCGGTCCCACAGGCCGATCTTCACGGGATCCAGCTCCATGGCCTCCCCCGCCGGCCTGCTGGCCACGCCGTAGAAGTGAAGGCCCTTCTCTTCCGCGAGCTCCTGTACCGTGCTGCGGTCCGTCTCCAGGTAGAACGCTCCGGGGTCGAACGCCGTCCCACCCACGGTGACGGGATCCGTGAGCCAATACGCACGGCCACCGTTCCGGAGGACCCGGTTGACGGCGATGAAGGCGTCATTGATGTGGTCCACCACGTAGCCCGCCGCACTCGACGCGCCCGCGACCACACCGGGGGGTGGAGCGACGAGCTCGTCGGTGACGAGCTCGAAGGGACCATCGAACCCGTCCATGACGCGGTCGTAGTCCACGTTCATCTGCCAGGCCAGCGTCCATCCCGTGGCGTCGTACGGCGGGATGGGTGGCCCCCCGGGATACGCGAAGTCGTTGGGATGCTCCTGTTTCTCGAACATGTCGAGAACGTGGGGGCGGAAGGCCTGGGCTGTCTTCACCACGTAGGACCCTGCGGGGTATCGCGACCCCGCGACGGAAAAGTCGGCGGTGGCGCGGTGCACGTCGACGCCGTTCTTGAGGAGCGCGTTGACGAACTTCGTCGCCGTCAGGAAGTCACGCTGGTCCGAGGGGATGATGAAGCCCCGGGGATCCCGGCTCGCGGGGTCCCGAAGCAGGCGCTCCCAGTCCGCGCGGTCGCCCCGCCCAACCTCGTCTTCGGCCGCAGCGATCTCCATGGGATAGGTGGTCCAGCTGTCCCTGCTGCCCCGCTCGATGGAGTTCATCCCCATCCGCCAGATGTTGAACAGCAGGTGGTCGCTGTTCCGCGAGGCATAGTCGAGGACCGCCCAGTTCGCCGTTTCCGAGTATTCGATGGACTGGCGGAAGTGCCAGACGCCGGGCTCCACCGGAAGGGGAAGGTCACCCTTGGAGATCTGCCGTGCGGGCACGAAAGGGATCTCCTGGGGGGTCGGGTTCCCGATGGTCTCGGTGAGGAGGCCGATCATGTTCTTGAAATACGGAGTCGTGCGCAGGCCCCCGTTCCACCACGTGGAGTAGGAGGCCCCCGACCTCATGGTCGTACCCCCCTTCCCTTCGCTCACGAACCGCTGGTGCATGGCGGATCCGACCTGATCCAGGCCCGTGATGATGAGGGGATCGAGATAGTGGTTGGGCGGGTCACGGAACGGCGGCGCGAACATGACCGTACCCTGTGGACCCGACTGGTGGTGGTTGTAGACGATCTGGGGATACCAGTCCCGATACATGGACCGATTGATGTTCGTCGTCTCCTCGAGAGCCGACATGTAGAAGTCGCGGTTGTTGTCGTGCCCCGCGTAGTAGTTGTAGAGCACGGGGATCCCGGAGGTGGATCGCTTCAGGGGATCGGGCTCCCTCATGTACCAGTCGGAGACCAGGTCCTGCCCGTCGGGGTTGGCGTGGGTCGCCAGGAGGATGACGTCGTCCAGGATCCGCAGGGTCTCCGGATCCGTGTAGTCGTTCATCCGGTACACCAGCTCGGCAAGCTGATGGGCGCCGAGCACCTCCGTTGCGTGGAGCCCCCCGTCGATCCACACAACCGCCTTCCCTTCGGCCGCCAGGCGTCGGGCCTCGTCCTCGGTCACTCCCTCGGCCCCGGCGAGGCGTCGGGCGATGTCCTTGTAACGGGCGAGATTCCGATGGTTCTCCGGGGAGGTGATGATGGCCTGGATCTGAGGCCTCCCCTCCTCGGTGTAGCCGATGGTGTCCAGGACCATCCGGTCGGACTCGTTGGCCAGCTTGATCCAGTAGTCGTGAAGCTGCCGGTAGTTGATGAGCTGATAGTCTGCTCCGATCTCGAATCCGAACTGCTCCACAGGCGTCGTGACCCGATTCTGGGCCAGCGCGGGGCCGGCCAGGGTCATGCCGGAGACCACGGTCACGGCGGCACGAAGGGGTCGATTCCACATAGGGTTTGCTCGCTTGCGGTTGTGTCGAAGGGGTAACCCGGTCATTCTCTGCCTCACCGGTTCGGCCGTCAAGCAGCCGCCGGTTGAAGTGACACCTCAGCGACCGGCCGGTGTTGACCCCACGGCGATCGAGGGGATTCACCGGGCTTGTGCTTCGACCTGCCGTCGGACGATACTCACCCCATCATGACGACGCTGTTCACCGTCCTCGGCGTAGCACTCGCCACGTCGTTTCTCTGCTCCATCCTCGAGGCCGTTTTCCTGTCGATTACGCACGCGCACATCGCGGTGCTGCAGGAACGCGGTGAGTGGGCGGGCCGATGGCTGGCGATGGCCCAGAAGAAAGTGGATGAGCCCATTGCCGCCATCCTCACCCTCAACACCATCGCGCACACCGTCGGTGCGGCATTGGGTGGGGCCATGGCGGCCGAGGTCTTCGGAAGCGCATGGGTGGGCCTCTTTTCTGCCGTTCTGACCCTCGTCATCCTGCTCCTCACCGAGATCGTGCCCAAGACCGTGGGGGCCACGTACTGGAGGAGGCTTGCCAGCCCGACGGCCTACGTGCTCCGGTTTCTCGTGGTCGTCATGAAGCCGATTCTCGTTCCTCTGAGATTGTTCTCGAGGATGCTCACGCCCAGTACGGAGCGTCCCACCATCAGCCGGGCGGAGCTCGAGGTCATGGCCGAGATCGGCCTCAGGGAAGGCACGCTGGACGAGGACGAATGGCAGGTGGTGAGCAACGTCATCCGCCTGGACGAGGTCTCCGTCGGGGAGGTCATGACCCCTCGGACGGACATGGTCGCTGTGCCCGTGGAGGCCACGGTGGACGACGCCAAGGAGACGATGCTCGAGCACGGCCATCTCCGCCTTCCCGTCTTCGAGGGATCCCTGGACAGGATCTGCGGCGTGCTCCTGGCCCGGGACCTCTGGAGGGCGGACAGGGACGGAGTGAAGAACGTACGGGACATCCTGAGGCCCCTGCCCTTCGCTCCAGCCTCCAAGCCGGTGGAGGACCTGATCCCGGAGATGCGCCAGGCCCGGACCAAGATGGCCATCGTCGTCGACGAGTTCGGAGGAACGGCTGGGCTCGTGACCCTCGAGGACCTCATCGAGGAGATCATCGGGGAGATCCAGGACGAGCATGAGCACGACGAGCCCGAGGGCTTCACCGAGCTGCCGGGCGGCCGCGTCCGTATCTGGGGCGGTGTGCCCCTGAGAGAGGCGGCGGAGCACCTGGGATTCGAGCCCAGGTTGGAGGAAGGGGAGGACTACGATTCCCTGGGCGGGCTGGTCTTCGGGAGGCTGAACCGGATTCCCGAGGTGGGCGATCGGATCGACGTCGACTCCGGAAGTCTCCGGGTCGTGCAGATGCAGGGTCGGCGCATCGAGTACCTGAACTTCATTCCCGGAGGCGTCCGGGCTCCCTGATCAGCCCGCGGCCCCCTCCGTGCTCTCCGGGGCGGGGACGTCGGCGGTGGCGTTCTGTCTCCGCTCCACCTGCTCCTCCTGCCAGAAGGAAAGGGCGAGCAGAATGGCTCCGCACGTGATGGCCATGTCCGCCACGTTGAAGATCGGGAAGTCCCAGAAACCCAGGTCGATGGGCCCGATGAAGTCCACGACCCCCTGGCTCCATCGGACGCGGTCGTAGAGGTTCCCGATGGCGCCGGACACCACCAGCGAGATGGCGGCGATCCTCAGATGGTCGCCCCGTGCGGCCTGCCGGAAGAGCATGCCCAGCAGGACCAGGGCGACCAGCGTGATGGGGATGAAGAGCCACCGTGAGTCGTCCCCGATCCGGATGCCGAACGCCGCCCCCTTGTTGAACGCCAGGGTGAGGGGCACGAGTCCGCCCAGCAGCTCGCCTCGAACACCGTCGTTCAGCGCTACCAGCGCCCATCGCTTGGTGATGAGGTCGAGAACGATCACCAGGGGAAAGGTGATGCCGAAGATCGTCAGCTTCTGACGCACGTCAGGCCGGCTCCGTCGGGATCGGGGTGGTCACGGGAGGCCCGGATTGGACGCTCCAGGGGCGCGCAGGACTGTCTACGCGTACACGGATGGATCGTTCCCCTCCAGGACGATTCTCCGTAGAGGGCATGGATCAGGGAAGCCGCCAGCGCCCTTGTCGGTCCCCTACCGCGCGTCCCACCTCGTCGGGATCGGGCTGCTCCAGCATCAGCGCAGGCAGGAGGGTGCGCTTCTTGCGCTGGTAGTCCTGCACCGACGTCAGGATCGCGTCCAGCGTCCGGATCGTCCGGATGATGAACGGGCCCTTGTTGAGCATCACGCACTCAGCCCGCTCGGCCATCACGACGTCGGAGATCTCCGAACGGGTCGGCAGGCCCTTCTTGGCCAACCGGTCGAGGACCTGGGTGGCCCAGACCACGGGCACATGGGCGGCCTCGCATACGCACAGGATCTCTTCCTGGATCTGCGCCAGGTGCGTCCACCCTCCTTCGACTGCCAGATCGCCACGGGCGATCATCACCCCCACGCGCGGCCACTCCATCGCGGCCAGCACGATGCCGGGCAGATGCCGGAAGCCCAGCTGGGTCTCGATCTTGAGAATGAGACCGAGGTGCTGACCTCCGACCGACTCCAGCTCGTCGAGCAGGTCCTCGACATCGTCGGGATGATTCACGAACGAGACATTGACGCCGTCGGCGTGCTCCGCGACGAAGCGGAGGTCCTCGCGGTCCTTCTCGGTGAGGCCGAAGAAGCCCAGGGACGTCTCCGGGAGGTTCAGGCCCTTGTGGGCCCGGAGCTTCGTGCCCGCCGGCTTGGCCCGGGTGATCTCGACCGCAATCCGATCCCCCGCCACTTCGCGGATCACGCCACGGATCTTCCCGTCGTCCAGCAGGAGGGGCTGACCCACCCGCACCCGGTCCAGGACCTCGGGCGGATCGCAGGGCACGTGAGCCGGTCGGGCCGGTTGACCCGGTCCGTCCGGTCGGGCCGACTCACCGGGACGTGGGTCCTTGTGCACGATGAGGGTATCCCCGATGCGGAGCACGATCTCGGAGCGCAGAGCGGGGACCGCACCCACGAAGCCGGTCTTCTTCATCCCGCCGGCTCCGTCCACGAGGGTCAGCTCGAGGCCGGCCTCGACATACGCGCTGGCGTCGCACCGGGCCTTCACGCTGGGTCCCTCCGTCCTCTCGACCTGAAGCGTCGCCGGAACGCCGCGGGTGTCCACGAGGCTGAGCCGATCACCCGCTGACAGGGCCGCGTGGAGCTCGGCGGATACCGGCAAGGTGGATCCCTCGGGAAAACGCCGCGCAAGCTCCCTGCCCCGAACGTGGTCTTCAGGAACGAGCTGGACGGGGGCGGGTGCCACGATCCGCCCACGCATGTCCGTCTCCGGCCTGATTCGAAGGACGCTCGGTCCGGGCACCAGATCGCCGATCCTGACCTTCGGACCGGCCAGGTCCATGAAGACCCTGCACCCCCGCCCCGTCGCGCTGCGCGCGCGGGAGATGTTGTCCACCATGCGCCCCCACTGCTCGGGACCGTCCTGGGAGCAGTTGATGCGGGCACAGTTCATCCCTGCGGTGAGCATGTCCCGAACCATGGAGTAGTCGTGCGCGGCCTCCGTGGGCAACGTGACCATGATGCGCCGTGGGCAACGTGACCATGATGCGGATGGACGATCCCTTCAGCTTCTTGCCGAGGAGATCGGCGGTGTGCCGGCGCAGCAGCTTTCGCCCCCGTTCGAAGGTGACGGGTGGCTTCCCGCAGTGGGGCTTCCTTCCCTGGAGGTGTCGCACGGCGTCCAGAACCGCGCAGACGCTGGCCAAGACGTGGGCTTCGGCTCGTCCGAGGCTGGAGAGGCCGAGGGTAGCCAGGTCGTCTTGAAGCTCACGCACATCCCGTTGCCGGAAGGCGAGATAGTGGAGCAGGTTGTGCCCGCTGCGCACCTGGTCCGGGTGGAGCTGATCGAGCTGCCTGGCGTATCGCTGCTCGAACGCCTGTGCTCCGGTCAGGATGGACTCGAGCTCGAGTGCCAGGCGGGCCAGCCTGGCGTCTCTTTTTTTGCCCACGGATACGCCTCCCCGCAGCAGCTCACGCGATCGCTTCGAAGGTGGCCAGGGTGGACAGTGCCGAGGCCCCGCCAGGAGGTTAGATGGCCCGCGGGCCCGCATCAAGAATCCGACACCGCTCCGGTGCCGGCCTTCGGTCCGATGGGGGCCATCCCGGGTGACCGCATGGCCCGTTCTTCCAGCTCCGGACTTTTCACCACATCGGCGCGCAAGATAGTCCCGACTCGCGGGACTCGGTCCCCGCGAGCAGCTTGAAACTGGGCCATTTGGCACACGAAGACTCGCGGATCAACACGTTCGTCCGCACAGCGCGAGGATCCCACCATGGCAGGTATCGTCGGGTATGGCGCGTACGTCCCACGCAACCGTATCACCACGGAGGAGATCGCGAGACAGTGGGGCAAGGATCCGGCCGCCATCGGCCGGGGGCTGCTGCTCCGGGAGAAGACGGTTCCCGGCCTGGACGAGGACACCATTACGATCTCCGTGATGGCGGCGCGCCACGCGTTGGCGCGGGCGGGGGTCGACCCCTCCGAGGTCGGCGCGGTGTACGTGGGCTCCGAGTCCCATCCGTACGCGGTGAAGCCGACGGGCACCATCGTCGCCGAGGCCCTCGGCATCGGGCCGGAGGTTCACGTGGCGGACTTCGAGTTTGCCTGCAAGGCAGGGACCGAGGCGATGTTCGTGGCGCTCGGCCTCGTGGAGTCCTCCCGGATGCGATACGCCCTCGGTATCGGAGCCGACACGTCCCAGGGAGCGCCCAACGACGCGCTGGAGTTTTCGGCCTCCGCGGGAGGGGCAGCCTTCCTCTTCGGGCCCGATGACCTGCTGGTCGAGGTCCTGGAGACGTACAGCTACACGTCCGACACGCCCGACTTCTGGCGGCGAGAGGGTCAGTTCTATCCCCGTCACGGGGGACGGTTCACGGGCGAGCCGGCCTACTTCAAGCACGTGTTGAGCGCGTCCCGGAAGATCCTTGAAAAGACCGGCCTCGAGCCTTCTGACTTCCGCTTCGCGGTCTTCCACATGCCCAACGGGAAGTTCCCTCTGGCTGCGGGCCGGCGGCTGGGGTTCGAGAAGGAGCAGATGGAGGTGGGATGGCTGGTGCCCACCATGGGCAACACGTACTCGGGCTCCTCCCCGACCGGGCTCGCCGCCGTCCTCGACGTAGCCGATCCGGGAGACCTGATCCTGCTCACGTCGTTCGGATCGGGGGCGGCAAGCGACTCCTTCGTTCTCAAGGTCACGGATCTGCTACCCGAGCGGCGGGAGCGTGCCCCCACGGTCCGCTCCATGCTGGAGGGCCCGAAGCGGTACCTCACCTACGGTCAGTACGCGAAGTACCGTGAGAAGATCATCGTCAACTCGTGACGGAGGTGGTAAAGATGCGTGAGGTCGCGATCGTCGCGGCGGGCATGACCCCCTTCGGTGAGCTCTGGGAATCGAGCCTCCGGGACCTCTTCGTCGAAGCAGCGTCGGAAGCTCTCCGGAACGCGGGTGCCGAGCGAGTGGACGACATCTACGTGGGGAACATGTCGGGAGGTCAGTTCGTGGGGCAGGAGCACCTCGGCCCACTCATGGCCGACCACCTCGGCATGTCCGGCGTCTGTTCGACCCGGGTGGAGTCCGCGTGTGCGTCCGGTGGGGCCGCGCTGCGCCTGGGGTTCATGTCCGTCGCCTCCGGCATGAGCGATATGACGCTGGTGGCAGGGCTGGAGAAGATGACGGACGGCGCAGACGTGACGAGCGTCCTGGCGACCGCGGCAGACCAGGAGACGGAAGTCTACCACGGCATCACGTTCCCCGGGCTCTACGCCATGATTGCCAGGGCCTACATGGAAGCGCACGGCGCCACCGAGGAGGACATGGCCTGGGTGGCCGTGAAGAGCCATCGACACGGAGCCAGGAATCCCAAAGCCCAGTTCCCGAGAGAGATCACGGTGGAGGACGTCCTCAAATCGTCCCCGGTGGCGGATCCCTTGCGCCTCCTGAACTGCTCCCCCGTCAGCGACGGGGCTGCTGCGGTTCTCCTGTGTCCGCTGTCGGAAGCGCACAAGTACACGGACAAGCCCGTGCGCATCACGGGTACCGGTTTCGCCACTGCACCCATGGCCCTGGCCGATCGGGCCGATCCAGCAAGCCTCGAAGCCGTGGCCCTGGCCGGGCAGAAGGCGTACAACATGGCTGGGATCGCCGGAAAGGACGTCGATGTGGCGGAGGTCCACGACTGCTTCTCCATCTCCGAGATCTGCTGCATCGAGGCACTCTCCCTGGTGTGCGCCGGAGAGGGCGCCAGCGCTGCCCGGGACGGTGTCACCGCGCTGGGCGGGCAGATCCCGGTGAATACCAGCGGTGGGCTCAAGGCCAAGGGGCATCCGGTGGGCGCTACGGGTGTGGCCCAGACCATCGAGATCTTCGAGCAGCTCCGGGGAGAGGCCGGAGATAGGCAGGTGGAAGGGGCCCGCACCGGCCTCGCCCAGAACATGGGCGGATCCGGAGCGAGCGCTGTGGTTCACATCTTCGAGAGGGCCTGATCATGCCCAGTCCGAGATATTGGCGCGAGGTGCCGAACCGGTACCGCCTCGAGGGGACCCGCTGCCGGGGCTGCGGGAAGGTGAGCTTTCCTGCCCGCCGGATCTGTCCAGGCTGCCGGGGCGAGGATATGGAAGCGATGACGCTGTCCCGCCGTGGAACGGTGATCACCTCCACCGTGGTCCGGGTGGCTCCGGACGATCTGGCCATGGAGGCCCCCTACGCCGTCGCGCTCCTGGAGACACCCGAGGGAGCCCGGCTCATGACCCAGGTCGTGGACTGCGACCCGGAGTCCGTGCTCCCTGGAATGGAAGTGTCGTTGGAGTTTCGGTTGATCCGCAAAGAGGGGGACGGGGGAATCCGCTGCTACGGCCACAAGGGCGTGCCCCTGGCCTAGGAGGTTGCGTGCAGAAGGTGAAGATCGAGGTGGAGATCAGCGACCGGCTCTACCACGCGTACGAGCAGGAGGCAGAGCGGACCGGAGATACGGTCGAGCACCTGGTGG
>JARRLD010000133.1:0-9970 GCA_037387345.1 Gemmatimonadota bacterium
TCGCAGAAGATGGGTCGGAGTCCGGCATTCACCACGGCGCCGGCGGTGGCGAAGAACGTGAAGCTGGGAACGATCACTTCCGCTTCCGGTCCCAGCTCCAGGGCGCGAAGAGGAAGGAGCAGAGCGTCCGTCCCACTGGCGCAGCCGACGGCAAAGCGGACGCCGAGATACTCCGCCAGCTCCTCCTCCAATCCCGACACCTCGGGCCCGAGAACGAACTGCTGGCTGTGTACCACCGTGCGGACGGCTTCGTCCAGCTCGTCCTGGATGGCGCGGTACTGCTCAGTGAGATCGAAGAACGGAACCGTCATGAGGTGCCGGCACCCGCCCGGATCTCGAAGAGCTGATCCCGAAGGAGGGCAGCCCGCTCGAAATCGAGGGCCTCGGCTGCTTCGGCCATCTCCTGCTCGAGGATCTTCACGAACTCCTCCCGGTTCACCTCGTCCTGATAGGACGCGGCCACCTCGGCCACCCGTGCCGGGGCTTCTCGGGCGTCGGCGACCCGCGTCGTGAACTCGATGTCCTCCACGCTCTTCCGTATGGTCTCCGGCGTGATGCCGTGCTCCCTGTTGTGGGCGATCTGGATCTCGCGACGTCGGTTGGTTTCGTCGATACACCGGGCCATCGACGCAGTGACACGGTCTGCGTACATGATGGCCTGGCCCCTCACGTTGCGAGCGGCTCGGCCTATCGTCTGGATCAGGGACCGCCCGTCTCGCAGGAACCCCTCCTTGTCGGCGTCCAGGATGGCCACGAGCGACACCTCGGGCAGGTCCAGGCCCTCTCGAAGCAGGTTGATGCCCACCAGCACGTCGATCTTGCCCAATCGAAGCGACCGAATAATAGCCATACGCTCGATCGCGTCCACCTCGGAATGCATGTAGCGGACGCGGACTCCCACCGACTGCAGGTATTCGGTGAGATCCTCGGCCATCCTCTTGGTCAGCGTCGTGACCAGGATCCGCTCACTCTTCTTCTCTCGTTCCCGGATCTCCGCCAGCAGGTCGTCCACCTGTCCCTTCACCGGCCTGACCACCAGGCCAGGATCCACCAATCCCGTGGGGCGGATGATCTGTTCCACCACGACGCCACCGGCCTGTTCCAGCTCCCAATCCCCGGGGGTGGCGGAGTTGTAGATCACCTGGCCCACCGTGTCGAGCCATTCCTCGAACTTCAGCGGCCGGTTGTCGAGGGCGCTCGGAAGACGAAACCCATGCTCGATGAGCGTCAGCTTGCGGGAGCGGTCCCCGTTGTACATCCCGTTGATCTGCGGAATCGACACGTGGGACTCGTCCACCACCACCAGGAAGTCCTCCGGGAAATAGTCGAGGAGGCAAGCCGGTCGCTCACCCGGCCTCCGCCGGCTCGTATACAGGGAGTAGTTCTCGATCCCCGGGCACGTCCCGATCTCCAGCATCATCTCCAGGTCGAAATGCGTGCGCTGCTCCAGCCGCTGCGCTTCCAGGAGCTTCCCCTCTTCCCGGAACCTCCCGAGGCATTCGGCCAGCTCCTCGCGGATCAGGGGAGCCATCTCGGTGAGCGTGCGGCGGTCGGTCACGTAATGGCTGGCGGGATAGATGGCCGTGCGATCGAGGGGCGCGATCAGGTCACCGGTAAGGGGATCGAAGCGGCTGATGCGCTCGACTTCGTCCCCCCAGAGCTCCACGCGGATGGCCTGCTCATCGTAGGCCGGGAAGATCTCCACCGTGTCTCCACGCACCCGGAACGTCCCGCGCTCGAACAGGTAATCGTTCCTCTTGTACTGGATGTCCACCAGGCCCTTGAGGATGGTCTTGCGGGGCATCTCCTCACCAGCGGTGAGATGCAGCATGAGGGCCCGGTAGTCGGCCGGGTTGCCAAGTCCGTAGATGCTCGACACGGACGCCACGACGATGACGTCTTCCCGCTCCACCAGGGAGGATGTGGTGCGGAGACGGAGCCGCTCGATGTCCTCGTTGATGGACGCGTCCTTCTCGATGAACGTGTCGGTGGAGGGGACGTAGGCCTCGGGCTGGTAGTAGTCGTAGTACGAGATGAAGTACTCGACCGCGTTGTGCGGGAACAGGGCCTTGAGCTCCCCGTACAGCTGTGCAGCGAGGGTCTTGTTGTGGGACATCACCAGCGTGGGGCGGCCGTGCCGGGCGATCACGTGGGCGATCGTGAAGGTCTTGCCGGTACCGGTGGCTCCCAGGAGGACCTGCGCCCGATCGCCACGGGCCAGGCCGGCCACCAGCTCCTCGATGGCTCGAGGCTGGTCGCCGGCAGGAGAGTGGGGGGAGATCAGCTCGAATGGGGAGCCTATGCCCATCCGAGATCCTCGTCGTCGAAGTGCTCCCGCCGCTCCACGGCCAGAACGCCCTTCACCCGGGTGATGGCCTTCCGCACTTTCTCCAGGTGGGCCAGGTCCTGGACTTCCACCACGAACTCCCCGTGCATTCCTCCTTCCATGGAGCGCATGTCGGCGTGTTGGATGTCCGTGCCCGTGTCGCTGATGGCCTTGGCCACGTCGGAGAGCAAGCCCCTTCGATCGGATCCCCGCATGTACAGTCGAACGAAGAACCGATCGCCCTTCTCCGCGGCCCATTCGATGTCGACCCGTCGTTCCGGGTCCCGCGAGAGGGAGAGTACGTTTGGACAGTCCACCCGGTGTATGGACACCCCCCGCCCGCGGGTGACGTAGCCCACAACATCATCGCCGGGCACGGGCTGGCAGCAGCGGGAATAGCGGACCATGAGGTTGTCCATCCCCTGGATGCGGACCCCCCGCCCGGAGATCCGAAGGCGCTCGGCGAGCTTCTCCAGCGTCGTAGGCTGTCTCTTGGCGACTTCGGACGGATCATGGTCGGGGAACAGCTGCTTCAGCACCGCTGTGGGTCCGACGTCGCCCCGCCCGAGCGCGGCGTACACCTGACCGAATTCGGCAAGTCCCAGACCCATGGCCGCTTCGCGCAGCCGGTGTGGATCGTCCGGCAGGGTGCGCCGCGCTTTCTTGAGCTCCCGGTCGAGAAAGTCCTTGCCGAGCTTCAGGGCCGAATCGAATTCCTCCTTACGGATCCACTGCCGGATGCGCTGCCGTGCGCGTGAGGTCTTCACGAAGGCGAGCCAATCGCGATTGGGCCGCTGCTTCGGGCTCGTGATGATCTCGATGGTATCGCCGTTCTTCAACTCCCGGGACAGGGGCGCGATGCGACCGTTCACCTTGGCCCCCGCGCAGTGTAGACCTACTTCGGTATGAACCGAGAAGGCGAAATCGATGGGTGTGGAGCCCGTGGGAATCGCCTTCACGTCCCCCTTGGGCGTGAACACGAAGATCTCTCCCTGGAAGAGGTCCATGCGCAGGAATTCCATGAACTCTTCCGGCTCCCGCGTGTCCTGCTGCCACTCGAGCACCTGCCGGAACCACGTCAGGGCCTCGTCGACCTCGTTCTCCGATCGGGATCCGTCCCGGTCCTCCTTGTATTTCCAGTGCGCCGCGATGCCGTATTCGGCCGTACGGTGCATGTCTTCGGTCCGGATCTGGATCTCGCATCGCCTTCCACCTTCCCCGAACACGGTCGTGTGAAGCGACCGGTACATGTTGGACTTGGGGGTGGCGATGTAGTCGTGGAATCGCTCCGGGATGGGAGTCCACCGACTGTGGATGACGCCGAGAGCGGCGTAACAATTCTGGACGGAGTCCGTCAGGACGCGGATGGCCAGGAGATCGTAGATCTCCTCGTAGGGTCGGCCCCTGGACTCCATCTTCCGGTGGATGGACCAGAGGTGCTTCGGCCGTCCGCTCACCTGGGCCGGGATGTCGGCCTCCTCCAGAGCCTCCTCCAGGGGCCGTTGCATCTCGACGATCTGCCGCTCCCGTTCCTTCCGCCGCTGACGGACTTTCTTGGTCAGAGCATCGTAGGGCTCGGGCTCCAGGAACTTGAAGGCCTGGTCTTCCAGCTCCCAACGGATGGCCGCCATCCCGAGACGGTGCGCCAGCGGGGCGTAGATCTCCCTGGTCTCCAGGGCGATCCGTCGCTGCTTGTGGGGCGCGAGGTGCTCCAGGGTCCGCATGTTGTGGAGGCGATCCGCGAGCTTCACCAGGATCACCCGTGCGTCGTCCGCCATGGAGAGCAGCATCTTCCGATAGTTCTCCACCTGCTGCTCCGTGGCCGACTGGAACCTCACCTTCCCCAGCTTGGTCACGCCATCCACGATCGTGGCGACTTCGGCTCCGAAGCGGGCCTCCACGTCGGACACGGACAACGTCGTGTCCTCGACGGTGTCGTGGATGAGCCCGGCGACGATGGAAGCCGTGTCCAGCCGGAGGGTCGCCAGGATGGTGGCCACCTCCACCGTGTGCGAGACGTAGTCCTCCCCGGAGGCGCGCCGCTGACCTGCGTGCGCCTCGAGCGCCAGATCGTATGCCGCCCGTATCTGCCCGACGTCCAACCGATCCGCGTACGCCTCCAGCGCTCGAGCCAGCGGGCGGGGGAGACCTCGGATGGTCGGCGTCGGCCCGGAAGAGGTGGCCGTCGCCATAGTCATGCCAGATTACGCGTACACGGGGCGAAAGGCGAGGGTCCCGTGCCGCCGCGGAACCGGAACGCCGCGGGACGGGGGCCTCAGCGCCCGTGGCATTTCTTGTACTTCTTGCCACTCCCGCAAGGACAGGGATCGTTCCGTCCCGGCTCCTTCTCCACTGTGACCGGGCTCCGGCTCCGCTGTTCCCCCCGGTTGGTCGCCAGCTGTCGGGGGTCCGGCCCCGACCCGCCGAGCGGCTGGAGCTGGGGTCCCGCCCCCTCTCGCGCCTGGGCGCTCCGGGCCATCCCCAGATCGTCCACGGCCGCCGCCGCGGGAACCCCCCGGGTCGGCGCTCGCCGCTGGGCACCCTGAACGGCCCTCGCGGCCAGGTCTCCGCCAGGCGAGTCGGTGGGGCCGGAGTACTGAAGCCTCTGCGGTGCACGGCGTTGTACCTGGGGCGGACCGAACTGGGCGCGGAAGAAGAACTGGGCCATGGTCTTCCGAAGATCGGTCATGAGGTCCACGAACATCTCGTAGGCCTCCTGCTTGTACTCGATCAGGGGATCTTTCTGGCCCCACCCGCGGAAGCTGATGGAGGCCTTCAGGTGGTCGAGGTCGTAGAGATGGTCCTTCCACTTGTCGTCGATGACGGAGAGCATGATGAAGCTCATCACCGCCTCGGCGTGGTCCCCCAGGCTCTCCAGCTTCCGATGGAAGGCGTTCCTGAGGCCCTCGATCACCCACGCCTCGATCTCGTCCCGCTCGAGCTCATGGTCCGGATCGTTCTCTTCGGGGAGCTCGGTCACCACCACGAACTGGTCCAGGAGGATACGCCTGCGCAATCCGGCCAGGTCCCAGCTCTCTGCGGAATCGCCCGCCGGAACGTATTCGTCGAGGGCGTCGCGGGCGGCGTGCTCGATCATCTCCCAGATCTCGCCCTTGAGGTCCTCGCCTCCCTCCAGGGCGAACAGGCGCAGGTCGTAGATGACCTCTCGCTGCTGGTTCATGACGTCGTCGTAGTCGAGCAACCGCTTACGAGCCTCGAAGTTGTTCATCTCGACCCGCTTCTGGGCGCGCTCGATGGACTTGGTGACGAGGCCGTGCGTGATGACCTCTCCCTCCTCCGCACCCATCCGGTCCATGGCCTTGGCGATGCGCTCGGACCCGAAGAGCCGCATCAGGTCGTCCTCCAGGGACAGGAAGAACTGGGTCGCGCCGGGGTCTCCCTGGCGTCCCGCCCGTCCCCGAAGCTGGCGGTCGATCCGACGGGATTCGTGGCGCTCCGAGCCGAGGATGTGCAGCCCCCCGTCCTCCAACAGCTCGTCATCGGAGTCCAGGTCCATCTTCTCCGCTCGGATCGGATCCACCGGAAGGAGCTCCTCGGGGTCCAGCTCCAGCTCCCGAGCCCAGGCCACGGTCCTCGCCTGTTTGACTCCTCCACCGAGTTTGATGTCGGTTCCCCGCCCCGCCATGTTCGTGGCGATGGTCACCGCTCCAGGTTGGCCGGCGTCCCGGACGATCTCCGACTCGGACTTGTGGTGCTTGGCGTTCAAGACCTGGTGGCGTAGCCCCCGTCGCTTGAGCATGCGCGAGAGCGTCTCCGACACATCCACGTTGGTGGTCCCCACCAGCACCGGAAGCTCCATTCTGTGGAGGCGCTCGACCTCGTCCATGATGGCCACGAACTTCTCCCGCTTCGTGCGGAAGATGAGATCGTTGCGATCGTCGCGGACGATAGGCCGGTTCGTGGGAATGACGAGGACGTCCAGGTTGTAGATCTGGTGGAACTCGTTTTCCTCGGTTTCGGCGGTGCCCGTCATGCCTGCGAGCTTGTCGTACATCCTGAAGTAGTTCTGGATGGTGATCGTGGCCAGCGTCTGGGTCTCACCCCGGATCTCCACCCCTTCCTTGGCCTCGACGGCCTGATGCAGGCCATCACTCCAACGGCGCCCCGGCATCTGGCGACCCGTGAACTCGTCGACGATGACGATGGAGCCATCCTCGCCGATGATGTATTTCTCGTCCTTCTGGAAGAGGGTGTAGGCCTTCAGGAGCTGGTGGATCACATGGATTTTCTGGCTCTTGGAGGCGTACTCGGCTTCCAGGGCCGCAATCTGATCCCTCTTCTCGTCGACGGACAACGACTCGGACTCCTCGATGTCCCCCAGCTCCGCCGACAGGTCGGGCACGGTGAATGCCTCCGGATCTCCCGGAGACAGCTCGTCGAGGCCACGATCCGACAGGTGCACGTTGTGCCCCTTCTCGTCCATGGCGAAATAGAGCATCTCATCGACTTCGTGCAGCCGCTTCTCCCGCATGAAGTCCGCCTCGGCCTTGTTCGCCAGCGTCTGCAGCGACGGGTCATCGGCGAAGAGCTTGAGGAGCTTCCGGTGCTTGGGCGTCCCCCGCTTCACGGCCAGCAGCTTCTCGCCAGCCAGGGCGTGCTCCTCGGCCTCCAGGTGCTTCTCCGCCTCGCCGACGAGCTCGTTGGTGAGCCGCAGCTGCTTCTTGTACAGACCCTGGACCTGCGGATTGTACTGCTTGAACGGTGTGGACGTGTCTTTCCCCACGGGTCCCGAGATGATGAGCGGGGTCCGCGCTTCGTCGATCAGGATGGAGTCCACCTCGTCGATGATGGCGTAGGCGTGCCTCCGCTGGACCCGCTGCTGGAGCGAGTGCACCATGTTGTCCCGGAGGTAGTCGAAGCCGAACTCGTTGTTGGTGCCGTACGCGATATCCGCGGCGTAGGCTGCCTGCCGTTCGGGGGAGCCCGGGTCATACAGGTCGATGACGTCGACCCTCAGCCCCAGGAACCCGTAGATGGCCCCCATCCACTCGGCGTCGCGCTGCGCCAGATAGGAGTTCACCGTGACGAGGTGCGCGCCCCGGCCGGTGAGGGCGTTCAGGTAGAGCGGCATGGTCGCGACCAGGGTCTTTCCCTCCCCTGTCGCCATCTCCGCCACCTTGCCCCTGTGAAGGGCGATGGCACCGACGAGCTGCACGTCGTACGGGATCATGTCCCACACCAGCGTCTGCCCCGTCACGGTGACCTCCTGCCCCACCAGCCGCCGGCACGTGTCCTTGACGACGGCGAAGGCTTCGGGCAGGAGCTCCTCGAGGGTGTCCTCGAGCGTGTCCAGCAGCTGCGACTCCAGATCGGAGATCTCCAGGGAGAGCTTCTCCCTCGCAACTGCGTCCTCTGAATGGCGCTTCTCTTCGCGAAGCTCCGAGATCTCCCTCTCGATTTCCGCGGTCGCCTCGGCGATCCGGTTCCTGAATTCGTCCGTCTTGGCCTGGAGCTGCTCGTCCGTCAGGCTGGACAGACCCTCATAGATCCGGTTGATCTCGTCGATGAGGGGTTGGAGCTTCTTGGCCTCTCGCTTGTGACGAGAGCCGATGATGGTCTTGATCGCGGCTTTCAACATAGTGTGGAACGTCGATGAGCGGCTCGGATCCCAGAGTGCAATCCCGGGATTTTGCGAAGCGTTTTGATACCCATGGAGCCCTGGAAAGATCGTTGAAGTCGGTGTGAAGCCAAGGGGCTCCACGCTCCACCGGCAGCGTCAGCGTCTGGGGTCAGGGCCACGGAGACGCAGCGACGTGATCACGTCATCCTGGGTTTTACGATCCAACGACCACCTCCCTCGGCGATCGCGCCGACGGCCGCTGACACGTTGCGGGCATCCACGAGGACGTCCGAGAGACGAACGATTCGCTCGTAGGGCAACGGGGAGTGGTCGGTGAGGATGACCACTGCATCGGCGGAGGTCAGAACATCGTCCGTGAGCTCCACGGACATCAGCTCGGGTTTTCCCTCCCTGATGGCAGGCACGTAGGGATCGTGGTAGGTGATATCCGCGCCATCGGCCTGCAGAAGACGGAGCACGTCCAGCGCCGGTGATTCCCGCACGTCGTCGATGTCCTTCTTGTAGGCCACCCCGAGAAGCAGGACCCTCGACCCTTTCACGGCCTTCCAGCGCTCGTTGAGGGCCTCACGCACCTTGCACACCACGAAGAGCGGCATCTCGGCGTTGATCTCCGAGGCCAACTCGATAAAGCGCGTCCGGTAGTTCAAGGTGCGCATCTTCCATGACAGGTAGTGCGGATCGACCGGGATGCAGTGTCCTCCCAACCCGGGCCCGGGCGTGAACTTCATGAACCCGAAGGGCTTGGTGGCTGCGGCGTCGATCACCTCCCACACGTCCACTCCGAGCCGGTCGGCGATGATCGCCGTCTCGTTCACGAGGCCGATGTTCACCGCCCGGAACGTGTTTTCGAGGATCTTGGTGAGCTCTGCCGCCTCCGTGGACGACACGGGCACCATGGTATCGATGAAGCGACGATAGAGGGCGAGGCCCACATCCCTGCAGGAGGCCGTGATCCCACCGATGACCTTGGGGGTATTCCCGGTACGCCAGACGGGATTGCCGGGGTCCACCCGCTCGGGGCTGAAGCACAGGAAGAAGTCTTTCCCCACGCGGAGGCCGGTCGACTCGAGGGCCGGCAGGAGGATCTCCCGGGTCGTCCCGGGATACGTCGTCGACTCCAGAACGATCAGCTGGTCCTTCCGCAATGTCTCGCTGACGACCCGGGACGCGTCCAGGATGAACGAGATGTCCGGATCCCGGGTCTTCGAGAGCGGCGTGGGAACGCAGATGGAGACCGCGTCACACTCGGCCATCCGACTCATGTCCGCGGTGGCCTCGATGAGCCCTGCGGCGACGAGCGGGGCGAGCTCCGTGGTCGGGGCGTCCTGGATGTGGGACTCGCCCCGGTTCACCCCCTCGACGACCGACTCCTTCACGTCGAATCCCACCACCCGGATCCCCGCCCTGGCGATCTCCACTGCCAGGGGCACCCCCACGTAGCCCAGGCCGACGATCCCCACCACCACGTCACCCGAATGGAACCGCTCGAGCATCCGGTCAGGCATCGGCCGGTCTCTCGAGCCATCCGTTCAGCAAAGCGGTGACGACCCTGGGCCCCGCCGCGACGAAGTTCGGGAACACGGGCTTCTCCTTGTTGAAGAACGGCTCCGTGCCGTCCGCCAGCGTGACCTGTCCTCCCGCGGCACGCACGAGGGCGGTACCTGCGGCCACGTCCCATTCGCTCTTGGGGACCAGGGTCCAGGTGGACTCGGCCCGACCGGCCGCCACCAGCGCCATCTTGTAGGCCACGCTCCCACAGGCCTTCACGGCAAACGGCGCACCCTCAAACCGCTGCCATTCTCCACGCCGGGTTTCCGACCTGCTGGCCAGCACGGTCACGTCCGTCAGCGCCTCGGGGTCCCGGACCTGGGAAGGGTGCCCGTTGTAGGTCACGCCGGTTTCGAGCGCCCCGAGCACCAGCTCATCCGTCGCGGGGTTGAAGATGCCCCCGGCGACAGGCAGTCCGTCCTCGACCAGCCCGATGGAGACACACCATTCCGGAATCCCCTCCACGAACTCCCTCGTCCCGTCGATGGGATCCA
>JARRLD010000134.1:0-9933 GCA_037387345.1 Gemmatimonadota bacterium
GAACCGGATCTCGCTGGTCCGGTTCTACAGTCCGGACGGGGCCCATCTGGGTTCGGTGGGACGAGCCGGCGACGGTCCGGGGGAGTTCTCCTCGCTGTTCGGGATCTTCACCCGGGGCGACGCGCTCTTCGCGCACGACTTCCGGCAGTCCCGAATCACCTTCTTCGATCTCCAGGGCGAGTACCTCGGCGATGTGACGCTGGACCGCTCTTTCGGCCTCCCTCTCGAGGTTCACCCCGTCTCGAGTGGGTATCTGGGCGTGACCCAGGGGTTCCCCGAGGAGATACCCGAGGAGTTCACCTCCTCGAGACGCCTGCTCACGTACCGGATCGTCGGTGCCTCAGGCCGGCCAGCCCTTCATGTCCTCCGGGACGGGCCCGGCCGTGGCGCTGTACGTCCGGCCGAAGCGGTCCGTGGCCTCCACCCGGATCTCCCTCGCGTCGGGAGAGGCCGGCGCGTAGTAGAGCCATCGGGCATAGGGGTCCACCCACGTCCGTCGGGGTGGCAGCTCGTCGCCGGGGTGGATGCGCAGGCTCACCGGGTCGAAGCCGACCCGCCGGGCCATACGCCCCCGTCGCTCTCCGTCCTCGTACCACACCACCGTCCACCCCTCGTCGGCGTCCCACACGTTGGCCACCAGCTCCTGAGGGGCGCGCGGGTCCCCACCGGGAAGGACGGCGCGGATCTGGTGATCGACGTCGTGGCCCGTGGATTTGTACCGCCAGCGGACCTGTGCTCCGTCCACGTCGTAGACGCTGTACCCGTGGGGCGCGCCGTCGGCGCAGATGGGTCCGCTCCACCAGGCGCCACACACCGTCCCGCTCACGTGCTCGTGGACGCCGTTCAGGTAGTTGTGGTCATTCTCGTGTGTGTGACCGCACAGGATGTGGACTTCGTACGGCTCGAGAGCCCGGTAGAGCGCGTCCCGGTTCGTCACGGAGACCCCCTCTCCGGGATAACGCTCGCCCCGGCGGATGTGGCCGGTGCCCAGAACCGGGATGTGCAGGGCCACGATCACCGTGCGCCCGGCCTCGACGCCGGCCAGATCCTCCTCCAGCCAGCGTAGCTGGTCCTGCTGGACGTACCCCACATATCCGGCCCCGTGGTAGAACACGTCGTCCATGACCACGTAGTGCACCGATCCCCGGTCGAAGGAGTAGTAGCGCGGCCCGAAGTGGCGGGAGAAGGTCCGGGTGGACTCCTCGTCCACGCGACCGTCGTAGTCCAGGTCGTGGTTGCCCACGACCTGGAAGAAGGGAGCCCCGATCCGCTTCACACCGCGTTCGTACTCGGGGTAGAGGGACAGGTCGTCGTACATGATGTCGCCGCAGGCGATCCCGAACGCGTGACGCTCGCCCACGGAGCGGACCGTGTCGTGGGCGTCGGGGACCGTCAGGGCGTGGAACCGGTCCATCTCCCAGGCGTTCTCCGTCTGGACGTCGGGGAGGAGGAGCATGGTGTGGCGCTCGTCCCCGCCGTCAAGCGGCTCCAACGCGAAGCGCACGTCCATCTCACCCTGCGCGTTCGGGCGGATGGGCTCGTAGAAGCGGGCGGTGCCGCTGGGGTTGAGAGGGATGGCGTGTCCGGAGGGGAGGCTGCACGAGACGAAGGGTCGGTCCGTAGAGGTGACGAGCTCGAACCGGCCTTCCCGGTCGGTGCGGACCACGGAGCGTCCGTCGGTGACCCCCACCCTCGTGAGCCCCCGCCCCGCCGAGACCACGCGGCCACGGACGCGTATGGCCTCCGACCTTCCAGCAGCCAGGTGCAGGGGCGAATAGGGATCCGCCAGGATCCTGCCGGGTTCGAGCAGCGCCGCGGCGGTGAGCCCGCCGGCGGTGGACAGGAAGGCACGGCGATCCAGGGATCTGGAAGGGGTATGGCGCACGGAAACCTCCGGTTGGAGACGACGCCCAGTGTGGCACTCGGAGCGAGCCGGCGCGAGGGGACGATCCACATGAATTCGCTGCGATCTGCCGTCGGGGGTCGCGCGGCCGGCTCTGGTCGGGGAGAACACCTTGCGCGAACATGGGAGCTCATGAACCCATGCCGGAAGGAGACCCATGTCGGAATCTGCTGGCGCAGGATGCCTCGTGTGTGGGAGGCCCTCGGGCGAGGTTCCGCTCATCGCGTTCCGCTACCGGGACTCCGACCTGTGGATCTGCCCACAGCACCTTCCGGTGCTGATCCACGACCCCGCCCGGCTCGGGGACATCCTTCCCGGCGCGGAAGGCCTCGAGCCGGCGGACCATCACGACTAGCTCAGCGCCGTTCCATCCACTCCCCGTAGTCCAGGTCCAGCGGCGGGAGCGGGTCCGCCCGGTGCTCACCGGGTCGCAGGTAATACTCGAACCAGCGAAGCGAGCGGAGGAGGTAGTCGTAGCGGTAGACGTTGGTACGGTTCCCGTGTCCCTCGCCGGGATACTGGACGTACCGCACCGGCGTCTCCGTCGTCTCCTTGATGGCGCGGTAGAGCATGAACGGCTGGCTGGGGTGGACTCGCGGGTCGTTGGTCCCTCCGGCCAGGAGCAGGGGGGTCCGACTCTCGGGCGCGTACGTCAGGGGGCTGCGCTCCTCCATGTAGTCCCACTGCTCGAACGGCCACATCTCCTGGTAGTGCACGTAGTAGTACTCCCACGGGATGTCCGTGGTGAGGTACTTCGTGGCGACGTGGGTGATGGGCACCATGGCCACCGCGGCGGCGTAGTGCTCGGTGTGCCGGGTGGCCGCCCAGGCACCGGCGTATCCGCCGTAGGAGGCCCCTCCCAACCCGACGCGATCGCGGTCCACCCAGCCCCGCTGCACGAAGTGGCCGATGGCGTCGACCTGATCGTCGAACTCGGCTCCGGCCAGGTCACCGTGGTCGGCCTTGGCGAAGGCCACGCCCCGTCCGGTGCTGGAGCGGTAGTTGGGGAACCAGACGAAGAAGCCCTGGCGGCTGAGGAGCTGTCCCCAGGTGCCGTAGCCCGTCATCCATCCGTTGTTGTGGTGGCTCTCGGGGCCACCGTGGACGGCGATGACCAGCGGGTAGCGGGTGCCCTCCCGGAAGTCCAGCGGGTAGAGGAGGATGCCCTCGATCTCCACGCCGTCCCGCGCCCGGAAGGAATATGGCTCCTGGCGGCTGAGGCGCACGTTCGCCAGGCGGGGGTTGGAGCGGGTGCGCCGCTCCCAGGAGGAGCCCTCCAGAACGTGGAGCTCGGTGGGATACGTGGGTCCCGATCCTGTGGCTACCACCTGTCCGCCCGCGGTAGACACCGACGAGAATGCGAACGGCGCTGCGGGAAGGTCGTCGAAGGTACGATCGCCGATGTCGAAGTCGGACACACGGATCTCCACTCCACGGCTGACGATCAGACGCAGGGTCCCCGGGTCCAACCACTCGAAGGAATGCACCATGCCCTGGAGGCCCGGGGTCAAAGAGACGACGTCGCCGGAGCGCGCGTCCGCCAGGAAGAGCATGCCGTTGTGGGGATCGCGCGCGTCGACCGCGCTCAAGTAGGCCAGGGACCGGGAGTCAGGCGACCAGCCGATCTGCCCCAGCTTGCCGGGGTTGTCCACGAGCTTTCGGACGGCGCCCGACGCCACGTCGATGACGTGGATACGCTTGAACATGTACGAGTCGTCCGTGAGGGCCCGGGGCGCGATGCTGGTGGCCAGGCGAGTGCCGTCGGGGGACCACTCGAGGGCGTAGACGCTACCCGGCACGTCGATCTGCCGGACGTCGTCGCTCTCGGCGTCCCAGACGAAGAGCCCGACCGGATTCCAGTCCTCGTCGTAGACCGTTTGGCGGAATCCCGCCGCCCGGGTGCGCACCCGCTCCGGAGGCGCCGGAAGGGTCGCCGTGAACGCGACGGCACCTCCGTCGGGACGCCAGCGGTAGCTGACGATCCCGTGCTCGGCCCGGAAGACCCGTCGGGCTTCGCCCCCGACCAGGGGCAGGGCGTAGAGCTGCCTTCCCGGATCCCCCTCCCGGGCCTCCAGGAAGGTGACCGCCTGCCCGTCGGGCCTCCACGAGACGCCTCCCACGCTCCGCTGGCCCTCGATGAGGGGACGCTCCCCGTCCTCCGTGAGCATGTGCAGTGTGCTGTACCCCCCTCCCACTCCGTCCTCCGGACCCATGGGCACCGACCGGGTGAACACGACGTGGGTGCCGTCGGGGCTGGGATGGGCCCCGCTGACACTCTTCAGCATCAGCACGTCGAGGGCGGTGAGATCGTCCTGAGCCGAAACGCGCAGCGGCAGGAGGAGGAACACGAGACGGAAGCCACCGAGACCGAGGGTTCCGACGCGGTGGGAGATGACGGGGGAGGGGTGCAGCGGCGACCTCATGGTTCTTGCCTCCGGGGTTCGCCGGGACGGATCGGCCGACACGGCGGCGCTTCACGACGTGACGAAACGACGAGGCGGGAGGCTCCGGAAAGATATCCGGGCCTGCCTGGCCGGCGCCAACTGGCTCTCGGAGCGGGTCCGGCCTAGGTTCCCATATCCCACCGACCGCAGGCCGGACCGTCCGTCCGGGTCTGCCTCCTGAGGCCGGGTTGTTATCCGCTGCCCAGGAGCATTCCCCATGCCTGCATCCAACCCCGACGATCCCCGCGGAGCGCGGGGCGTGTCGCGCCGCGGCTTCCTCTCGTCCATGGGCGTCGGCGCCGTGTCCGTAGCCTTGCCCGCCCCGCTGACCGCCGGACCCCTCGCGGGCGCGGATCTGATCGAGGCGGGTGATCTGACGCCGGTCGCCCTCAACGTCAACGAACGGGTCTATCGGGTGCTCGTCGAGCCGCGCTGGTCCCTGCTCTACACCCTGCGCGAGGAGCTCGGGCTGACCGCGGCCAAGGAGGGGTGCGGGCGGGGCGAGTGCGGCGCGTGCACCGTGCTGATGGACGGGGTGCCGCGGTACTCCTGCCTGACCCTCGCGACGGAGGCGGAGGGAAGCTCGGTGACCACCCTGGAGGGAATCATGGAAGGCGAGGAGCTGGGACCGACCCAGCAGGCCTTCGCCGAGGAGGATGCCTTCCAGTGTGGCTACTGCACGCCGGGTCAGATTGTGGCCGCCGAGGGGCTCCTCCGCGTAAATCCTCATCCGTCACCCGAAGAGATCCGGGCGGGAATGAGCGGGAACCTGTGCCGATGTGGAGCCTACGCGCACATCTTCCGGGCGGTGGAGCGGGCCGCAGCGGTGGGCGCGGGCCGAGGAGGTGCGTCATGAGCGCCGACAAGGAGGTCCGCTACTGGCTGGAGGGGACCGAGCTTCTGGAGACGCCCCAGCCGGACCAGGATCTGGAGCCCTGGACGGAAACCCGTGTCGTCGGTCAGCGGCGCCCCCGGGTGGACGCCTACGAGCGGGTGAGCGGCACGGCCAGATATCCTTCGGACGTGGTCCTTCCCGGCATGCTGTACGGCGCCATTCTCCGGTGCCCCCACTCCCACGCCCGCGTGCGGAGCGTGGACATCAGCGCGGCCACGGGAATGCCGGGCGTACACGCGGTCCTCAGCGGGTTCTCGGAGCCGGATCGGGCCCTGCGCGCCCACCGCAGCCTCCTGCGGGAGCAGCTCTTCAATCCGGTGTGTCGCCACGAGGGAGAGGTCGTGGCCGCCGCGGCCGCCGACACGCCGTATCGGGCCCGCGACGCGTTGCGGGCCATCCGGGTGGACTACGAGGAGCTCGAGTTCGTATCGGACGAGCGGGACGCGCTGGAGCCGGGCGCGCCTCCGGTCCACGAGGGCGGCAACCGGGTGGGCGATCCCCAGGTCTACGAGCGGGGCGATCTCGCACGGGGCTTCGAGGAAGCGGACGTGGTCCTGGAGGAGGAGTACCGCACCGAGTGCCAGCTGCACACGCCCCTGGAGCCCCATGGGTGCGTGGCCGAGTGGGAAGGGGATCGACTGACGCTGTGGGAGTCGACCCAGGGTGTGTACCCCGTGCGGCAGCAGGTGGCCCAGGCGCTGGGCATGCGCCAATCCAGGGTACGGGTCCTGGGCGAGTACATGGGCGGAGGGTTCGGCTCGAAGCTCGGTGCGGGGAAATACACGATCCTGGCCGCGCTCCTGGCCAAGGTGACGGCACGACCCGTGAAGCTGTTCCTGACCCGGGAGGAGACGTTCCTGGCGGTGGGCAATCGGCCCCCGGCAAACATGCGCCTCCGCGCCGGGGCGAAGCGGGACGGCACCCTGACTGCCCTGGAGTTCGTGGCTACGGCCACCGGTGGAGCGTACCCGGCCGGAGGGACCTCGGCCCTCGACTACCTGGTCCGGAATCTCTACCTCTGCCCCAACGTCCGGACGGAGACGGCCGACCTGTACATCAACGCCGGCCCGGCCCGGGCCATGCGGGCGCCGGGGCACCCACAGTGCTCGTGGGCCCTGGAGCAGATGGTGGACGCCCTGGCCGAGGCCGTGGGCATGGACCCGGTGGAGTTCCGGCTGAGGAACGTCCCGGAGGTGAGCCAGGCCGGCCGAGGCAGGCCCTATACGACGACGGGGCTCGCCGAGTGCCTCGGACGGGGTGCCGAGGCCTTCGGCTGGGCCGAGGCCCGGGCTCGTGCCGAGGAGGGCACTGCGGATCCCACCGTGCGCCGGGGCGTGGGCATGGCCGGCGGGATGTGGGCTGCGGGAGGTGGAGGTCCGCCGTCCACCGTGATCATCAAGCTGTTCTCCGACGGGGCGGTGAGCCTCAACATGGGGGCGTCGGATATCGGCACCGGCACCAAGACGGTCATGGCCATGGTGGCGGCGGAGGAGCTGTGGGTCGACCCCGGCGAGATCCAGATCGAGCACGCCGACACCGCCACCACGCACTTCGCGTCGGCCAGCGGGGGAAGCAAGACGGTGCCCACCGAGTCTCCTGCGGTGAGAGCCGCCGCCGTCCTGGTGAAGCAGCAGCTTCTCGAGATGGCCGCCCGGCAGCTCGATGTGGACGCCGCTACCCTGGATCTCCGTGAGGGACGGGTCGTCAGCACGTCCGGCCCGCCCCGGGAGGTGGCGGTCAGCGAGCTCACGGAGCTGCGGCGGCGCGGCTTCGTGGAGGGGATCGGCTTCCGTGGCCCCAATCCGAGGGACAAGGAGGTGCACCCCTTCGTCGCGCAGTTCTGCGAGGTCGAGGTCGATCTGAGCACCGGGGAGGTGGAGATCCTCCGCTTCCTGGGTGCGCACGACTCGGGCCGGGTGCTGAACCGGACGACCTACGACAACCAGGTGTTCGGGGGCATGACCATGGGCATCGGCTTCGGATCCACCGAGAAGCGGGTCCTGGATCGGGGGCAGTCAGGCCTCCTGCTGAGCCGGGGCTGGCACGACTATCGGATTCCCACGGCCATGGACGTGCCGGCAAACATGTCCACCGTTCCTGTCGACCCGGGGGACGCCGAAGCGAACACCACCGGAGCCAAGGGGATCGGGGAGCCCGCCACCATCCCCACCGCGGCGGCGGTGGCCAATGCCGTCTATCACGCCACGGGCGTCCGCATCACGGAGACGCCCATCACACCGGCAAGGCTGGTCGAAGCCCTCGCCGGCAGGGAAAGGGGGGTCTGAGCCATGATCCAGAGCTTCTCGTACGTGAAGGCCGGCTCCCTGGACGAGGCCATCGAGCATCTCCGGGCAGAGGGGGCACGGATCCATGCCGGTGGCACCGATCTCCTGGGCTGCCTCCGTGACGACGTCTTCGAGGTGGACCGGGTCGTCAGCATCGCGGGCCTCGAGCCCCTGAAGGGCGTCCGGGAGGTCGCCGACGGAACCCTGAAGATCGGGGCCCTCACGCCGCTGGCGGCGGTAGCGGCGGACGCTCGCGTGCGCGCCCGGTACCCCGCCCTGGCCCAGGCCGCCGAGGCGGTGGGCACACCCCAGCTCCGCAACCAGGGCACCCTGGGTGGCAACGTCTGCCAGAAGCCCCGCTGCTGGTACTATCGGGGTCCCTTCCCCTGTCGGCGGAAGGGTGGTGAACGCTGCTACGCGGTGTCGGGCAACAACGAGGGGCACGCCATCTTCGGCGGGGCCGGATGCCACATCGTGCATCCGTCCGACACGGCCCCGGTGCTTTCGGCGCTGGGCGCCACCGCCGTCGTGGCCGGCCCCGGAGGGATCCGCAGCGTGCCGCTGGACGACTTCTTCGTCCCACCGAGGCTGGATCCCACCCGGGAGACCGTGTTGGAGGCCGGTGAGGTCGTTTCCGAGCTCGTCCTGCCTCCCCCGGGGGAGGGTCTCAGGAGCTCCTATCGCAAGGTCCGGGGGCGCCGCGCCTGGGACTTCGCCCTGGCCGGCGTGGCTCTGGCCCTCCGCGTCGATTCGTCGGGCGTCGTCCAGGAGGCGGGAGTCGTGTTCAGCGGGGTGGCCCCCGTGCCCTGGCGCTCGAGGCCGGTGGAGCGGGTGCTGACCGGAGAGCGCCTCACCGAGGACGTCGTGCGTCTCGCCGGGGAAGTGGCGGTGGAGAGCGCCCAGCCGCTGCGGCACAATCAGTACAAGGTGCCCCTCCTGCGTGGGATCGTGGAACGGGAGCTGGCGGCCCTCGCCTGAGGCTTCCTCTGCAACTTTTCGGCGGTCGAAGTCGTCGGAGTGGATGTGGCCGGCCGACCTCCCACGAGGGCAGAGGCGCCGGACTGCGCCATCGAAGGAGAAGAGGAAGATGACGGGACGGGTGCTACGTCGGCTGTCGGGGACCACCGTGGCGTTGACGCTCTTGGCCACGACGGCGTCGGCCCAGGAGCGGACCTTCGAGTGGAGCGGTCGATTGACCGATGGCCAGACCCTCGAGGTGAAGGGCATCACCGGGAACATCCGGGCAGAGCTCGCGTCGGGCGGCACCGCGGAGGTGGTGGCCCAGAAGCGCGGCGATCGGGGCGACTTCGACCAGGTCCGGATCCTCGTGGACGAAGGTGGGGACGGCGTCACCGTGTGTGCCGTGTACGGGGACCACAACTTCGGGCGCAGCTCCTGCGACTACAACGACGACAGCGACGACCGCGACGGGGGCCGCCGGCACAACTCCATCGATGTGGACGTGGAGTTCGTGGTCCGCGTGCCCGCGGGGGTCGACTTCGCCGGCACGATGGTGACGGGCGACGTGTGGGCCGAGGGCCTCCGTTCCGACGTCACGGTCCGCAGCGTCACGGGCGACGTTCGGGTGTCCACCACGGGAATCGCGCGGGCCAACACGGTGACCGGCGAGATCGACGTGGAGATCGGCCGCATGGACTGGGACCACCTCTCCTTCAAGACCGTGACCGGAGACATCACGCTCCGCGTCCCTGCCGACTTCGATGCTGACGTGGACTTCGCGTCCCTGTCCGGCGACCTGGACTCCGATTTCGACATCCAGGTGACACGGGAGCGCCGGCGGTGGATCGGCTCCCAGGTGCGGGGGACCATCGGCCGGGGAGGGCGTGACCTGGAGCTCAATACGGTCAGCGGGGACGTGCGGCTGCTCAGAGCGGGCTGAGCCCTCCCCGGGGCCCCCTTGCCCAACCCCGCGCCCATCACGAGTGTCAGCGGGTCAGGTGGAGCGGAGGTCAACCCGAGGAGGCCCCCATGCCCAGAGCCATCCAGTTCTCGCTCAACGGGGAGCCCGTCGAGATCGATGTGGACTCCCGACGACCGCTGCTGTGGGTGCTCCGGACCGAGCTGGGGCTCACCGGCACCAAATACGGGTGCGGTGAGCGCGAGTGTGGCGCATGCACGGTCCTGCTGAACGGCCGACCGACCTTCTCCTGCCGGACCCCGCTGCGGTCGGTCCAGGGCCGTGAAGTGACGACCATCGAGGGTCTGGCGGAGAACGGGAATCTGCACCCCGTGCAACGGGCCTTCGCCGACCACGATGCCCTGCAGTGCGGCTTCTGCACCCCCGGCATGATCATGGGGGCGGTAGGCCTCCTCCGGAGGAACCCCGATCCGTCTCCCGAGGAGATCGCCGAGGGGCTCGAGGGCCACATCTGCCGGTGCGGCACC
>JARRLD010000135.1:0-13723 GCA_037387345.1 Gemmatimonadota bacterium
CCGTCCTCCCTCCTGGCGTGCAGGTACTCGGACCTCAGGTCGACGGGCTTCGCGGGCATTCGTGGGCTCCTGGTCCCTGCGCCGGGCGGGCTCAGCGCAGCTCGAAGATCTCGTAGCGGACGACACCGGGCGCGAACTCGCCCTTCCCGACGGCCCGGATGCGGTTCAACCAGAGGTAGCGCTCGTCGCTCGTCTCGAAGCGCATCATCGAGAGCACCGGCTGGGCGCCCCTCTGGGGGTCGAGGTTGCCCTCGTACTCGAGGTAGACCAGCGCGCCGTCGTCCGTCTCGAGCGCCATCCGGACGTCGACCTCGACCACGCCGTCCGGCCGGGCCAACGACCAGTCCGCGGCCGCCGTTCCCGCCAGGCGGGCGTTGAGGCGGTCGCCTTCGACGCGCGCAGCGGTCACTTCGGCGATCGTGCGGACGCCTCGCGGCGTGGCGCCGACGGCGACCATGTTGCCCACGGTGAGCTCGGCGCGGGCGAGGGGGATCACTTCCAACATGGTCACGCTCCCTTGGCGGTGCGGTCCGCTTCGATTGCCGCTGCGGCCTCGGCGACCCAGTCGCGGCTCTCGATCCGGCCCTTCAGATCCTTCAGCGCGGCAGCCGCATAGGCACCGTCGAAGGCGCGGTGGTCCCAGGTCATGGCGAGCACGCCGAGCGGCCGCACGGCCACGTCGTAGCCGCCATCGTCCCGGGCAACCGCCACGGGCTTGGGGTGCACGCCATCGGTGGACAGGATCGCGACCTGAGGATGATTGATGATGGCACCGGTGAAGAACGTGCCGTAGCCGCCGGCGTTGGTGATGGTGAACGTCCCGCCCGCGACCTCGTTCACGTCGATCGAGCGGGACCGGGCGCGGAGGGAGAGATTTTCGACGGCCGACGCGATCTGGAGGAGATCCAGCTCTCCGCAGTCCTTGACCACGGGAACGATCAGGCCCTCGAAGTCCAGATCGACGGCGATCCCCAGGTTGAAACGCGTGTACACGTGCAGCTCGCGCTCCTCGACCGAGGCGTTCAGGCGCGGAAACTCCCGCACGGTGGTGGCCAGGGCGCGGGCGACGAACGGCAGGTAGGAGAGCTTGCGGTCCGCACGGAGGGCGTGGGCCCGGGCCGCGTCGACCCCGGAGTAGTCCACCTCCACGGCCATCAGCGTGTGGGCTGCCGCCGCCTGCGAGGCGGTCATGTGCCGGGCGATGCGCCGGCGGATGGCCGAGAGGCGGATCACCTCGGCCGGGCCGCGCGGGTCCTCACCGGTCGCCTCGCTCACTCGATCGTGGCGATCAGCTCGCCCACCGGGTAGACCTCGCCTTCCTGCCCGATGTGCCGGAGCACGCCGGCGCAGGGTGCCTGGATGTCCATCTCCACCTTGTCGGTCTCGAGCAGGTAGATCGGCTCGCCCGCCTCGACCCGCGCGCCGTCGGCGGCCAGCCACTCGACCAGCGTGCCTTCCTTGACCGCGTCGCCGGGCTGGGGGATGCGGATCTCCGTCACCCGCCGAGCTCCCGCGCCGCGCGGACGATCGCGCCGGGCCCGGGCGTGTGCGCCGCCACCAGGGCCTCCGAGCGCGGCACGGGGGTGAAGGCGGCGGCGACGCGCCGGATCGGCGCCGAGAGGGCGCCGAAGCAGCGTTCGCCCACCAGGGCGGCGATCTCGGCGCCGAAGCCTCCGAAGCCGCAGGCGCTGTGGGCGATGATGAGGCGCTTCGTCTTCCTGACCGAGGCCTCGATGGCCGCGAAGTCCAGCGGAACGAGGGTGCGAAGGTCCACGACCTCGAGAGAGAGCCCCTCGTCCTCGAGCTTGCCCGCGGCGGCGAGTGCCGCGTGCACCATGCCGCCCCAGGTCACGACCGTGACGTCGGAGCCTTCCCGCTTCACGTCCGCCTGGCCGAGCGAGATCCGGTAGGCCGCCTCGGGAACGGGTCCGCGCTGCTTCTGGGCCAGCAGGAGCGACATGTTCTCGATGAAGACGCACGGGTCGTCGTCCTCGATGCAGGCGGTGAGGAGCCCCTTCGCGTCGGCCGGCGTGCTCGGGCAGACGACCTTCAGGCCCGGGGTGTGGGTCAGCCAGGCTTCGAGGGACTGGGAGTGCTGCGCGCCCGCGTACGAGCCCTCCATCGTGCGCAGGGTGAGGGGGACGCTCGAGCGTCCGCCGGACATGAAGCGCAGCTTCGCGGCGTGGTTCGCCAGCTGGTCGAGGCAGACACCGAGGAAGTCGAAGAACATCAGCTCCGCCACGGGGCGCATGCCCGCCAGGGCGGCGCCGGTGGCGGCGCCCACGATCGCCTGCTCGGCGATGGGCGTCGCGCGCACGCGCTCGGGACCGAAGCGCGTCGAGAGGCCGGCGGTGCAGGTCAGCAGCCCGCCCACCGGGTCCGCGATGTCCTCCCCGAGGAGCACCACGCGCTCGTCGCGCTCCAGCGCCTGGGCCAGGGCCTGGTTGATGGCCTGGGCCATGCTGAGGTCCTTCTCGCCCCCCTTGGGCAGGGGCTCCTGCTTCAGGTCGGGAGGCGCCAGGCAGCCTGGATCGCTGCGGCCGGCGTAGACGTTGGCGTACAGCGCTTCCGTCGCGGGCGGCTCCGCGTCCCGGGCAGCGACGACCGCCGCGTCGACCTCTTGCTCGATCTGCGCGTCCACGGCGTCGAGCTCGGCGGCGGAGACGCCGGCGTCGGCGAGCCGCGCCCGCAGCTTGCCGACCGGCTCGTTGGCGCGTGCCTTCGCGAGCTCTTCCTTGTCCACGTAGCCACACGGGTCGCCGAAGTAGTGGCCGTTCAGCCGGAAGGCGACGGCCTCGAGGAACGTCGGGCCGTCACCGGCGCGCGCGCGCTCCGCGGCGCTCCGCGCGGCGTCGTAGACCACCATCGCGTCCGTCCCGTCGACCGTCACCCCCGCCATCCCGTAGGCCGCCGCGCGGTCCGAGAGCCGCCCGGTCTTCGTGTACTCCGCGACCGGCGTACCTTCTCCGAAGAGATTGTTCTGACACAGGAAGATGACAGGCAGCTCCCACAGGGCGGCGAGGTTCATCGCCTCGTGCACCGCGCCGATGCTGGTGGCGCCGTCGCCGAAGGAGACGACGGTGACGCGCCCGTCCTTCTGGAGCTGCGAGGCCAGACCCAGGCCGCCAGCGATGGGCGCGCCCGCGCCCACGATCCCGGTAGCTCCCATCAGGCCGACGTCCGGCCAGCACACGCCCATGGCTCCGCCCTTGCCGCCGGAGGTGCCGCTGGCCTTGCCGAGCAGCTCGGCCGCCAGCGCCTCGAGAGGCACGCCCTTGGCGATGGCGTCGCCGGCCCCGCGGTAGGTGGTGAGCATGCGGTCTCCGGGCTCCAGGGCGGCGCACACCCCGGCCGAGATCGCCTCCTGCCCCTCGACGGGCCAGTAGTTGAAGCGGAACTCGCCCGACGAGAGGCCGCGTCGGATGCGCTCGTCGAAGGCGCGGATCCGGCGCGCCGTGGCGTAGAGGTCCTTCTGGAGATCGAGCGCGGCGGGCATGGGCCCTCCTCCGGTCGCGGTGGGGCTGGCACCGCATGATACAATGGAACACAGTATGTATCACGGCCCAGCCCGGCCTGGCAACCGTCCGGGCGCGCGTCAGCCCAGTGCGGCTCCGGCGCAGACGCGGATCTCCTGGCCGGTGATCGCACTGGCGTCGTCGGAGCACAGGAACATCACGACCTTCGCGACCTCGTCGGGCTCTACGGCGCGCCCGAGCGCGGCCTGGCGGCCGAACTCCTCCGCCACGACCTCCACCTCCACCCCGCGCTCGCCGGCGATCCGCTTCCAGTAGCTCGCGAGCAGCTCCGTCTTCACCGCGCCGGGGACGACGGTGTTGGCCCGGATCCCGTGGCGGCCGACCTCCTTCGCGAGGGTCCGGGTGAAGCCGAAGATCCCGAGCTTCGAAGCTGTGTAGTGGCTCTTGCGCTCGAAGCCGCCGAGCGCCGCCGTGGAGGAGAAGGTGAGGATCACGCCCGACTGCCGCGGGATCATGTGGCGCAGGCTCGCGCGGGAGAGCAGGAAGTGGGCGGTGAGATTCGTGGCCAGGACGCGGGTCCAGTTCTCGAGGGTCTGATCTTGGACGTAGAGATCCTCGCCGGCCCACGCCGCGTTGCTGATCGCGTAGTCGAGGCCGCCGAGCGTCCCGGCGGCGCGATCGACCATGGCGTCGACCTCGGCCTCCACGGCACTCAGCCCTTCCTGGGCTGGTAGAGGAAGATGCCGTTGTAGAGCAGTGCCGGTCGCTCGCTGCCCACGACGTGGATGGCGTTCTCCGTCTCGATCCGCGTCCCCTTGCGCCCGGCCTCGACCGACACCAGGCGGGAGCGCGTGTGGATCTTCGAGCCGGCGGGAACCGGGGAGAGGAAGCGGAGCTTGTCCGACCCGTAGTTCACCGCGTTGCCCTGGTCGACCAGGCGGTAGCTCGCCGGTCCAGCGGCGGCCGCGCCGGCGAGCAGCGAGAGCGTCAGGAAGCCGTGGGCGATCGTGGTGCCGAAGGGGCTCTCCCGCTCGGCGCGCTCCACGTCCACGTGGATCCACTGGCGATCGCCGGTCAGCTCGGCGAACTGGTCGATCATGGCCTGGGTGACCTCGACCTCGGGCCCGAAGGGGCCGAACTCGTCGCTCACGTGGGCTTGGATGGCCTCGATGTCGTCGAAGCGGATCTCCTGCATGCCGGACTCCCTTGACAATTGATCATGATCTGTACAGAAGTACAATAGGGCATCCACCGTGCCGAAGGAATGGAAGGACCCTGCGTGATCCCCGATCCCGGCTACGCGACGTTTCCGGAGATGCTGCGCGGTCTGGCCGCGCGCTTCGGGCCGCGCGACTGCATCGTCCTGGGCGATGCGCGCATGACCTTCGCCGAGGCCGAGGCGGCCGCCGCCCGGCTGGCGCGGGAGCTCCTCGCGAGCGGCGTCGGGAAGGGCACGCGCGTGGCCCTGCTGGCGCCGAACGGGCCCGACTTCGTGGTGGGAATGCTGGCCGTCGGGCGGATCGGCGCGGTGCTCGTGCCGGTCAACACCTTGTACCAGGCGCGGGAGATCGCGTGGACGCTGCGCCACGCCGACGTCCACACCCTGCTCACGGTTCCCGGGCTCCTCTCCCACGACTACGTCTCACGGCTCGAAGAGGCAGTGCCGGGTCTCGCCGGGGCACCCGGGCCCGACCTGCGCCTGCCGGCGGCGCCCTACCTCCGGCAGATCCGCGTCTTCGGCGGCTGCGACCGCTCCTGGTGTCGGAACGAAGCCTCGCAAGTCGACGGCGCGCTCCTGGGCGCCGTGGAGGCGCAGGTGAAGCCGGCGGACGATGGTCTCGTGATCTACACCTCGGGCAGCACGGCGGACCCGAAGGGCATCGTGCACACCCAGGGGTCGCTCGTCCGTCACTCCTGGTGGCTCGGCCAGGCCCACGGCTTCGTCCCCGAAGATCGCATCTTCACGCCGAACGCGTTCTTCTTCATCGGTGGCTTCGTCTTCAGCCTGCTCGCGCCCATGCAGTCGGGCGCGTGCCTGGTGTGCGAGGAGCGCTTCGACCCCGGTGAGACGCTCGATCTGATCGAGCGCGAGCGAGCGACGATCGTCACGGGCTGGCCCCACTACGGACCGGCGATGGCCGCCCATCCCAGCTACCCGGACCGTGATCTCTCTGCGATCCGGGCCGGCTACCTCTTCGAGATCCTGCCGTCCACCGCGATCCGCTTCCCCTACAGCCTCGGCATGTCCGAGACCTGCAGCAGCCACACCTACTGGCCTCCCGAGAAGGAGCTCCCCAAGGGCTCACTCGGCGTGGCGGTGCCGGGCGTCGAGCACAAGGTCGTCGATTCCGAGAGCGGAGGGGAGCTCCCGCCCGGGACTCCCGGCGAGCTCTGCGTGCGGGGCTACACGCTGATGCAGGGCATGGTGGGACGCGAGCGTGAGGAGGTCTTCGACGCGGACGGCTGGTACCACACGGGGGACGAGGTCACGCTCGACGCCGAGGGCCACGTCCGCTTCCTCGGCCGCCTCAGCGACGTGATCAAGACCTCCGGGGCCAACGTCTCGCCCATGGAGGTCGAGTTCGTGCTGCGCGGGGTGCCCGGCGTCCTCGAGGCCCACGTCGTCGGCCTCGCCGACCCCGAGCGCGGACAGCTCGTGGCCGCCGCGGTGGTGCCGGACGGCAGCGTGGAGCTCGACGCTGGACGTCTCCGGACGGATCTGCGCGAGAAGCTCGCCGCCTACAAGGTTCCCCGGCGCTTCGAGTTCTTCGCAAAGCCCGATCTGCCCTACAAGGCGACGGGGAAGATCGACAAGCGCGCGCTGGCCGCGCGGATGGAGGAGTCCTGAGCGTGCGTCTCAGCGCGTTTCGAAGAGCGCCCGGACGTCGGGCTGGCTGATCTTCAGGGAGGGCGTCCGCGGCAGAGCGGGGACCACGAGGATCGCCGCCGGTACCTGGTAGCTCGTCAGGTGCTGCCGCGCGAAATCCCGCAGCGTGGTTGCGTCGGCCTTGGCGCCGTCCCGAAGCTCGACTGCCGCGACCGGCACCTGGCCGAGGCGCGCGTCCGACAGGCCCACGACGCAGGCGTCGCGCACCTCCGGGTGCGACACGAGCACCCGGACCACCTCGGCCGGCATGATCTTGAACCCGCCGCGCAGGATCGCGTCGTCGCTCCGGCCGACGATCCAGACGAACCCGTCCGCGTCGATGCGGCCGAGATCCGTGGTGCGGTGCCAGCGGCCCTCGCCGGAGCGGACCTCCAGCAGCCCCACCTCGTCGATCGGCAGCGGGTCTCCGGTGTCGGGGTGCACCACGCGGAGCTCCCGTCCCGGCTGGGGTCGCCCGACGCTTCCGCGCTTGGTCTCCCCCCACTCCCGGTGGAGGGCGAGCGTCCAGCCGGCCACGCCGCCGGCGAACTCCGTCGCCCCGTACGACGGCAGGACGGGGATGCCGTAGCGGTCCTCGAAGGCGAGCTGGACGTCGGCATCGAGCTTCGCGGACCCGGAGGTCACGACCTGGATGCCCGCCAGGTCCTCGGGCGCGACGTCGGCGTCCAGGACCATGCGCAGCGCCGACGGCACGAGGCTCACGGCGCGGGGCCGATGCCGGCGCACCAGCTCGAGCCAGGGCTCGACCGCGAAGCGCGGGAGCAGGGCGATCTTGCGGCCCTCGCAGACGTTGAGCAGGGTGCGGAACAGGCCCGACATGTGGACGAACGGCGCGTTCACGATGGCGACGCCCGTTCCGAGCCTGGGGCCCCGTGCTTCACCGGCTCCCTTCCGGTAGTGCCGCCCCGCGGCGCCGATCGTGCGCGCGAAGGCCGCCGCCTCGAGCTGGATGCGTTTCGGAGGACCGGTGGTACCGCTCGTCAACATCTCCACCGCCACGCCCGGCAGGGGCGGGCGGTGGGGTCCGTTCCCGAGCTTCTCGAGGCCGTCGACCATCCGCACCGGCGCCCCGGCATCCGTGGTGAGGGCGAGACCCAGGCACCCGATCTCGCCGGCCGCGGCGCGCAGGGCCGGGCGCTCCCAGTCCTCCGCGGTGGCCACCAGCACCGGGGACCGGACGTCGAGGACGTCCTTTGCCACCTTGGCGTCCCCCTGGTGGGGGTTCAGCGTCACGATGCAGCGATCCGTCGCGACGGCCGCGAGCATCGCCCCCACCATCGCCGGCGTGTTCCGGAGCAGCATTCCCACGGCCGTGTGAGGGCCCAGTCCCGCGGCGGAGCATGCCGCGTCCAGGGCGTCGACCACCCCGGACAGCTCCCGCCAGGGATGCCAGCGGCCCTCGAACTCGACCGCAGGAGCATCCGGATCGATGCTCAGGACCGCCTGGATGCGCTCTCGTAGAGGATGGGACATGAGAGATCACGATTGTGCTATACGTGCAAACTTGCTGCTACTGCAAAGTAAGCGGCGAGGAAGACCACATTGAGCCGATCCGCGGTGAGTCCTCCCGGTCGTCGCCAGCGCCGGCGCGACCGCACGCGACACGCGCTGATGCAGGCCGCCCTGCGGCTCTTCGCCGAGCGCGGCTACGACGCCACCACGATCGAGGACATCACCGACGCCGCCGACGTCGCCCCTCGTACCTTCTTCCACTACTTCGCGTCGAAGGACGAAGTGCTGTTCGGTGGGCAGGACGATCGCCGCGAGGCGCTGATCCAGCGCTTCGGCGAGGAGGTGGAGCACCAGCCGGTCGAAGTCGCGCTGCAGAACGCCCTCCTCACGATCGTCGATGCCTTCGAGGACGATCCCGGTTTCTTCCTGAAGCGGGCCCAGCTGTACACCCAGTGGCAACCGCTGCGCTCGGCCGTGCTGCGCGTCAACGAGGCCATGGTGGACGGGCTCACCGAGGTGCTGGCGAAGCAGCTGGGCGTGGATCCTCGCACGGAGCTGGCTCCGCGGCTCATCGCGACCCTCGCCAACGGCGCGATGCGCTGTGCCATCGACACCTGGGTCGCGTCGGGGGGGAAGGCGGACCTGCGCGCCCTCACGGTCAGGGCCCTCCATGTCGTGGAGCCTGCGATCACGGCCGCGCTGTCCTCCGGGCGACCTCGCTGACGGTCCCTCGAGCTCCGGGGTCACGACGCGGATGCGAGATGCCCGGCCACGATCTCGCGGAAGCCGCTGCGCTCCCCGAGGAGTCCGCAAAGGGTGGCGGCGCGGCGCACGAAGAAGTGGATGCCGTGTTCCCAGGTCGTCCCGAGCCCGCCGAAGATCTGCAACGCGCCTTCCGGGACCTTGCGCAGCCCGTCCAGCGCCGCGAAGGCTGCCATGGCGACGGCCAGGTCGCGTTCTTCGGGCTGGTCCGGCGCCAGGGTGGCGGCACCCTGGTAGAGGGCCCGCGCCACCTCGACGCGCCCCCGCAGATCCACGAGCTTGTGCTGGACCGCCTGGAAGCTCCCGATGGGCCGGTCGAAGGCGATGCGCTGCTTGGCGTACTCGACCGCGAGGTCGAGCGCCCGCGAGGCGACTCCGACCAGCTCCGCGCAGCGCGCCAGGGTCTCGAGCGCCAGGGCCTCGCCGAGCAGGCGCACGGCCGCGTCGCCCGACGCGAGCCGGGCTGTGCGGGGAACCTCCGCACCGTCGAGCCGCAGCTCCGCACAGGGCGAGGCGTCGAGCAGCGCGAGCGCCGTCCGCTCGACCCCTGGCGTCTCCGGGTCGATCGCGAAGAGCCCGCACGTCCCGTCGTCCTGCGTGGCGTTCACGATCGCGAGATCGGCCTGCAGGCCGTAGGGGACGAAGCGCTTCGCTCCGTGGAGGCGATGGCCGTCGGTGGTCTGCGACGCAGTGACGCTCGTGCGGAGGCGATCCGTCGAGCGCTCCCCCTCGGCGTGCGCGAGCACCGGAAGGGATCCGATCGCGTCGGCACCAGCGCCCTGGAGCACCGCACGGCCGACGACGCACGGGACGAGCGGGGTCGGCGCCAGGGCGCGGCCCGTTTCCTCGACGAGGGCGCAGAACTCGCCGCTGCCGAAGCCCAGGTCGGAGGCCGCGCCGGACTCCGTCTCCGCTCCGAGCGACTGCACCCGATCCCAGTCGAGGCGCTGCATTCCGTTCCATAGCTCGGGCGCGTCGGCGATGCCGTCTCGCTCGATGCGCTCGCGCAGCATTGCGAGAGACCACTCGCCCTTCAGGTAGTCGGCCGCCGCGCTGCGCACGGCCTCCCGTCGTTCCTCGGCCTCCGCCAGCTCTGCCAGGCGCCGGGTCATCGCTCGGCCGGAGTGCTCTTCGGAAGACCGAGCACGCGCTCGGCGATCAGGTTGCGCTGGATCTCCGAGGTCCCTCCTCCGATCGTCGCCGCGCGCATGATCAGGTAGCTGAGCGGGATGTTGCCACCCTTCAGGGCGTGCTCCGATCCCTTGACCAGCGCCGCATAGGGCCCCGCGAGGTCCATGCCGAACTCGGCCATGCTCTGGTCGAGCTCCGAGGTGAGCAGCTTCGCGATCGAGACCTCCGGCCCGGGAGCGGAGCCGCGCAGCCCCGCCGTGCTCACGCGGACCGAGAGGTTCCGCAACGCCTCGACCTCGACCGCGAAGCGAACGAGCTGCTCTCGCACCGCCGGGTCTTCGATCTGTGCTCGCCCGTCGACCCGGAGCTCCCGGGCCAGGCCGAGGAGTATCTCCAGGCGGCGCTCGATCCGCTGGGTGCGCGACAGCCCGGCGCGCTCGTAGCTGAGCGTCGCGTTCGCGACCTGCCAGCCGGAGTGGAGCTCGCCTACCAGACACCTGCGCGGCACGCGCACCCTGTCGAAGAAGACCTCGTTGAACTCCGACTGGCCGCTGATCTGGCGGATGGGGCGGATGGTGATTCCCTTGCTGCGGAGGTCCACCAGCAGGCAGCTGATGCCCCGGTGCTTGGGGGCATCGGGGTCCGTGCGGGCCAGCACGAGGCACCAGTCGGCGAAGTGGGCCTTGGAGGTCCAGACCTTGTGGCCGGTGAGCACGAACTCGTCGCCGGCGAGCTCGGCCCGGGTCCGCAGGGCGGCGAGGTCGCTGCCGGCGTCGGGCTCGCTGAACCCCTGGCACCACACGTCCTCGCCGGACAGGATCCTCGGCAGAAAGTGCTGCCGCTGCCAGTCGCTGCCCCACTGGATGATCGTCGGTCCGATGTAGGCGACGGCGCTCCGGTTGATGGGATCGGGCGCCCGCCGACGCGCCATCTCGGTGTTGTGGAGCATCTGCTGTACGAACCCGGCGCCGCGCCCGCCGAACTCCACCGGCCAGGCGATGGCAGCGAGGCCGGCCCCGTGGAGGCGCCGCTGCCATTCGCGCTGCAGCTCGATGCGACCCGCCTCGTCGCGCGGTCCCTCGTGGCCTCGGGTGCCCCAGCCTTCCGGAAGGTTGGCATCGAGGAAGCTGCGGATCTCGTCCCGGAACGCCTCGTCCTCCGGTGACAGGTCGAGCAGGGGCTCCGCGGACCGGCTCACGTCGCGTCCTCCGGAAGGGCGTACTCACCGAGCCGCGGCGGCGGGCGCAGCGGGATGGCGCCCTCGCCGGCGAAGCGCCACGCCAGGCCGACCAGGCGCGCGTCGCGCAGATCCGGGTCCGGGTGGTCGATCTCGGGGAAGAAGCCGCGGACCGCGAGGTGCGGGTCCTGGATCAGCTCGGCACCGGTCCAGACCGGGCAGGCGCGGACGCCTGCCCGCTGGAGCCGGTGGAAGAGCGAGTCGGCTTCGAGACCGCGGGTGATCGCGTCCAACGCGGTCTCGATCGTACGCCGTGCGGCCCAGCGCTCGGAGGCCTTCGACCAGGCGGGGTCGCCCAGGGACGCGGGCCTCCCGAGCTCTTCGACGAGGGCTTCCCACTCGACGTCCGACTGCACGGCGATCGCCAGCCAGCGGTCGTCGGCAGTCGGATGAATGCCGTGGGGCGCGTAGGGGAAGCGGTCGCCGCCGGCGGGCAGACGGCACTCGCCCCCGGCCGCGGCCTCCGCGATGAACTCCGCCAGCCGACCCGCGACGACCTCGGCCATCGACAGATCGACGACCCCTCCCGGACGCTCGTTCGCGAGGGCCCAGGCCGCGATCAGCGTCGCGGCGGTGAGCGACGACAGGGGATCCGCGAGCACGGTGGTCACGTGAATCGGTTCGCCCTCGGTGTTGCGCGTCAGGTGGCTCAGGCCGCCGTAGGCGTGCACGGTGTTCGCGTACGCCCGGTAGGTCGCCAGGGGCCCCGACTGGCCGAAGCCCGAGATGCTCACGTAGAGCAGCTCGGGGCTCTCGGACAGCGAGCGCTCCGCGTCGACGCCCAGGCGCGCCATCCGCTTCGAGCCGAAGTTCTCGAGCACGACGTCGGACCGCCGCGCCAGGCGAGGCGCCACGTCGGGGTTCTCGGCCACGTCGACGGCCAGGCTGTGCTTCGAGTGGTTGGCCACCGCGAAGTAGGCGCCGCGCTCGGGTCCTGCCACGCCGTGCGCGAAGGGCCCCGTGCGGCGGTACAGATCGAGGCGCTCCAGGTCCTCGAACCGCACCACGTGCGCGCCCATGGCGCCGAGCAGGGCGCCGGCGATGGGGCCCGAGAGCACGTGGGCGAACTCCGCGATGCGGAGCCCAGCCAGGCCGCGTCGGGCTGCCTCCGGTGTGGACGCAACGCCGCTCGGTGTCCACGTGTAGGGCCGGCCGGGAACCCGCGTCTCGACCCCGGCCAGCGTGGCGGACTGGATGAAGCTCCTGGCGGAGAACTGCGGCGAACCGAGCAGCTCGTCGGGACCGTTCACCGGGGTGGAGGGCACGCCGTGGGCTTGCAGCCGTTCGGCGCACGCGGCGATGCCCTGGGGCCCGGTCCACCGCTCGACCTCGCGATTGATGCGCTCGGCGTGCTCCGCGCGGGCCGGACGGTCTTCGAGCCCGCGGGTCCATTCCGGATCGCCCATGGCGCGCACCAGGCCCGCCCACTGATGATTGTCGGGAGCGGTGATGCGCACGAACCCGTCGCGGCAGCGGAACAGGCCCGAAGGGGCAACGTAGCGCCCGCTCCCCGCCCGCCCCGGACAGGCGTAGATGGCGTGTGCGCACTCGGGGAGCGCTCCCGTCATGGCGACCGCCTCCTGGGAGGAGACGTCGACGTGGACAGGCCGCTCCCGCGCACGCCGCCGGTCGAGGCCGTGCAGGGCGGCGAGCGCAGCGACCTGGCCCGTGGTGAGCAGTCCCTGCCAGCCCGGCAGCAGGGAGGGCCGGCCCCCGTCCTTCGGAGCCACCGTGGCAGCCAGGCCTCCGGCGGCGCAGGAGACCAGCTCCGAGCCGCGATAGCCGGAGTACGGGCCGTCCAGACCGAACGGCGAGAGCGTGACCCACACGCCGCGGTTGCAGCGGTCGACGAGTGCCCGGTACGCGTCCCGGTCGTCCGGCAGGCCGGCGGCGTCGACGACGCGGTCGCAGACCACGATGTCCGCGTCGCCCAGCTCGGGTGCGGAGGCGGGGTCGCCCGGCTCCGTAGGGACCGACTTGTCGCGGTCGAGCAGCGCCGCGAGGATCGATACGCGCCCGCCCGACGGAGTGGGCAGGCTGGGCTCGAACGGAGGGAGCCCGGGGTCCGCCGGCCCCCGCTTGCTGACGCGGGCGCCGAGGCTCGCGAGGATCGCCGTGCAGGCGGCACCCGCGAGCCCGTCGCCGACCTCCAGAACGTGGATTCCTTCGAGCACGTCGCGTCCGCCCGCCGCCCGGGTACGCCCTGGCGTCAGGGCGTCAACCCGCGGATCACGTGGTCGCGGAAGAACTTCCGCCAGGCCTTCGGGTCGGTGCCGCGGAAGGTCACCGCCGGCATCGAGGCGATCGTGAAGAGCATGCGTCCGATCCACTCCGACGCCGCGCGCACGTTCAGATCGCTCCGCAGCTCGCCGCGCTCCTTGGCGGCCTCCACGTAGGGCACCAGGAACTCGATGGTGTCGCGGAGGAGCGGCTCGGAGTGGCTCGTCAGCAGCAGGGCGAGCCGCTCGCGGCTGACCTCGATGCGGCTCCGGGCCCCGGTCGCGACGTCGTGCTCGAAGGCTGCCAGGATGCCTGCGCACTCCACCACCTGCTCCTCGAGGGAGGCCAGCCGGTCGAGCTGCCGGCGCATGCTCTCGTGAAAGAGGTGGGACTCGTAGGCAAACACGCCCTCGATCAGGTCGGCGCGGTCGTCGAAATAGCGGTAGACCGTGCCCCGCGAGAGGCCGGCCTCGCGAGCGACATCCGACATGGAGGTCTTCTCGGTGCCGAAGCGCAGGAAGCAGGCGCGGGCGGCCTTGACGATCTGCTCGCGAGCCC
>JARRLD010000136.1:0-10276 GCA_037387345.1 Gemmatimonadota bacterium
CGGCACCCGGCTGGATCTTGCCGCGAGAGCCCTGGGCAGCGTGGTGGATGCACTGGTCTACGACGGGGGGAGGTGGAGGATGGAGGGGATGCTACAGGACATCGGCAGAGCGATCGGCATGTTGCGTCGCAAGCCAGGCTTGGCGCTGGTGGTGGTTCCGACGTTGGCCGTCGGGATCGGCGCGAACACCGCCATGTTCAGCGTCGCGAAGGACGTGCTGCTCAGACCCTTCCCCTACCCGGAGCCCGACAAGGTCGTGGCCGTCCAGGGAATGACGGTCGGGACGGACCGGGTTTCCGGGAACGTCACCTATCCCAACATCCAGGACCTCGACGACGCTACCTCCAGCTTCGAAGCCATCGGTGCGACCCGCTGGTGGAGCCCCGCCCTCGAGGACGATCGAGGCTCCATCGTCGTGCGTGGCGCGACGGTCACCGCGAACTACTTCTCCATACTTGGCGTGCAGCCTGGCCAGGGGCGGTTCTTCGCTCCGGACGAGCACGGCGAGGGACGCGAGCCGCTGGTGGTCCTCACCCATCGATTCTGGGCGGAGCAGTTCGGTGGGGACGCGACGGTGGTGGGGCGTGAGCTCCGCCTGAGCGGGATCTCCTACCGGGTCATCGGGGTCACGGGTCGTGACTTCGAGGATCCCTGGATCATGGATGGACCGGGCCTCGAGCCCCAGGTCTTTCGCACCGTGGACAGCCCCCCGTCGGAGTGGCCTCGGTCGGGGCGGAGCTGGAAGGGGATCGCCCGCGTGCGCTCCGACGTCTCCGTCCGGGCCGCGCAGGACGAGCTCGATGCCGTGTTCGCCGGGCTCGTGGAGGCGTATCCCGAGCACAACGCGAAGCGGGCCATGCGACTGGTGCCTCTGCGCGATCGGATCGCGGGGCCGGCTCGTCCGATCCTCCTGACGCTGTCCGCCGCCGTGATGACGTTGTTGCTGATCGCGTGTGCAAACCTGGCCAACCTGTTGCTGGGAAGGGCCCTCGACCGGCAGAACGAGTTCGCCATCCACAAGGCGCTCGGGGCTCCAGGATGGCGTCTCTTCCACAGCAGCCTCGCCGAGGCGGGCGTGCTCGCCGCGATCGGGGGGAGTCTGGGGATCGCCCTGGCCCTGTGGCTGGTCGACCTCGCGCGCGGGCTCGGCTCGATGCTTCCCCGGCCCGTGACCGGGCAGGTGGATCCGCTGGTGTTGGCGTTTGCGGCGGGGCTGACGCTCGGCGCGGGCCTGCTCTTCGGGCTGGCGCCGGCCCTTCACGCGCTGCGGACGGACGCCTCCGCCCCCGGAGCGCACGTCGGTCGGGCCATGACGACGAGCCGGCGGGGGCGGCGTCTCCGCCGGGCGTTGGTGGTGGGACAGCTTGCCCTGACCACGGCGCTCCTCGTCGGGGCGGGCCTGCTCGGCCGCTCGTTCCAGCGACTCGGAGCGGTGGACCTCGGGCTCACGACGGAGGGCGTGGTCTCGGTCGAGCTCCACGGCTCCGCGTGGTGGGACCTCGAGACCGAGGCGGCATTGACCCAATGGGATGCGGTCCTCGAAGCCGTGCGCTCGTCCCCGGGGGTCGAGTCCGCCGGGGCCATGGACTACGTACCCCTCGCCGGCAACTACTCATGCGACGGCGTCCGACGCGATGACCGGCCTCCTCCGGAGCCCGGGCAGGGCATGTGTGCCGAAACCCGCATGATCCTGCCGGGAACGCTCGAGACCCTCGGCGTGCCCCTGATCCGAGGGCGGATGATCGAGCGAACCGACCACGGTGATCAACCGTATGTGGTCGTCATCGACCAGAACCTGGCCGACGCGATGTGGCCCGGGGAAGACCCGATCGGGAAGGCCATGCAGGTGCACGGTAACGTCCACGAGGTGGTCGGCATCGTGGGGAACATGCTGCACTTCGGCCCGGCCGGTGACGTGCGTCCGCAGCTCTATCTCCACGCGCCGCAGGACGGCTGGAACGGGATCCGCAGGGGGTTGACCATCGTGGCCCGAGGATCGGACGCGGGCGGGCTGTTTGCACCGATCCGGGCCGCGGTGAACGGCGTGAATGCCTCGATCGCCGTGGGGACCGCCGAAACCCTCGAGGGCTTTCTGTCGGCCTCGCTGTCGGCGGTCCGGTTCCGCACCGGTCTGATGATCGCGTTCGCGTTGGTGGCGCTCCTCCTTTCGGTGCTCGGGATCGCGGGCGTAATGAGCTACTCAGTGTCGCGGCGGACGCGCGAAATGGGGGTTCGGCTCGCGCTGGGTGCCGAGCCGACCCGGGTCCGGGGGCTCGTGCTGGGCGAGGCGGTCCGGCTCTGGGTCCAGGGAGTCGGGCTCGGGGTCGCGGGAGCGCTCGTCGTCGCCGGAGCGCTGAACGAGGTGCTGCTCTTCGAGATCGGCCCGCGGGATCCGGGCGTATACGCGGTCGTGGTCGGGCTTCTCGGCATCACGACCACGATCGCGTGTTACGTACCGGCCAGGCGAGCCTCGGGCGTCGATCCCGTGAGGGCGCTTTCGGAGGCGTGAGGCGAGCCCCGCCTCGTCAGCTCACCGTGCGTCTCTGCACCTCCACCGGATCGATCCCCTCTTGGCGCAACAGCTCGTTCAACCTGGCCAGATCCTGGTCGATGATGAGCTGCAGGCGGAGCATCTCCTCCTGGAGGAGGCCGTCCAGCCGCTCGAAGACCCGACGGGACTGGTCGGTGGGCGGGAAGTCCCCCCGGGACACGCCGTTCATCAGTGCCGCGAGCTTGTTGTTGATCTTGATGGGGAAGTTCAGAGGGTCCTGCCGGCTCTCGTTCCTCACCTGGTAGATCTCCTCCTCCACCTCGTCGAGCTTGCCGCGCACCACGCCGGCCTGGGCGTGGACCTCGGTGTTCCGCGTCTGCGCCGTCCGGTCGTCCACCTGTCCCTCGATGTCTCGGATCTGGATCACCGCCTGGTTGGCCTGGGTGACCTTGTCCCGAACCTCCAGGGCCAGGTCGAGCTGCGCCTGGAGCTGGGCCGTGGTCACCGGCTCGTTCCGGGGATCCAACCGGACGTCGAACCGCTGCTCGCGGACCTCCTCTCCCGCCGTAAGGCGTACGGTGTACGTACCGGGCAGCACCACGGGGCCCTGGTTCGCGCCGGACCAGAAGATCATGCCCTCGAAGTCCACGAAGCCGGGATAGCGCAGATCCCACATGAACGTGTGGGCTCCGGCCTTGCCCGAGGGTCGGGGGGAGTCGCCTCCGCCGAAGCGCCGACGCCCACCCCGGGGTCGAGCTTGCTCGACCGTGGCGTCTCCCTCGTAGGACTCGACAACGGTTCCGTTGGCGCCCACGAACTCGAGCTTCACGTCGGAGTCCGCGGCAAGGTAGTAGCGCACCTGAACGCCGGGATCCACGCCCCGGTAGGTATCGACGGGTGTGAAGAGGTGGACGTCGGCCGAAGCCACGGCGGGGCTCATCTCCCGGAGGGGCGTGATGTCCCGCATGACCCAGAAGGAGCGCCCGTGGGTGCCGATGACCAGGTCGTTGTCCTTGACCTGGATGTCGCTCACCTGGACCGTGGGGAGGTTCTGGGTCAGCGGCTGCCAATGTGCGCCGTCGTCCCACGAGACGTACACGGTGCGCTCCGAGGCCGCGAACAGGAGGCCGGGGCGCTCCGGGTCCTCCCGGATCGAGCGTACGAAGTCGTCGTCGGGGATGCCGTTCGTGATCCTGCTCCAGGTGACCCCGTAGTCGGTCGTCCTCCAGACGTGGGGCCTGCGGTCATTCTCGACCAGGTAGCGGATCCCGGCCACGTAGGCCTTCCCCGGGGTGTGGCGGGAGGCTTCGATGGTGTTGATGCGGACCAGGTACGGCGCGTCGATGGGCGTGACGTTCACCCAGCTGGGCTCGGCGGCGGTGGCGTCGCGCGTAACATGCACGAGCCCGTCGTCCGACCCTGCCCAGATGACGTCGGGATCATGGTAGGACGGAGCCAAAGCGAATACGGTGGCGTAGACCTCGACGCCGGTCTGGTCCTTGGTGATGGGTCCGCCGGACTCGATCATCGTGGAGTCCACGGCCCGCGTCAGGTCCGGGCTGATGCGCTGGAAGCTCTGTCCCTCGTTGGTGCTCTTCCACACGTGCTGGGACGTGGTGAACAGGACGTCGGGGTCGTGGGGGCTGAACACGATGGGAAACGTCCACTGCACGCGCTCCACCAGGGAGGCCGAGGACTGCCCCATGGGATTCTCCGGCCACACGTTGATGGCCCGCTCCTGCCCGTTTTGCTGGTTCTTGCGCGTGAGGGTCCCCGAGTGGGAGCCCGCGTAGAGGATCCACGGTCGGTCGGGGTTGGAGGCGACGTATCCCGACTCCCCGCCGCCGGCGTCGTACAGGAAGGTGTGCTCCTGGTCCCCGCCGTAGAGGTGGTCCCATCCCCGACTTGGAACGCACGCGGTGGAGTTGTCCTGCTGTGCCCCGCAGATGTGGTAGGGGAAGTGCTCCGTGGTCGTCACGCGGTAGAACTGGGCGGTGGGGTAGTCCTGATCGGTCCAGGTCTCGCCGCCGTTCCACGACACGTTGGCGCCGCCGTCGTTGGAGTTGATCATCCGCTCCGGGTCCGTGGGGTCGATCCACAAATCGTGGTTGTCGCCGTGGGGCACGCTGATCTGAGTGAAGGACTCGCCTCCGTCGGTGGAGCGGTAGAAGCCCGTGTTCAGCGCGTACATGGTGTTGCGGTCCGCCGGATCGGCATAGATGCGGGTGTAGTAGAAGGCGCGCTGGCGCAGGTCGCGCGTGGGGTTGATGAGCTCCCACGTGGCGCCGGCGTCGTCTGAGCGGAATAGGCCTCCTTCCGCCGCCTCCACCTGGGCCCAGACCCGGTTCGGATCCGCCGGGGACACGGCCACCCCGATCTTCCCGACGACTCCCTCCGGCATCCCTGGATTACGGGTGAGCTCCGTCCAGGTCGCGCCGCCGTCGACGGACTTGAACAGCCCCGAGCCGGGGCCTCCGGAGCTCATGCCCCACGACTTCCGCCACGCCTCCCACAGAGCCGCGTAGAGCACGTCCGGGTTGGACGCGTCCAGCGCCAGGTCCACGCCCCCCGTCCGATCGTCGCGCTGCAGCACGAGCTCCCAATCCTGACCGCCGTTGGTCGTCTTGTAGATGCCCCGCTCCGGGTTGTTGGCGGAATGCTTCCCGAAGGCCGCGACCCAGGCGGTGTTGCAGTCTGAGGGATGGATGCGGATGCGGGCGAAGTTCTGCGCTTCCTCGAGGCCCAGGTGCGTCCAGGTCCGGCCCCCGTCGGAGGTCCGATACACGCCGTCGCCCTGCTGGATGTTGCCGCGAAGCTCCGTCTCTCCAGTCCCGATATAGACGACGTCGGGGTCGGCCTCGCAGACCTGAGCCGCGCCGACGGACGCGCTGTTGATCTGGTGATCCGTGACGTTCTCCCAGGTGTTGCCGGCGTCGGTGGTCTTCCAGAGGCCACCTCCGGTGGCTCCGAAGTAGTACTCCAGGGGGCGGGCTGCGCTGCCGGCCACGGCCGTGGAGCGCCCTCCCCGGGCGGGACCGAGGTTCTCCCATTCCAGGTTGGCGAAGAGCTCCTCGGGATATGCCTGTGCCCTGGACGGAGATGCCGTGATGGAAAGAGCCAGACTGAGGGTGGCGAGACCGGCCAGAACGTGTGGGGCAGCCAGCCGCGCGAGGGGGCGAGCGACGTGGGTCATGATGCTTGCCTCGGTGGGGTAGGGTCAGGGGGGCAAGGTGGGGAGGGAGATACGGAGCAGCAATCCCCGAACGGGGCCCGCACGCAGCCCCTCTGCAACCTCTGGCCACTGTTTTGCGTCCATATACCTGTAGGCCGGCGCCGCACCGTGACGGCGTCGGACACAGACGGCCGTCCCCCACAGGGTTGCTTCCAGGTGCGAGAGACGTGGAAGGCGCGCGCCCGGTCGATCAAGGCCAGGGTGCGCGTTCCCAGGCTCGATGCTCGGCACTGGCGACGTGCCGGAGTCGTTCTTCTTGTCTTGCCGCTCCTTTTGACGGGAGTGGAGGCCGGCGTGCGCGCCCGTCTCCGGAGTCCTGCGGAATACGCCAGAGCTACCGAGGTGTACGGGCGCCCGCTGACGCTCGCCCGGGGCGAGCACGCGGATCCGGCCCTGGTGGAGGGCCACCTCCGGCGCCTGGGGTACCGCCGCGTGAGCGCGGGGGATGTGGGCGTTGGAGAGTTCTACATGGGCCGTCGGGGCTGGATCGTGGGGCGTCGACCGTTCCGGCCCGTTCCCGAGCTGTCCGGCGGCGGGTTCGTCGTGGCCCGACTCGATGCGAGGGGGCGGATCAGACGCCTCGAAGACGGGGAAGGTCGCCGACTGACCCGGGCCCAGCTCGAGCCTGAGCTGTTGGGGCGGGTCGGTGAACGTGCCGACCAGAGCCGGGTGGCCACGCCGCTCTCGGACGTTCCCGAGCACCTCGTCCAGGCCGTCCTCACCGTGGAAGACCAGAAGTTCTTCAGTCACCACGGGCTGGATTACCGGCGGATCGCGGCCGCCGCGCTTGCGAATCTGGAGGCCGGTCACATCGTGCAGGGGGGGAGCACGCTCACCCAGCAGCTGGCCAAGAATCTCTATCTCCATCCTCGGCGGTCCTTCATCCGGAAGCTCCGCGAGGCCGTCATGGCGCTCGCCCTGGAGGCGCGCTACACGAAGGGAGAGATCCTGCAGGCGTACCTGAACGAGGTGTATCTCGGGCAGGACCGGGGCACCGCGGTGCACGGGGTGGGAAGCGCCTCCCGATACTACTTCGGCAAGGACGTGGGCTCCCTCACCCTGGCCGAATCGGCGCTGCTGGCGGGGATGATCAAGGCCCCCAACGCCTACTCGCCGTATCGGAACGCGGAAGCCGCCCGGGAGCGGCGAGACCTCGTCCTCCGGGTCATGCGCACCGCCGGCGTCATCGGCGAGGAGGAGGAACGCGCGGCCTCCGAGGAAGCCATCCGTCTTCGTGAGCGTTCGCCGCCCTTGCGGAGCGCCCGCTATTTCGTCGACTGGGTGGTCCGGGGACTGGATCCAACCGAGGACGTCCGCGCCCTCATCACCACCCTCGATCCGCGCCTTCAGCGTGCCGCCGAGGAGGCCGTGCGCGGAGGAATCGCCCGCCTCGAGCGGGACTTCGCCTGGCTCAGGGAAGGGGAGGCGGGTGAGCCCCTTCAGGCGGCGCTCGTGGCGCTCGACCCCGGAACCGGAGAGGTCCTCGCCCTGGTCGGCGGACGGGATTACGGTCGGTCGCAGTTCAACCGGGCCACGGACGGCTTGAGACAACCCGGGAGCGCCTTCAAGCCCGTGGTGGCATTGTCGGCCCTGGCTCGGGATCGGAGCCGGCGGGAAGGACCTCACTTCACCCTGGCGTCGGTCCTCCAGGACGAGCCGCTCCACTACGAGACGGCGGCAGGTGTTTGGGAGCCCGGCAACTACGACGGTCAGTACCGGGGGCCGGTGACCCTGCGGGATGCTCTGGAGCGGTCCCTCAACGTGCCCTTCGCCCGGCTCGGGATCGAGCTCGGCGGCGAGAGGATCGCCGCCACGGCGAGAGCCCTGGGGATCGCACGTCCCCTCGGTCCCTATCCCAGCCTCGCCCTGGGCGCGTCCGAGGTCACCCCGCTCGAGCTGACCCGCGCGTTCGGAGTGCTGGCGGCGGGCGGCTACCGCGCTCCCCTGACCAGCATCGTCGTCGGGGCGGACGGGACGGGGCGCATCCTCTCTGATCCGAGCGCCTCGAACACGGTTGACGGCACGTGGGCCTACGACGATGACGAGGTGTATCTGGTCACGTCGGCTCTTCGGGGAGCCGTGGAACGGGGTACCGGGCGGGGGCTCCGCGAACGGGGCTTCCGTGGAGACGTCGCCGCGAAGTCGGGCACGACCAACGACTTCCGTGATGCCTGGTTCGTCGGCTATACGCCCAAGCTGGCAGTCGGCGTATGGGTGGGATTCGACCATGGAGAACGTTTGGAGATTCCCGGAGCGGGTGCCGCCTTGCCCATCTTCGCCCGTTTCCTCGAGGAGGCGGTGGGAGCGGATGGCCGGCTCGGGCCCTGGGGAAGCGACGGTTTCCGCGCTCCTTCCGGGTTGGAGATGGTCCGGGTGGATCCGGGCACCGGCCTCCGCGGAGGTTGGGGATGCTGGGGGGAGCCGGAGCTGTTCCTCGAGGGCACGGCACCGGAGGACAACTGCTCGGGCGACCGTGGCTGGAGGGCCATCGAGGATCTCCTGGAACGCGGAGGCTCCGAGGCCCGCCGAGCCCTGATTCGACTCCTCGAGCGCATCGGGAGCGGCGACGGCCGTCGCTAGGCGCCACCCACTCGTGCCTGAAATGCCAGGGACAAGAGCGGAAGCACTCCTCCATCCCCCGCTCCCACCAACATGTGCACACGCGCCTCTCCACCGATCCGCATCCTGCCGATCGTCGGGCGTGACGTGCCCGCCCCTACCGCGACGCCCGGGACGGGCTGCCAGGAGTGACTCCGCCCCTCGGTAGGTGTGTCCGGCTCCACCCCGCCGCTTCGCCGGAACGTGATGGCCTCCTCCATGGCGTACGCCCCTGTGCTGGCCAGGAGGTAGGGCCCGGCCACAGGCGGGTCCCCCAGCCTGCGGACAGCCACGAAGCCGGCGGTCCAGATGGCCCGGTCGGCGTGCTCGTCGAAGCGGATGGGGACTCCGTCGCGGCTCGAGGTCGTGAAGGTGTTGCTCTCGGTGCTCCCGCCCAGATAGCCGACCTCGATCCCGAACCGCACACGGGAGGTCGTGGACCGAAGCCCCCGAACGCCGAGGAACGGACCGAATCCACGGACCTCGCTCGCACCCGCCCAGCGTCCCCCGCCGATCAGGACCAACGCCGGTGACGGCAACCCGTGGCCCTCGGGCAGCGTGCCCGCCCGGAAGGCCGATCCCAGCACCAGCCCGACCCCGCCGCCGAAGGCGCCACCGCCGAAGAGACCCATGATCACGCCCTCGAAGAGGGACGGGGAGCAGGTCGAGGCCTCGCAAAGCGCTTGCGACAAGAACCCGATGGTGACCGCACCGAGGATGCCGCCCGCCATGGCACCCGAGCGCATACCTCTCAGAGCGAGGGTGGATACCGCTGAATCCGGCTCGGATCGATCGGTGGGTGATTGGGCCCGGGAGGGGGGAGCGGTGAGAAGGAGCACGCCCGTCGCCAGAATCACCGATCCACCTGAGCACATCGTCCCGATCCCCTTCGGGCTTCCGGCCGTGCGACTCGTCGTCTCCATCGTCACCCGTCCTCCCCTCTCCCGTGGCGGTATCTCCGGATCGTCCCAACATACCGCCTCGGGCCGGCCATGCTTTCCGTCTGGACCGGGCGCTCCGGCGGAAACCCCACCCTCGGCGATTCCGTCTTGATTTGCAGGACCCTCCGATTCTTGCCGACCGTGGTGTGAGGTGCGTCGTGGAGACCTTGGTGAGAGATGTCCGGTCTGGGCTGAAGATCCTCCTGCAGGAGAAGACGTTCAGCGCAACGGTCCTGCTTACGCTGGCGGTTTGCATCGGCGCCAACGTCGCCATCTTCAGCGTGATCCACCGGGTGCTGCTGGAGCCGCTCCCATTCCACGAGCCCGACCGCCTGGTCACGGTCTTCAACCGGTACCCTGGTGCCGGCGCGGCCCGTGGCTCCAACGGATCGGTGGACTTCTTCCAGCGCAGGGAGCACGTGGATGCGTTCGCCGAGGTCGCCGTGTTCCAGGGCAGCGGGAACACCGTGGGAGAGGCCGGGAGCACCGAGCAGGTCTCCAGCATGAGCGTAACCCCCTCCTTCTTCCCGCTCCTGGGCGTGGAGGCCGCCCTGGGGAGGACGTTCACCGAGGACGAGATGGAGGTGGGGCGGACACGCGGTTCTTCCTTCCCATCGCGTTCACGGAGGAGCAGCGTCAGCTGGACGCCTGGCACAACAACAACTACGAGATGATGGCCAGGCTTCGTCCCGGAGCCACCCTGGAGCAGGCCCGGGCCCAGAACGAAGCCCTCAATCAGTCGCTCATCGACCAGTGGCCCCTCCCCAACGCCCGACAGCTGCTGGAGGACGTGGGGTACAGCACCGGTGTGTTCCCCACCCAGGAGGACATGCTCCGGGACGCTCGGGCGCCTCTCTACATGCTGTGGGCCGGCGTGGCGTTCGTGCTCCTCATCGGGTGCGTGAATATCGCCAATCTCATGCTGGCCCGGGCGCAGACGAGGGTGACGGAGGTCGCCACCAGGCTCGCCCTGGGCGCTCCCCGTTTACGGGTTGCTCGACAGGTGCTCACCGA
>JARRLD010000137.1:0-14391 GCA_037387345.1 Gemmatimonadota bacterium
CCACGCAGTCGGCGACGGTCGAGGTCGCCCCGGGCGAAACCCAGACCGTGAACTTCCAGTTGGGCATCAGCGCCATCGAGCTGGAGGAGCTGGTGGCCACGGGCTACGCCCAGCAGACCCGCCGGGAAGTGAGCAGCGCCATCAGCACGGTCCGCTCGCTGGACCTGCAGAATCCGGCCGTGGCCAGCCTGGACGCGGCGCTGCTGGGCAAGGCGCCGGGGGTGCAGGTCGTCCAGAACGCCGGCAACCCCGGCAACGGGATCACCGTCCGGGTCCGCGGCTCGTCGTCGATCACCGCCAGCTCCCAGCCCCTCTACGTCGTCGACGGCATGCCCATCTTCCGGGAAGACTTCGGGCAGCTCGGGCTGGGGGGACAGGATCTTTCGGCCATCACCGGGCTGAACCCCGACGAGATCGAGTCGGTGAGCATCCTCAAGGACGCGGCTGCCGCCGCCATCTACGGCTCCCGCGGCTCCAACGGCGTCATCATGATCACCACGAAGCGTGGCGTGGTCAGCGCCGGCGAGGGCGAGCCCGGGGTGCCCCGTTTCGAGTTCAACACGTCCGTGGGCCGTCAGGAGGCGGCCAAGAGGGTGGACATGCTGAACACGCAGGAGTGGATGGACTATATCGGGGCGGCCATGAGGTTCGACGGTTACACCGAGCAGGAGATCCAAGACGAGTTCTACGGCATCGACCCGGCCATCGACACCGACTGGATCGATGCGGTCCTGCGCACGGCGCCCATCAGCAACACCCAGCTCTCCATGAGCGGGGGCGGCAACCGCTTCAAGTACCTGGTCTCAGGGTCGTACTTCGACCAGGAAGGGATCGTCATCGGCTCGTCCTACGCCCGGGCCTCCGGGCGCGTGAACCTGGACTTCCAGGCGTCGGATCGCCTCAACCTGACGGCGTCGCTGTCACTGTCCCAGGAGAGGAACGACCGCATCGAGTCGGACAACTCCATCGAGAGCGCGGTGACCAACGCCATCGCCAACGAGCCATGGGCTCCCATCTATGACGACGAAGGTGGATGGGCCGGTGTGGCCTCGTACGCCAACCCCGTGGGTGTGGGGATTGACAACGATGTGGAGGCCCGAACGCTGCGCAGCTTCGGGAACATCACGGCGACGCTTTCCGCGCTGCCCTGGCTCCGCGCCACGGGGCGGGTGGGCTTCGACATCCTGAGCCTCCGCGAATACGAGTACCAGTCCTCCGAGGTCCCGCTGACCTACTCGTCAGGCGTGGATGGGGTGGCGCAGATCGGGAACTCCCAGGGCCGCCGGTACCTGGCCGAGGGGTTCTTCACGGCCGACCGGTACTACGGCGCCCACGAGATCTCCCTCACAGCTGGGGGAAGCGTGGAGGTCAACGATCGGGAGCTGAGCTTCGTACGGGGAGAGGGCTTCACCAGCCCCGACCTGCACTGGCCCACCAACGCTGCGCGGGTCACCGACTACGACGGCACCTCCTGGGAGAACAACCTCATCTCGTACTTCGGTCGGGCCACCTACGGCTACGACGGGCGGTACATCCTCAACGCCAGCATCCGGCGGGACGGCTCGTCCCGGTTCGGTCCGGACAACAAGTACGGTGTGTTCCCGGCGGTCTCCATGGCCTGGGTGGTGTCCAACGAATCGTTCATGCAGGACATGGATCTGTTCTCCGACCTGAGGCTCCGGGCCAGCTGGGGAGAGACCGGCAACGAGGCGATCGGCGACTTCCAGTTCCTGGGCCTGTTCGGCACGTCCAACTACGGAGACATCCCGGGCACGGCACCGAGCAACCTGGCCAACGCCGCGCTCAAGTGGGAGACCACGCGGGAGTGGAACATCGGCGTGGACATGGCCTTCCTGGGCGACCGGTTGGGCCTGGTGGCTGAGTTCTACAACAAGTCCACCGAGGACCTGCTCCTGAGCCGCCCGATCACGGCCACGTCGGGCTTCACGTCGGTGCTCGCCAACGTAGGCGGGATCGAGAACCGGGGCTGGGAGCTGAGCCTGAGCACGGTGAACTTCCAGGGGGATCTGGAGTGGACCTCGAACTTCAGCATCACGCACAACGTCAACGAGGTCACCAAGCTCTACTCGGCGGATCCCGACGAACCCGGGGAGCCCTTCATGGCGTGGTGGTACAACCGCGTGGAGGAGGGTCAGCCCCTGGGGGCGTTCTACGCCTACAAGTATGAAGGCGTGGACCCGGCCACGGGGAACGCCTTGTACACCGACCTGGATGCCGATGGCAACCGTGTCGGCACCACGACGGACCCGAGCGCCGAAGACCGGATGATCATCGGCAGCCCCCATCCGGACTATTACGGCGGGCTCCGCAACGCCCTGCGGTGGAGGGGCTTCGACCTGACAGCATTCGTCGAGTACAGCCGGGGAGCGGAGATCTACAACGCCATGCGCGAGTTCTCCGACGACGGTGGCTATTTCTACGACAACAAGTTCCGGGACGTCCTGGACGACTACTGGACTCCGGACAACACCGACGCTTCGCAGCCGCGGCCCAGCTATTTCGGAGAGTCGGGGGCACGGTACTCGTCCAGCCGGTGGATGGAGGACGCCTCGTACGTACGCCTGGGCGAGGTGACCCTGGGCTACCGACTGCCCGATCGGCTCGCGGCGAGGCTCCGCGCCGGCAGCGCCCGCATCTACGTGGCCGGGAAGAACCTGTATACGTGGTCGGACTACGCGGGCTTCGCGCCTGACCTGAACAGCGCGGGATCGAGCGCGACCTCGGGAGCGCTGGGCGTGGACTTCTACGCGTACCCGTTGGCGCGCACGTTCACCATCGGCTTCCAGGGCACCTGGTGAGGAAAGGAGAACGACCATGACCAGCAAGAGAATGGTACCTGCGCTCCTCCTCGCGGTGACCGTGGGCGCATGCAGCGACGACCTGCTCAACGTGACTCCCGTCGACGAGATCTCCGAAGACATCGCCATCATCGACGAGGCCAGCGCGCAGGCAGCTCTCGTGGGCGCCTATAGCGCGCTCCAGGGGGGCTCGTACTACGGGGGCGACTTCGTCATGTGGAGCGAGACGCTCACGGACAACGTGGAGCACACCGGAACGTTCGAGGGCTACGCCGACGCCGACCTCCTGTTCATGAGGCCGGACATGTCCGCCATTACGGGCATCTGGACCGTGCTCTACAACGGCATCAACCGCGCGAACCTCCTCATCCAGGAGGTTCCGTTGATTGCCGACATCGACCCCGGAGTCGCGGACGAGATCCTGGGACAGGCGTACGCCTTGCGGGCGCTCCACTACCTCAACCTGGTGCGGGCGTGGGGCGATGTACCCCTGGTGCTCGAGCCCCCGGCCTCGCTGGAAGAGGCCGCGCAGGTGTCCCGCTCCCCGGCGGCCAGCGTGTATACCCAGATCGAGGCGGACCTGGCTCAGGCCGAGGCCCTTCTGGCGGGTATGAGCAACGACGATCGCACGTTCGTGACGCCCGGCTTCATCTGGGCGCTCCGCGCCCGGGCAGCGCTGTACCAGCAGAACTGGAGCGCGGCGGCGACGCAGGCCCGGCGCCTGGTGTCGAGCGGAGAGTACGCGCTCGCGTCCAGCTACAGCCGGCTCTTCACCAATGAGGGGGATCCCACGTCGGAGGACGTGTTCCGGGTCACCTTCACCGCGACCGACTACAACAACCTGGGATACTACTACCAGTACGACGGCCGATTCGAGATCGGGGCCACCGAGGATATCTACGGACAGTTCCCCGCCGGTGACGCACGATGGGACGTGGACTTCAACGGCACCCGCTCCGACGGAATCCAGGTGGTGAAGTTCCCCACCACCATCGGCACGGAGGACCTGCACGTCGTCCGCTACGGCGACGTGCTCCTCATCCTGGCGGAGGCGCTGGCGCAGCAGGGAGGCGCGGGCGACCTGACCGAAGCGGTAGGCTACGTGAACGAGATCCGGAGCCGATCGGGCGTCGCGCCCTACACGTTCGGGGGCGACCTGGTGACGCAACAGGACGTGCTGGACGCCATCTTCCTGGAGCGACGTCTGGAGCTGGCGTTCGAGGGTGAGTACTGGTTCGACCTGGTGCGCACCGGGCGGGCCGCAGCCCACCTGGGGTCGAATTTCCAGGCCCACGAGGCCCTCTGGCCCATTCCGGTGTCGGAGCTCGACGTGGCGCCCAACCTGACGCAGAATCCGGGTTACTGATCGACCGCAAGGGTCGCAGGGGGTGCCGTCCCATTTCGGTGGGGCGGCACCCTTCCTGTATGGCCACCGGAGCCGCGCCTGCGAAGCGAGCCCGGTGGATCCGTGGACTCCGGTTACCGGGGAAAACCCACGCCGAACCCCACCGAGTCCCGGCCTCCGAGGCCGATTCCGAGACGCATGACCCAGCGGCCGGAGAACATGAGGTCGAGCCCCAGGTCCACGACACCGTCGAGGTCGAGGTCGTCCCCGGGGCCCGAGAGCACGTCGAGGACCATGTGCCCCCCCGCATAGGGCATGAACGACACGCCCTCGTCCCGCGCGGTCCAGCCGAACACCAGGCCCAGGGGGAATGACGCGGAGACATCGTTTCCGAGGCCCACACCTCCACCAGAGCACCTCCGGCTCGCCCGAGGCCACGGGTCCCGAGAGCGATCCGGAGACGTCGATGCCAATCAGCCCCGCCACCTCGTCGCCCGGCGCCTCGGTGATGCCGGCTCGGAACCCGATGCCGGTGGGAGCCGCTGCACCCCGCCACAGCGCAAGCACGCCGAGGCCCGCGCCGGGATCGGTGTCGATGAGAGCCAGGGTCAGCCCGGCCGGAGAGCCCGGACGCATGAAGGAAGGAGCGTCCCAGCGCGGCTGGGCCCGGACGGCCATCGGTAGCAGCAGGATCAGCCCGAGCAAGGAGATCGAAATCCGCTTCATGAGGACCTCTCTGAAGGTCGTGATTACCGTGGTCGTGCACCGCACGCCCGCAAGTTGTATGCCGCCGGTCCGCTTCGGGCGCGGACAGGATGTCCGCATTGGTCAACCTGGCCACCCCTCCTGCGACCCGGAATCGGGACCTAGAGTCTGGCCTTCCGCGTGATGAAGAGCCTGGCCGTGCCTCCCACGCCGACCCGCACGAGAAGGACATCCTTCAGGGCATGCGCGCTCAGAATGCGTACCTCGTCGACCTCGCCTTCCACTCGCAGATTGTCCGAGAGATCCCGGTTCAGGCCCCTCACGATCCATTGTGTGGCCCATTCCACCGCGGGCGCGGCCGGCCAGCTGGCGCGTTCCCGCAGGAGATCCCGGAGCTCGTCGGCCCGGAGCCAGGAGACCGCGGCGAGGACGACGTCTCTCGTCGCAACGTCGAAGTCGAGATCCGGCACCGAGATCTGGGCCGTGAGCGTATCGATGGTGGGAGTGCCCACCAGGAAGAGCCGGGCGGACACGTCACCCGACAGAAGGAGCTGGACGGCGAGACGCCGGGCGCCGATGCCGAAGACCGTCAGGGAATCGAGCCGGAAGCGGCGGCCGTCGTGATCGAACTCGCGCCCGCCGAGCTCCTCGGTCAGGAAGTTGCCGGCGGCGTCGTACTCCACGCGGGCCTCCACCCGCAGATCCAGACCTTCGTCCACGTGGCCCGTATCCAATGGCGGCAGGGGGCGGGCAAGGGGTGGAGGGCGGCCGCCGTACGTGACGAGGGGCCTCGCCTGCAGCGCCAGGCCGATGTCGAGGGAGTCGCCGATGCCGCGGATCGAGCCCCGCCGAACCCCTTCCGGACGCATGGCGAGCCAGACCGAGTCGGTGAGCTGGATGGGCTTCTGCAAGGTCCCCCACCACTCTCGGAACCGCGAGCGGATGTCGACCTCGGCGGCCAGGGAATCGATATCGTCGACGTGCTCGTCGAGGAAACTGCGCGCTGCGTCGACGACCCGGTCGGTGACATCGAGGTTGAGGAACGTCACCTTGCATCGGTCGCGGGGGCCGTCGGAGGCCGGCGCGATCCTCACGACACGCGCGTCGGTGCGCAAGGTCCACGCACGATCGACGGCCACCGGCGCGCTGATGGCCACGTCCAGGCGCGGCCGAGTGGCCCGGTCGTCCGTCCCGCACGAGCCGCTGATCTCCGGCAGGATGGGGGGATTGTAGAAGGCCCTCATGGCGTACCGGATGGTGGTGCGGACGGTAGCCACATCCCGCTCGAAGGTGGCACGGAACGGTCCACGCTCCAGATGGAACGCGATGTCCGTCCTGCCGTCCTCTTCGACCTCGTGCCGTCTGGACAGGTCGCCGTGCGCGTTGGGCACCGAGGCTTCGAGCATGTCGACCAGAAGCCCGAGGGGAAGACGCAGCGGCGCGGCGAGCACGGAAGCCGGGACGGCCCGGTTGGGGAGGACGTCCGGGGCGAGCAGGGGAAGCCCGGGGTCGAGGTAGTCGCGTCCGGGCCACGCGAAAAGGACGACCGCCAGCGTGGTCAGAGTCAACACTGTGGCGGCCGCCACCCATCTCGGGTCTTCCCGGAGGCGAGCTGCCAACGGCTCCAGCCAGCGCACGTATCCTCCTCGGGGAGGGCGGTCAGCAGCCCATCAAGGAACGTGCCACGCCCGCCACCGGGTCATCAGGGGAGGGCCCACAAGGCTCACGAGAGCCAGAGACCAGAGAACGAGGGCGATGGAGCTGTCGAACAGCACCCCCCAGTCTCCACCCGAGAGGGCCATGGCGCGGCGCAGGCTCTTTTCCATCAGCGGCCCGAGCACCAACCCGAGGATCACGGGGGCGAGGGGGAAGCCCGTCTTGCGCATCAGGTACCCGATCAAGCCGAAGCCCGTCATGAGGATCAGATCGAAGGCGCTCTGGTTCACGGCGTAGACCGCGACGAAGGAGAGGGCGGCGACGCCAGGCAGCAGGAACCAGCGGGGCAGCCTGAGGGCCCGCACGAAGAGCCCTACGAGAGGAAGGTTGAGGATCAACAGGAAAAAGTTGCCCACATACATGGACGCAGCCAGTCCCCAGAACAGGTCCGGCTGATCGCGGATGAGGAGGGGACCCGGTGTCACGCCCAGGCCCAGGAGCGCTCCCAGGAGCACGGCCGTCGTCCCGCTCCCGGGAACGCCGAGGGTGAGAAGGGGGACCATGGCACCGTTCGCTGCGGCATTGTTCGCCGATTCGGGTGCGGCCACGCCGCGGATGTCTCCCTTGCCGAAGGTGCCCTCTCGGTCCGAGATCCGCTGCTCGGTGCTGTAGGCGAGGAATGACGCGATGGTCCCACCTGCCCCGGGCAGGACGCCCACCAGAAAGCCGAGCACGCTTCCGCGGATCATGGTTCCCAGACTCCCGACGATCTCCCGAAGGCTGACCATGACCCGACCGTAGCTCTTCGTGACCGCTCGGCCCCGGTCGGTCTCCTCCAGGAGCTGAAGCACCTCGCTGACGGCGAAGAGACCGATGGTCACCACGACGAAGTCCATGCCGTCGAGCAGCTTGATCTGGCCGAAGGTGAAGCGGGGGATGGCGCTCTGGGGGTCGAGGCCCACGCTGGCGAGCAGGAGGCCAAACGCGGTGGCGGCGAGCCCTTTGGCCACGCTTCCGCCCGTGAGGCTGGACAGGGCCGCGAAGGCGAAGATCATGAGGGCGAAGTACTCGGCCGGGCCGAAACGGATGGCCCACTCCGAGAGGCGGGGCGCGAACATCGCGAGCCCCAGGATGGATACGGTGCCCCCGAAGAACGAGGCAATCGCCGCCATGGCGAGGGCCGGGCCTCCCCTCCCCGCCCGGGTCATGGCGTGGCCGTCCAGGGCGGTGACCACGGCCGACGCCGTTCCGGGGACGTTCAGCAGGATGGTGCTGATGGAGTTCCCGTACTGCGATCCGTAGTAGATCCCCACGAGGAGGATGAGGGCCGATTCGGGTGGCACGCCGGCCGCGAAGACGATGGGGATGAGAATCGCGATGGCGTTGATGGGCCCGATGCCGGGGAGCATGCCCACGAACGTGCCCAACAGGACGCCCGCCAGGGCCAGCGTCACGTTCAGGGGCTGCAGCGCGATGGCGAAGCCCCCGACGAGGTGCGTCAGGGCGTCCACAGGGCTCCCAGTGGAAGAGGCAGGCCGAGGACCCAGGTGAAGAGATACCAGAGGGCTACTGACAGCAGCATAGCCGCTACGAGGCTCCGCAGCACCGGCCCGCCGAAGAGGATGGAGAGCGCCCCGACGCACAGCGTGGTGGACAGGGTAAACCCCAGGGTACCGAGGACGAGGGCGTAGGCAGCGAAGATTGCCACGGCGGCCACCATGCGCAGGACCACCGTTCGCGTCGGCCAGGCTGGCGAGGGACCGGGGCGAAGCAGAACGAAGATGCCGGTGAGCGCGAAGATGGCGGCGGCCACCAGAGGAAGGGCCTTGGGGCCAACCGGATCGGTGAGGAAGGCCACATCGAAGGTGGTGGCCTCGGCGCCGACCGCGACACCCAGGACAGCCAGGGCGACACCGGCGGCCCGGTCGGTGCGGGTAGGTCCCGTCACCCGATGATTCCGATCTCCCGGGACATCTCCCGGAATTCCCGGACCTGGTCCTTCACGAAGGCGTCGAACTCCTCGCCCACCATGAAGTAGGGTTCGTACCGGTTCACCCTCCGGGCCTCTTCCCACTCCGGTGAGGTCGCGAGGGTGCGCACCACGTCAACCCACTCCCGGTAGCGACCGTCGGTGATCTCGCCGGGGACGAAGAACCCGCGCCAGGTGATCCAGTCCACGTCAACGCCCGCCTCCCTGGCGGTGGGCACGTCGGCCAGGACACCCCCGAGACGCTGGGGCGCCATGACGGTGAGGGGGCGCATGCGCCCGGCCCGTACCTGCCCCTCGATCTCCGAGACTTCCCCACTGAACACCTGTACGAAGCCCCCGAGGAGCGCGGTCATGGCCTCTCCACCGCCGTCGAAGGGTACGTATCGGATGCTCCTGGGGTCGATGCCGGCCCGGAACGCCAGAAGGAGCACCTTCATGTGATCCTGTCCGGCGGCAGCGCTCCCGCCGCTCACCACGATGCCCGTGGGATCGGCGCGCCATGCATCCAGGAGCTCGCCCAGCGTCCGCCACGGGGCGTCCCCCGCCACGGCGAGCACGCCGTACTCTGCGCCCACCGCGCCCAGCCAGCGGACGTCGTCCTCGATGAGGCTGCCCCACTGTCCCTGCGCCAGAAGCAGTGTGGTCCCCGGACTCGCCGCCACCAGGAGCCCGGGGTCGTCGGCCCGCTGTGCCACCGTGTGTGCGTAGGCTACGCCGCCCCCCGCCCCGGGCATGTTGACGGTGCGCACCGGTCCCGGCGAGAGGCCGAGGTCTGCCATCACCTTTCCCACCGAGCGGCAGGTCCGGTCCCAGCCGCCTCCGGCGTTCGCGGGTGCGAGACACTCCCAGCCCCTGCTCTGGGTGGGTGGGGAGCAGGCGGCAAGAAGTAGCGTGCCGAATACGATCCAGGTGGGACGGTCCACGACGACTCTCCGGATACAACGGCGCGGGCCCGAAAGCGAAGGGCGGAAGATGTGCCCGGCCCAGCGGCTCCGCCAGCGCGAGGTGGGCGATGTCGGATTCCGACGCAGACGCTGGCGGGGCGGGATTGCGGACAGGGCGAGGAAGGCCCAGGGTTGGGGCGCCTTTTCGCGACACCGGAGTGTGACATGAACCCCCGTACCGCCCGCAGTCCGGCCAGAGATGCCGGACATGACGCCAGCGCCTTGATGGTGCCGATGGCCTTCGCTGCGGCCCTCGCCGCCATGGCCATGCTCCCCATGATCCGGGGTCATGCCCGCCTCTTCCCCACGGTGCTCACCGCGGCGAGCGTGCTGGGCGTGTGGGGATTGACGCTCTTCCTGTCCGCTCGAGCGGAGAATCGACAGCTGATCCTCGAGGCGGCGGTGAAGAAGCAGCACTGGGTCCAGGCCTGTGCCCAGATCGCGATCTTCCTCTACTGGGGCTGGTACGTCCGCACCGTGTATGCGTTCTTCCCGCTGATTCTGGCGCAGCTGCTCTTCGCCTACGGTGTCGACGGACTCCTGTGCCTGTCCCGTCGGGACACCTACCGCGTCGGGTTCGGTCCCGTCCCGATCGTCCTGAGCATCAACCTGTTCTTGCTGTTCCGGCCTGACTGGTTCCACTGGCAGTTCGCCATGATCCTGGTGGGATACCTCGGCAAGGAGCTCATACGGTGGAGGAGAGACGGGCGCTCGGCTCACATCTTCAATCCCTCCTCCTTTCCCCTGGGCGTCTTCTCGATCGTGCTGCTGGTCACGGGGTCGACGGACGTCACCCTGGGCCCGTTCATCGCCCAATCCCAGTTCGTTCCGCCCTACATCTACGCCCTGATCTTCCTGGTCTCCATCCCTGGTCAGATCCTCTTCGGCGTGGCGAGGATGACCGTCGCAGCCGTGATCTCGATGGTGGCGATCAGCTTCGTGTACCTGGAGGTGACCGGCACCTACATGTTCCGCGATGCCTTCATATCGCTGCCGGTCTTCCTCGGGATGCACCTTCTGTTCACCGATCCGTCCACCTCACCCCGAAGCGAGTCCGGGCAGCTCGCGTTCGGAATGCTGTACGCCGTGGGCATCACGGGATTCTTCTTCCTGCTGGACAGCTTCGATCTACCGACGTTCTACGAGAAGCTGCTGCCGGTGCCCCTGATGAACCTGATGGTCCGGCGCATCGACCTCATTGCCCGGTCGGAGACGCTCCGGTGGCTGGATCCCGCCCGAATCGGTGAGGCGCTGAGCCCGTTGCGGAGGAACCTGGCCTACACGGCGGTGTGGATCGGCGTCTTTGGCGTGTTCCGAGCCGTCGGGGTCCTGGGGGACAATCATCCGGGTCAGTACTACCCCTTCTGGCGCGACGCATGTGAGGCGGGAAGCGCACGTGCCTGTGAATACAGGGCCTTCATGGCGTTCAACTACTGCAACCGGGGATCGGGCTGGGCGTGCAACGAGCACGGGATCTTCCTCGTTGGCAGGGGCCGGCGGACGCAAGCGCTGGAAGCCTTCCGGCAGAGCTGTGAGCTGGGCTTCGAAGCCGGGTGTCAGAACGCGGACCGGGACCAGGTCAGCCGGGCCCCATGGGAACGGGGCCTGCCCCACGTGGAGGATCTCCCCATCGTCTTGCGTGGCAGCAAGGGCCCCGTCACGGAGGAAGATCCGGGCGTCCTGCTCACCATGGCGTGCGAGCAGGGCTGGCCGCTGTGTGACGCGGTTCCACCGGGGAGTTGAAGCCCGACCGGGATCGTTGCTTCGCCCACGGTGAACGCGGACCTACGGGGCCCAGGCCACGAGGAATCGTCCCACTTGCCGGGCCGCAGGGTAGCGGCGCTCCAGCTCGGCGAGGAGGTCCGTGTCCAACGGTGCGGAGAACAGCGGGTCCGGGCGGACCACGATCGCCCGCACACGCTCCCGGTCCAGCGTGCTCAACAGAAGCGCCTGCCCAGTCCCTTCCCCGACGTCCAGGAGCTCGTAGAACGTCGGCGTCGGGTTGGCGCGACCGGTGAGGAAGTAGATCTCGGGGCAGTCGGGCCCCGCGTAGATGGTCGGTCCCGGGTCCAAGCGGCCCACCAGCTCCACCACCCCCTCGTAGTCGCGCTTGTCCTCGGCGCTGACCCGCACGCCCATGGCCCTCTGCAGAACCAGCTGCTCGGAGTTGAGGTCGGGTCGGTAGCGGAAGCCGAGGTCCAGGCTGAATCCGGTATTGAGGCGGAGAACCGTGAACGCCAGGAAGGCCACGAGCGTGACCGGAAGCCAGCCCCGACCAGGCCCGGTCCGCGACCCCAGGGATCCCAGTGCGACCAGCAGGAGGAGGGGTGCGGAGTAGAAGAAGTAGACTGGGGCCGCGAAGGGGACCTGCACGAGGCTGGTGAGGCCGAAGACGCTCGAGGCCAGGGTCAGGAGAGGCACCCTTCGGGGCCCGCGGCGCACCACGACCGCCGCCGCGGCGACGCCCACCAGGGGAGGCAGCCAGAGGAGTGTGCGAAACCCGAGGACGTACACGCGGTCCCCCGCGCTCGCCATGACCAGGGTCAGGAGGGCGCCCAGCGCGATCACACCGACGATCTTGCCGATGCGCGTACGCGGATCCGGGGGGCGGACCAGAAGCGCCACCACGCCTGCGGCCAGGATCATGTAGTACCACGCTCCCGCCGGGCCGATCATGCGCACGGCGTCGAGCCGTCGGGCGGGGAGGCTGAACACCCCCGCTGCCAGGTCACCCAGGGAGCCCGTGAGGGCGTAGGGAACCGAGAAGGCCGCGATCGGCGCCAGGGCTCCCAGGGCGTAAGGGCCCACGAGGGCCAGCAGGGTTCGGAAGCGAAGGGCAGCGGACCTGCCGGACGGTGACCAGACCAGCGGGGTGTAGGCCAGGACCCCGGCGATCGGTGCCGCGCCGTAGAGGAACAGGTGGCGCAGTCCCATGCCTCGAACGACGAGCCAGACCAGGACCAGCGACGACAGGGAGAGGCCCACGGCCACGGTCATCCGGTAGCCCCGATCCCGGCTCGGCGCCCCGTCGGACGGACCCTCCCGGGCACGCGACTCCACGAGAAGGAGGTAAAGAAGTCCGGCTCCCAGGTAGTAGAGGCCGACCACCTTCACCAGGACCGAAAGTCCTCCTGCCACCCCCGCCAGCACGAGCCAGGCCGGCCGAGGCCGCTCGCCGTAGCGCACGAGAGCGGCAACACCGAACGTGGCCAGCCAGAGATTGAACCAGCTCGGCATGCCCTCCGCGTACACCGGCAATGTCCACATCGACGCCAGCAGCGTGGTCAGGGCTGCGATCCATGGTCCCGACAGTCGGAGGGCCACGTACCAGAAGGCCGGCACCCACGCCAGGAACACCGCAAAGGCGCCCCACCGCATGCTCATGATGCCCACGCCGAGAAGTCGGAAGGCCAGGGCGTCGAAGAACGCGAGCCCGCCGGTGTAGACGTCGGCGTAGTCACGGTGGGGCAGCTCGCCTCGCAGCACGCGCTCGGCGGCGTGCCCGAGGGTGCCGGCATCCGTCGGGAACCACCCCAGATCGAGTCGCGACAGCGTGTAGGCTGCTGCCACGGCCCAGGTCATCCCCAGGATCCAGCGACCGCTCGTCGGCGAGGGGCTCAAGAGCCGGCGTTTCGGTGGCATCGCTGGAGGAGCAGGAGCGCTCGCCGATCCCCGGTCTCAGCGAGGAAGATAGTAGCGGTTACGCTGATACTGGTTGAAGGGGCGCACCTGCATCACCGGGAGGCGCTGGTGTGTCGCGACGCGCATCATCGGTACCCGCTGGCCCTCGGCCAGCTGCCCTTCCACACGCGCTCTCATGCGCTGGAGCTGCTCCGACGGGATTCCGGAGGGGTCCGTCTGTCCGAGCATCTGGGCCATGGCCTCTGCCACGGTCGCAGGACGCACCTCAAGCACATGGTCGGCCCAGCCCCACGTGATGAGGTTGTCGTCCGTCTCGGGCTCGAGGAGGTAGCTGATGAGGTTGGCCCGGGATTGGGCCGTGGGGATCCAGTACCAGCCCGGACCCACCTCGAGTCGCTCGTTCCGCTTTTCCACCTCCACCGACTTGAGGTAGTGTCCCTGGAAGTACTCGTCCTCCTGGACCCGCGTTGCGTAGTAGACCTCGGCGTCCAGCGACGTGGGATCGGTGAACCGGTACACACCGATGTCGTGGTCCTCAAGGACAGGCAGGACGGATGCCATCGAGGGTGGCAGGACGTATCCCACGGGCCGGGTCGTGGTGCGCGTCGCCTCGTACCGCAGGTACACGGGCACCTCCTGGAGCGAGTATCCAAGAGGAGCGTTGTCGTCGGGCATCCAGACGGGCTCGGTTCCCCGGGACGTCAGCTCGTACTCGAGGACGACCGGGTCACCTCCGGCGGCGCCGGCCCGGATGGCCCTGGAGCGCGACGACGTGGTGAGGGCGCGGATGGCATCACGCTGCTCGGCGGCGGCCCGCAGGATGGCGCTCTGAGCGAGCACCTGGCCGCGGATCTGGTGGTAGTACCGCTCCTCCTCGGGGATCTCCCGCAAGGTACCGTCCCGCATGACGCGGAGAGAGTTGCGGGGTGTCTCCAGGAGGATTCCGATGGAGTTGGTGAGACCGGTGTACACGTGGTGCTTTCTCGGTTCCACGGACGTCGAGCCCCATCCCAACACGCCGTCGACGGTGCGCGTCCCCGAATAGTCGAACGAAGCATAGTCCTCCCGGCGGACCGCCTCCCGGATCAAGGGAAAGATGCGCTCGTAGGGGTACGCGCGCAGCTCGGCGTCCGCTGCCGGGTTGAGGGTGCCCTGATAGGTGATCACATAGGGAACGGAGCCGCCGTGGTGCCCGTCCACGTGGATGTCGGGGGTCCATTCGTTCAGGACCTGGGTGACCAGGGCGCGTATCTCCTGGGACTCCATCTTGACGTAGTCCCGATTCAGGTC
>JARRLD010000138.1:0-2265 GCA_037387345.1 Gemmatimonadota bacterium
CGTCCTTCTGCGTGTTGCCCAACCGAAGAAGCCGGGACGGCGAGGCGAAGCTGATAAAGGAAGACACCAGCGTGCACTTCAACGTGTGCAAGAACCTGATCTGAAACCTGGCTCCCCGCGGCGAGGCCCGGTCCCCGTCGCTTGGCGCTGAGCAAGAAAAGAAGAGATATGGAGAAGCCCCCACTTCCTGTCGGCGCTCGTGCGCGAGTCGCCGACAAGTCTCGCGTCCGCACCCCGTGGTCCGAGCAGGTGAGCCCCCCTGTGTCGCTTCACCGGGACGCGCCTGGCCCCGCCCGGCCCCGGGTCTCGGGCAAGTTCTTCTACGTGGGAGACCAGAAGCTCTACATCCGGGGCGTCACGTACGGGACGTTCCGCCCCCGGGACGAATGCGAGTTTCCCGAGCCACTCAAGGTAGAGCAGGACTTCGCCGCGATGGCCGACAGCTCCATCAACGCGGTCCGTACCTACACCGCGCCGCCGAGGTGGCTGCTCGACGTTGCGCAACGCCACGGCCTCCGGGTTCTCGCCGGCCTGCCCGCCGAGCGCTACATCGGCTACCTCGCCGACGGGAAGAGAGGCGCACCGGACATGGATGACCTGGTGGGCTCGTGGCTGGAGGAGTGCGTCGGACATCCGGCGGTGCTCGGCTATTCCATCGGCAACGAGATTCCCGCGTCCATCGCCCGCTGGCACGGTTCCAGGCGCGTTTCGTCGTATCTGGAGCGTGTCTACCGGTCCGTCAAGGAGAGGGATCCCGAGGCTCCGGTCACGTACGCCGACTACCCTTCCACCGAATACCTCTCACTCCCGTTCCTCGACTTCGTCTGCTTCAACGTCTTCCTGGAGTCCCGGGAGAAGCTGGACCCGTACCTGGCCAGGCTCCAGTCCCTGAGCCACGATCGACCGCTTCTCATGGGTGAGATCGGGCTGGACGCGTATCGGAACGGAGACGAGGCCCAGAGCCGCTCTCTGGCCTGGCAGATCCGTGCCTGTTTCGAGGCGGGCTGTGCAGGCCTCTTCGTGTATTCGTGGACCGACGAGTGGTATCGAGGTGGCGCCGAGGTGGACGACTGGTCGTTCGGGCTGACCCGGAGGACGCGCGAGCCCAAGCCGGCCCTGCCGACTGTGCGGGACGCGTTTTCGGGGCCGGTCTTTGGCACCGATGTGGATTGGCCGCGCATCTCGGTGGGGGTGTGCACGTACAACGGGTCGGGAACCCTCTAAGAGACGCTGGCGGCTCTGGTCCGCGTGGATTACCCGGACTACGAGGTGATCGTGGTGAACGACGGGTCCACCGACTCCAGCGCCGAGATCGCGCGGTCGCATCGCTGCCGTCTCGTGACGACCCCCAACAGGGGCCTGAGCCACGCGCGCAACCTCGTGCTGTCCGAGTCGACCGGCTCCATCGTGGCCTACATCGACGACGACGCCTATCCGGATCCGCATTGGCTCCGGTACGTCGCCCTCGGCTTTCTGCGTTCCGACCATGCCGCCATCGGGGGGCCAAACCTCACCCCACCGCACGACGGATGGCTGGCGCAGTGTGTGGCGAATGCCCCCGGGAATCCCGTGCACGTCCTCATCTCGGACCACGAAGCCGAGCACATTCCCGGGTGCAACATGGCGTTTCGCAAGGATGCCCTCGAGTCCGTGGGAGGGTTCAATCCGGCCTTCCGTGTCGCAGGCGACGACGTGGACCTCTGTTGGCGACTGAACGACGCGGGCTACACGCTCGGGTTCAGCCCGGCCGCCGTGGTCTGGCACCACCGCAGGAATTCCATCCGTGCCTACCTGCGACAACAGCGTGGCTACGGACGCGCCGAGGGCATGCTGGAGCGGAAGTGGCCCTGGCGGCACGACCCTACCGGGAACGTCTACTGGTCCGGGCGCATCTACGGAAAGGGGTTCGTGGCAGCCCTGGGGTGGCGCCGAGGCCGGATCTACCAGGGGGTGTGGGGCACGGCCCCGTTCCAGTCCCTCTACGAGCCCGCGGCCACGGGGTGGCTGGCCCAGGCCCAGTCCCCGGTCTGGTACGCGTTCGTGGTCGCTCTCGGCGGGCTGACCCTCCTGGGGATGAGCTGGGCTCCCCTGTGGCTGGCAGCTCTGCCCCTGGGGCTCGCCGTTCTCGCACCGCTGATCCAGGCGGGCAAGGGCGGCGTCCAGGCCACGTTCCCAACCCGGCGTCTGGCGCGCTGGAGGCGGTTCGGACTCGGCATCATCACCACGTTCCTCTACATTGCACAGCCCGCAGCCCGCCTGTGGGGC
>JARRLD010000138.1:2347-14067 GCA_037387345.1 Gemmatimonadota bacterium
GCGGCGAGGCTGCTCATGGCGGTCGAGGAGCACGGCCTGGGGAACCAGCTCATACGGGTCAGCGTATGGCCGAAGGTGACCCCTGGAGAGCTGATCACGCCCCTCGTGCTGTCCGGGCTCGCCTTCGGCGCGGCGCAGAGCGGAGCGCCGGTGGCGGCCGGGGTCCTCGGCTTCGCCGCCACCCTGTTGACCGCGAGGGTGGTGGCGGGGTTCGGTGGGGCCATGAGCGCGGTGCGCCGGGCGCTCCGACAGGTGGGTCTCCAGGGAACCTGACGAGGCGGGGGGGCCATGTCCGATCTCGCGATCTACCGGTGGATCGGCCGACAGGTGCGGCCGTACTGGGTGCCGTTTGCGGTGTTTACCGTGCTGGGCGTCCTCTCCGGCCCGCTCGCGCTGCTCAATCCGGTGCCCCTCAAGATCGCCGTGGACAGCGTGCTCGGCTCGCAGCCCCTGCCGCCCCTGCTGGAAGCGGTGCTCCCGTCCGTGTTCACGGCGTCCCAGGACGGGATCCTCATCTTCGCCGTGGTCCTTCTGGTCGCGGTCGCGCTGGCGGGACAGCTGCGTCAGCTCGCCTACGCGTATCTCAAGACCTACCTCGGGGAGAGATTGACCCTCGACCTTCGGGCCCAGCTGTTCAATCGAGCCCAGCGCCTGTCGCTGGGGTACCATGGCGCCACCGGGACCGCCGACACCGTCTACCGCATCCAGCGCGACACGGTTGCGGTTCGCTACCTGACGACCGAGGGCGCCATCCCCTTCCTTTCGGCCCTCGTGACCGTGGTCGCGATGATCTACGTGACCGTGCGGATCGACTGGCAGCTGGCCCTCGTAGCCCTCGGCGTGGCGCCGGTGCTCGTCGTCCTCACGGGCACCGTGCGCAAGCGCATCCGTGGCCAATGGCGGGTGATCAAGCGGCTCGAGTCGGGCGTGCAGGCGGTCGTGCAGGAATCGCTCGGGGCGCTGCTGGTGGTCAAGGCGTTCGGTCAGGAAGATCGGGAGACGGAACGTTTCGTGGGGCGCGCCGAGGGAGCCGCGGGCGCTCGCCTCCGCCTTACGCTCGTGGAGGGGTGGTTCGGTGTCTTCGCGGGCGTGACCACCGCGGCAGGCATGGCGTTGGTCCTGTACATCGGGGTCGCGCACGTAAGTGCGGGCACCCTGAGCCTCGGCCAGCTCATCCTCATCGTGGGGTATCTGAGCCAGCTCTACGGTCCCCTGAAGACGATGAGCCGGAGGGTGGCCAGCGTGCAATCCCACCTCGCCAGCGCGGAGCGGGCTCTGCACCTCCTGCGCGAGCCCGACGACGTCTGGGATGATCCTCGGGGGCGCCCGCTCCAGCGGGCCAAGGGCGCCGTGGCGTTCGAAGGCGTCGGGTTCGCCTACGAGCCGGGATCTCCGGTCCTTCGGGACGTCTCGTTCGAGGCGCCACCAGGATCGCGTATCGCCCTCAGTGGCCGCACCGGCGTGGGAAAGACGACGCTGTTGAGCCTCCTCACGCGGTTCTATGATCCGACCGAGGGCGCGATCCTCCTGGATGGGATCGACGTACGCGGCTACCGGCTGGCGGACCTGCGGGCGCAGTTCGCCATCGTGCTGCAGCAGCCCGTGCTCTTTTCCAGCTCCGTCGCCGAAAACATCGCCTACGCGCGCCCGAAGGCGTCCGAGGCAGAGATCGTCGCCGCGGCCCGGGCGGCGGGCGCGCACGACTTCATCCGTCAGCTGCCCGAGGGCTACGACACCCAGGTGGGAGAGCGGGGCATGAGGCTCTCGGGCGGAGAGTGTCAGCGCGTCGCCCTGGCGCGGGCATTCCTCCGGGACGCGCCGATCCTCATCCTCGACGAGCCGACGAGCGCGGTGGACGTGAAGACGGAGGCGGTCATCCTGGAGGCGCTGGAACGCCTCATGCATGGCCGCACGGTGTTCCTGATAACCCACCGCCCGAGCACCGCCAATGCGTGGGAAAAGGACGTGCACCTCCACCTCGAGGAGGGACGCCTGGTGGAGGCCGGCTCCCCTGCGGGAGAGGCGCGTGCGTAGCCCGGTGCCGTGGGGCGAACGGGGACCGGGTCGGAGGGAGGACGTGACGCAAGGCCGACCCTGCCCGGAGGTTGCCGGGGACCGATGAGACGCGTCCGGGTACGCCAGGCCGCCGGGGCCCTACTCCTCATCGCCGGGGTCATTCAGCTCATCCGCCCCACCAGACCCGCTCCCGGGGCTTCCGAATACGGTACGATGACCTCCCACATCGCGACGCCGCCCGACGTCGAGGCCCTTCTGGTCGGAGCCTGCTACGACTGTCATTCCGCCCAGACCGAGTGGCCGTGGTACTCGTGGATCGCGCCGTTTTCCTGGTGGATCGTGGAAGACGTGCGCCACGCACGCTCCAACCTCGACTTCTCGGATTGGTCCACGGACCCGAACCGGGAGCCCACCCCGACCCAGCGGCTGCGTTGGAGCTGCGAGGAGGTACGCGAGAATGTCATGCCTCCCCTGCCCTATCGGCTCATGCACCCCGAGGCCCGATTGACGCGAGGGGAGAAGGACCTTCTCTGCGATTGGGTTGCCGACGCCCTGGCGGAGCTGCGCTGAGGGAGGTCGACTCCGGATCGGGGGAACGGGCCCCTGCGGGCTCAGGGGGCTCGCGCCGATCGTCCGGGATAGCCGGGGACGCCTCGACCGAGATAGATGTCCCGCTGCACCAGCCAGACGCCTTCCGCTGTCCGCCGGGGCGTCACGAGGGCGTTGCCGCCCCGCCCTTCCCTGGCCGCCTCCCGGTCCGCGCCGGAGAGCAGCGGATCGTCGGTGAACTTGATCGAGGCCAGGTAGTAGGTGCAGCAGCCGACCTCGAGCACATGCATGTGTACGTGCTCGGGATTGTCCCTGGAGGGATAGGCCCCTGGCCGGATGGTTCGGAACCGGTACCGTCCCTCCTCGTCCGTGCGCACCCAACCTCTCAGTCGTCCGTGTGAGGAGGCTTCCGTCCCCCGCAGGCGCGCGGCTTGGGGATAGATGCCGGCGGCGTTCGTGTGGTAGCCGTATACGATCACGCCAGGAGCGGGCCGACCCTCCTGGTCGAAGACCGTACCCTCGATCACCATCGGCTCACCGGGCTCGTCCTCGGGAGCGATACGGCCGCTGAAGGAGAGAGAGTCGGGAAGGTCGACGAAGATCGCCCCACATCCCTCGCAGGGCTGTCCCACCACGGGCTCTCGCCCACGGATCTGGGCCGCAGCCGGGTTGCTCCAGATCAGCGCAAGAACGACGAGGAGCGCAGGAGGGGCGAGAACCGCGGAGGCTCGGCCCGCCGTCCCGACCGCGTGAGCCATCGTCGTCCCTCCTTCGCCGAGCGGAGTCATTCCCTTACGGCCACGTATTCTCTGAGCCCGGCGCGGAGGGTGAAGGCGTGCACCACCTCGAAGGGCATCAGGAGTCGCTCCACCTTCGCAGGCAGCAGCCCGCCGGGCACCGGCAGGGGCGGGCCCACAGTCTGCTGGAAAAGGCGGTCGAGATCGAGAAGGGTGTGCCGAAGGGGCGGGAGCATCGTCTTCTCGGACGCGTCCACCACCACATACACCCTCGCGCCGCGCGACGTCAGCTCGGCGAGCCTTTCAACGAGCAGCACTCGTTCCCCCGCGTTCAGGTAGTCCAGGACGTTCCAGGCCAGCACCACTTCGTACGCTCGGCCGGGGTGCGGCGGCAGAGCGCTCAGGGCTTCGGTCCACGCGGCCCCGCGCGGCGGATCCGGGAGCAGCCCCGCAAACCGGACCTGTCGGCTGAATCTCCCGAACAACCGCACGTGGCTGTCCACGGCGTTCCCGAGATCCAGCACGGGGTGGCTACCGTCTTCGGACAGCCCGTCGAAGAGCGCCGCGACCCCCGGCGCCGCTCGTTCCAGCCTTAGCGGGGCCTTGTCTCGGTCCTGTTCGAGTCGTGGCCCCCGGGGCTGAGCGCGCCGGATCCACTCTAGCCAGCCCAAGCTCAGCGAGCGGTCTTCTCGACGGTGCCTGCTGCGCCCTTGTCCTTGCTGCCCGCCGCTGAAGTGGACGGGGCTGGCGCCTTGGCAGCCGAAGAGGTCGCGACGGATTCCGCCGACTCGGCGGCGGCCTCCCCTTTCGGCCATCCGTTGGTGGCAGCCTTGCCTGCGGACCCGCTCTCACGGGCGGCGGCCTTCTCCGGTTGGCGCGGAGCCCCCATGTCCACCAGGCCCCGGAAGTTCGCTCCGTCATCCAACACCACACGGGGTGCCTTGATGTCCCCCTCCACGCGAGCCGAGCCACGCAGGATGATCTGTTCGTTCGCCACGAGGTTGCCCTCGACCTCGCCCTCCACCGTGATGAGCCGGCCGGTGATATCTGCATGCACACGTCCCTCGGGTCCCACCGTGACGGCGTGGGATTCGAGCTTCACCGACCCCTCGACGGTGCCCTGGACCAGAAGATCCTCGTCTCCGCTGATGTCACCCTTGATCGTGATGGAGCGGCCGATGGCGGCGCGCTCTCCCGTGGTGCCCATCGGCTTCGGGCGTTCCCTGTCCTGCATCGTTCCTCCCGGCAGATCTGCCCCCGGTGTGCCTTCATCCTTCTTCCACATGCTCGCTCTCCCGGCTGTGATACGCACGCACGTGCATGATGTCCCCGTGTCATCCGTGCAACAAGCCTGCCATGTCAGGACAGGGAGGCCAGCAGCGTCTCCGTCAGCACCCCGCCGAAGTCCAGATGGCGTCCGTTGTCGTCGTTTCCGCCGGTGGTGACCACCACCATGTCGAGGCCCGGAAGGATGACGATGAACTGGCTCCCCCGGCCGTTGGCGACGACGACAGGCTGCAGACCCCGGGAGCTCTGCAGCTCCCCCGTCCACCAGAGGTAGCCGTACCCGTTGAGGGCGGGAAGCTGCCCCGTCGCCACGTGACTCGCGGTGGACTCCCGGATCCACTCCCTCGAGATCACCTGTCGGCCGTTCCAGGCTCCGCCCGCCGCCACCATCGCGCCGACCTTCGCCAGGTCTCTCGGTCGCAGGTGGAGGCTCCCATCCATCAGGACATAGCCCCCTTCCTTGCCGTAGGTCCAGTCGTGCGCCGTGATGCCCAGCGGTTCGAAGAGAGCCTCCTGGGCAAAGGTGTCGGCCTGCTGACCCGTTGCCCGGAAGATCACGCCAGCCAAGAGGTTCACGTTGGCGCTGGCGTATTCCCACTTCGTACCCGGCACCGCGACCACCTGACGGTGCAAAACCTGCCGGAAGAAGGCGGGCCCCGTGCCGTGGACCGCGTCCGTCTCTTTGGCGGTCCAATCGAGCCCCATCGTCATGGTCAGGAGGTCGGCCAGCGTCTCCTCGCTCCACCGCCCCGTTCCATCTTCGGATAGGCCGAGAAGCGGAAGAAGAGGCTCGTTCACCCCCGGGATCAGACCTCGATCGATGGCGATCCCGACCAGGAGGGACGAGATGCTCTTGGTCGTGGACGCGAGACGATGCAGGTCGTCGGGTCCGTACCCGTGGAAGTGCTCGTCCAGGACCAGCTTGCCCCCTCGCACGACGTGCAGCGAGTGGATGAGCCCGGCCTCACCCCGGGCGACGGCGTTCACCAGGCGCTCAAGCGCGCCACGGTCCAACCCCACGTCTTCCGGCGTTGCGGTCTGCCATCCGTCGATCCCCTGGGGAGGCCGCACATAGGTGTACGGGGTGTCCTCTGCCCGCGCAGCGAATCCCGGGAGCTCGGTGGGATCGACCCATCGGAGATCCATGTCCGGCCCGGACTGGCCATCGAAGCTCAGGCTGCCCTGGATCCGGCCCCGCGCCGCGTCGACGGACCCCTCATACCGGGCGCCGGTGCTCTCGATGAACATCTCGATGTCCGGCGGGCGGTAGGACGCGCGCGTGATGGCGAGCTCGGAGTCCATCCTCCCGTCGCGCATGACGTGCACGGTCCCGAACAGCGAGTCCGGCGGTGTCCCGTCCAGCTCGAACAGGAAGGTGTCGGGCCCGCCATCACCCGCCCAGACGCCCTGGGTCAGGTTGGCAACCTCGGGAGACTCGGAGGAACATCCCGCGATCAGACACCCGAGAAGCGTGGCGGCGGCTGCCGCGGAGCTCCGGAGCCTGAACCTGGAACGGAGCGCGCACGTCATTGGATCAATCAGAAGTTGAGCGAACCCTGTACGTCTTACCGCGGGACCCTCCTGATGATCCTGTCGTGGTCGGTCCGGTCTCCTGGTCACCACAGTAAGCGTTGGGCGTGGGCCCGCGATGTGGGGCTCCCCCTGGAATCTCCTGTGGCGGACCTCCCCTATCGGCCAACACGGATGGGCAGGAGAGACCGTCGTCCGTGTCGGCATCGTGCGGAAAGCCCCGTTGCCCGGCCCAGGTCGGGCACCCCCGCCGTGCCCGCCGGCCCCCCCTGACAACCGTCGGCGCCTCCGTCCTGTCTACCTGAGGGAAGGAAGCATGCGGCTTCCCGGTCGTCCTCCATCGGTCTCGAGCTACTCTGATGACTGTTCGCTCCTTCCGCATGGGCTTCTTCGTCGCGTTCGTCGCTCTGTCGGCCTCCTTGTCGGCGCAGGTTCCCGTCGCCTCGGACACGAGGTTGTCTCCACCCGTCGCGAGCGCCTCGCGCCTCGACGGCTCGATTTCCATCGACGGCCGGCTGGACGACTCGGCCTGGGCGTCGGCGACCCCCTTGGAGGCGTTCACGCAATACGCGCCCGATGAAGGCGCGCCGGCCTCCCTGCCCATGGAGGTCCGTCTCCTCTTCGACGACGCGGCCCTGTACGTCGGGGCCCGCATGATCCAGCCGGGCGGCGTGGCGGCACCCCTCGCCCGCCGTGACCAGCTCCTGGACGCCGACGGCAACAACGGCTCGTTCAACTCGCTCACGACGGACAAGCTCATCGTCAATCTGGATTCTTACCACAACCACATCGACAACGCCTGGTTCGAGGTCAACCCGGTGGGTGTGAAGGGCGACCAGTTCAACGGGGACCGGTCGTGGGATCCTGTCTGGGAGGCGACCGCGCAGGTGGACTCGCTGGGATGGACCGCCGAGATGCGCATCCCGTACAGCCAGCTCCGCTTCTCCCGCGACACGGCGCAGGTGTGGGGCCTGCAGATATGGCGCTACGTGGACCAGCGGAACGAGCGCGACATGTGGTCGTTCTGGCCGCGAAACGCGTCGGGCGGGCCCGCGTTCTATGGGGATGTAGGGGGGTTGGACATCGCGCACCGGCCGCGCCAGCTCGAGCTGCTGCCCTATGGCGTGGCGGGCGGCACCTTCGCGCGTGCCGCCAGCGGCGATCCGTACCACGACGATCGTGAGGGCAACTACGGCGTGGGCGGCGACATCAAGTACCTGCTCACCTCGAACCTGACGCTGGACGCGACCCTCAATCCCGATTTCGGGCAGGTGGAGGTCGACCCGGCCTCCCTCAATCTCACCGCGTACGAGACCTACTACGAGGAGAAGCGGCCGTTCTTCATTGCCGGCGCCAGCGCCTTCGGGTTCGGCGGCATGCGCTGCATGTTCTGCAGCAACTCCTCCAGCCTCTCGGCCTTCTACTCACGGCGCATCGGCCGGCCGCCGCAGCTCGACGGGGTCGTCGAGAGCAACGCGGCGTACGCGGACATGCCCGAAACCACCACGATCCTGGGGGCGGCGAAGATCACGGGCCGTACCGAGGCCGGGTACACCATCGGCGTTCTCGACGCCCTGACCCACCGGGAGACGGCGAGCTACATGCCCGCCGCCGGCGCGGCCGAGGCCTCGCAGGTGGTCGAGCCCCTGACCAACTACTTCGTGGGCCGGGTCAAGAAGGACTTCAACGCGGGATCGACCTGGCTCGGCGGCATCCTGACGTCGACCGTGCGGGGGACGGGAGATGCCGTCGTGAGCGACCGGCTACACAGCCATGCGGAGGCGGTGGGTCTGGACTGGCGCCATCACTGGCACAACCGTGACTACTCGTGGAGAGGCGGCCTGCTCTTCTCCAGCGTCGCAGGCTCGCCCGGGGCCATCGCGCGGACCCAGGAGAACAGCGCGCGCTACTTCCAGCGCCCGGACCGCAGCGTCACCGGCGACGGGCTCTTCGGCGTCCGTCATGACCCGTCGTCGACGTCACTGCGCGGCTACGGGCTCTACACCCGGGTGGGCAAGGACGGCGGCACGCTGCTCTGGGAGGCGATGGCCAACGTCCGCAGCCCGGGCTTCGAGGTCAACGACCTGGCCTACCTCAGCCGCGCCGACTACAAATGGCTCAACGGCAACGTGGGCGGCAGCTGGACGATGCCCACGAGCTGGTACCGGAGCATCTTCACCAGCTTCGGCGGCGCCACGCAGTTCAACTATGACGGGGATCGCACGTACAGCCAGCTCCAGGCCTTCTACGGCATGGAGTTCCTCAACTACTGGAACCTGCGCACGTTCTGGATCCGCAATATCCCCTCGTACGACGACCGGCTCACGCGGGGCGGCCCGGTGGTGAAACGCGCCGGCTACAACGTCGGCCATCTCCAGGTCTCCACCGATGCCCGCCGCCGCGCCGTCTTCGACTTCACTGTGGAGGCGTCTCGCGGCGTCGACGCGCCCACCCGTTCGCTCACGATCCATCCCGGCGTGGCGCTCAAGCCGGCAGCCAACGTCTTCATCCAGCTCTCGCCCACCTGGTCCCGGGACGAGGACGACGCGCAGTACATCACCGCCGTCACGGATCCGACGGCGGCGGGCTTCTATGGCAGGCGCTACGTCTTCGGCTTCGTCAGGACCAGGACGGTGTCACTGGACACCCGCGTCAACTGGACGTTCACGCCCAACCTGACGCTGCAGCTCTATGCCCAGCCGTTCATCGCCAGTGGCGACTACACGTCGTTCCGCGAGTTCGTGAAGCCCCGGGACATCGAGAAGCGGGACTTCGGCGTTGAGGTGGGTACGGTGGCGTATGACGGAGCCGACAACACCTACCGCATCGACCCGGACGGCTCGGGCCGGGCCGCGGCGTTCACCATCGACAACCCGGACTTCACCACCAGCTCACTCCGCGGCACCGCCGTGCTGCGCTGGGAGTACCGCCCGGGCTCCACGCTCTACTTCGTTTGGACCCAGCAGCGGTCCGGCCACGACCCGGTGGGGAGCTTCGACTTCGGGAGCGCCCGTCACCAGATCCTGGGGAGCGCGCCCACCAACGTGTTCCAGGTGAAGGCGACGTACTGGCTGGGGCGGTGAGCAGCGCGGCCTCATCTCGGAGACTCACCGAGGAGGCCCGTCGCTTGGCTCATGGCCTCTTTCCCGCCCCTCCGGGCACGTCCCGCTCCACGATGAGCGTGATGTTGTCGGTCCCGCCGCCGTCCAGCGCATCCTGCAGGAGGGCCCGGCAAACCTGCTCGGCCGACTCCATGCTCATGAGCCGCTCCCGGATGCGCTCGTCCGAGACATGCTTCGTGAGGCCGTCTGTGCACAAGAGATGGACGTAGCGCCAGTCCTGATCGAGGGAGGTGACCACGGGGGCGGTCTCAGTGCCGCCGAGGGAGCTGGAGAGCACGTCGGCCCAGTGGAGCCCCTCGGCCTTTTCCCGAGGCTTGACCTTCTGGTCCACCAGGTCCTGGGCCACCGTCTGGTCTCGCGTCACCTGGGTGAGCTCGTCCCCCCTCAGCACGTAGTAGCGGCTGTCACCCACCTGCAGCAGGTACGCCTTCGGCCACACCCCGATGAAGAGGGTCAGCGTGGTGGCCATCGACTCGATCCCGGCTCGCTCCCTCGCATCCCGCAGGTCCGCGTGAGAGTGCAGCGCGCGCGGCGCCGGTCAGGGCCCCGACGAAAGCCTGGTCGTCCGTCGGGTCCTGCGTGTAGTAGACGTAGATGGCCTCACTCACGTAGCGGGTGACGGCCTCGACTGCGAGGCGGCTGGCCGTTCCCCCCGCCTCCGTGCCGCCCACGCCGTCGGCCACCAGCGCCAGGAAGGCCAGCCGATCCGTCTCGGCGCGGAAGAGCTCCACGGTCCGCTCCAGGCTGGTGAGGTGCACGTCCATCTTCTTGGTGAGCGAGCAGATGAGGAACTGGTCCGCGTTGGACGCGCGCACCTTGCCTGGGTGGGTGATGCCGAAGACGTCGATCTCCTCGTCGAGGGGCTTCCGGCGGGGGGCGTCGTCGGGCACGAAGGCAGGGGTCATTCTGCACCTCCCAGGGGCTGTTCGAGCTAGGTGAACCATTGCGGCTGAGGAGATGGCGGTCGGGTCGTCGATTTTCGGGGCCCACTCGGTCAAGGGGAGCAGTCGACGCGCCGCTCGTCGCCGCAATCCTCACCGTGAGCCCTGGCGAAGTCATGGGCCAGGATACGGCACTCCAGCTAGTCCCGGAAGTGCTCGCTTGCGGAAGCGCCACTCCAGCATCCGAACGGCGGACACGCGACCACCGCCCCCCGCCCGTGACCTGGCCGAGGATGGGCTCTTGCTCAATACTAGCGAGATAATTAGTAATGATCTCTTCCCTGCCGCATAGGCCAAAAACTAGCGCACGCGTGAGTTATCGCATGATGGGTAGCGACCCGGTCCGAACGACCGTTCCATAGATACCGGCCTATCGGGGCCAGGCTGATGATGGAGACGGCGGCCTCGTCGAAGATGCCGTGCTGGAGGTTCATGAGCTCCAGATCACCCCCGACCCGCTCGATGGGCTCGTCCTTCAGCTCCGGACGGCGTAGCCCGACGCACGTCCCCGACGGCGTGCGGACCTGAGTCGGAAGTCGTTCACTCGCGGCTTCGTCGAGTGCGGTGGGTCGGTAGAGGAGAAGGCCTGGGAGACGGCTCGCGGTGAGCCACGGGAAGCCGCTATCATGACCCACACGACGAAACGCGAATCGGCGGTCCCCGTCGAGGCAGTGCCAACCCAGTGACGCCGACTGGGTCGACGCGCCGGCCATCGACTTGACGGGATACCGCGCGATCCTACACACGCGTCCAACCTGGGTGATCGTGACGCCAATCCGTATCGTGTGTGGATGCGTGTGGTGCGGGCGGACATCAGAGTCTCGCCTCGAGAACGAGATTGAACGGCGTCTCGGTGGCCGTCCGGAAGCGCGTAGAGCCGTTGGCGGTGATGATCTCCCTCAACCGCGCAGGCCCTGCCTGCGCCCCGAGCGCGGTGCCCACCTCCTGGTCGAGCGAGCACCCCGTGCACACCATCGTCGAGGCAGCGTAAAAGATTCGGCCGACCGGATTCAGGTTCTCGGAGACGTGATCATAAGAGACAGCGACAGTGAGTAGCGCTCGATCCCGCACTGTCCTTGCGAGGGCGGCTTCTGGCGGTGGGAGGGAGGTGTGTGCAGACTGCCCGTCCCACGGCGCCAAGAGCGTCGACCCACCCTTTCGTGAAGGAGATGGCCGGATGCGATTCCTCGTCCTGTACACGATGAAGCCAGAGGCTCGAGCCGAGGCTGTGGAGAAGTTCATGGCCACGGGTGGTTTGCCTCCCGAAGGAGTGACCATGCTCGGCCGGTGGCATGACGTGAGCGGGCTTCGGGGGTTCACGCTCTGCGAGGCGGATTCCGTCGTGCCTGCCGCTCGCTGGTGCAGGGAGTGGGCGGAGCATCTCGAGCAGGAGGTCATCCCGGTCATGACCGACGAAGAGGCTGCGGAGGTCCTTGGCGGCTGACAGCTGATCGTCAGGAAGAGGGCCGAAGTGGCTGGGCGGGGTCCGCTTCGGCCGGGACTTCAGCTCCCTCCTGGTTCGTCTGACGGGTGACGGA
>JARRLD010000139.1:0-9740 GCA_037387345.1 Gemmatimonadota bacterium
TGCCGTCCGTCAGGTATCCCACCGTGACGCCGGCAGGGTGCCGTGGACGCAAGCCCACGTCGCGCGTAAGCGTCCCTGGCGCCGTGAAGAAGCTCATGCGCTGGAGTTGGAAGTCGTAGGCCCACACGGTGTCGCCGTGTCCGATCCCCATAGACTGGAGGAGGACGAACTCCCCGGGACCCTCTCCCCGCCCACCTACGGAGCCCAGCGGCCCGCCGTCATGGTCGAAGAAGCGGACCCGACCCGAGCCGCCGTCACCGACAACGATCTTCCCGTCGGACAACCTCACCGCACCGGCTACGTCGTAGAGATCTCCATCCGGTCCGCCGCCGAGCACCAGGAGCGGCTCGTCGTCGACCCACCAGGCATCCGCCGACGCCGACCGTGGGACGGAGCTCTGGACGATGCGGATCCCCGCCGAGTCCCTCACGGAGAAGGGGGACGCTGCGGGGACTGTCTCGCCGCAGGCCGGGAGAATACACGCCACCACGAGGAGGCCCAGGGAGGGAGTGGCCGTGGCGTTCATCCGATGGGCTCCACGCGGGTAGGGCGTCTCCCCGAGTGGACGCCCGCCCGTGCCACGGCGTTTACGGACCGCGGGATGCCTTCACCGCCGCCAATACCGCGATGAGGACGATCCCCACCAACACCGCGGCCACCATGGGGAAGCTCTCCGACGCGCCCAGGCCTCCCCCGCTGGCCAGGGCCAGGTAGGCGACGCCCGCAGCGACGAAGAGGGCGAGGCCGGCGGCCAGGGCCACCCTTGTGCTCGCGGCCTGCGCTCCTTTCCTGCTGCTCTGGGCGGCGAGGCGAAGCGCGAGACGGACCTCGGCCCCGGATACCGACGGATGATGGCTCTCGTACTCATGGATCACGCGCGAGAGCAGGTCCGCAAGCTCCCGCGTGCGCGGTGAAGGCGGTGTTGGCGGCGTAGGAACGATGGGTACGTAGAACACGGTAGACTCCGCCTCGGTGTGGACTGAGGGCTCGGGGCGCTCCCTATCCGGATACGGCGCCCCCGCCGGGCATCTTCACAGGGGCCGTCTCGCTCCCCGCGCTCGGGTCACGAGATCACCTCCGCCTTTTCCTCTTGTTGGTCTTCCTTCTTTCGCTCCCAGGGTGTCCACTCCACTCCCCTGACCCACTGCTGCACCCAGCGGATCTCCTCCACATCCCTGGTGCGCTGGTGCCTGGGCTCCCGGAAACCGTGGGGCTCTCGGGGGAACCGGATGTACCGTACCGTCTTGCCCATGTCCTTCAGAGCCTGGAAGAACATCATGCTCTGGGGCTCGGTGTCGGTCCGATCATTCATGCCGTGGAGGATCAGGGTGGGGGTCGTGACCCGTTCGACATGGGTGAGCGCCGACCTCTGCCGATAGCCCTCGGGATTGTCCCACGGTGTGCCCCCGATGTACCACAACCGCACGTCGTGATTGAATCCCGGGCCGTACTCGGAGGTCCAGTCGGACACCATCGCTCCCACCGACGCTGCCTTGAAGCGCTGGGTCTGGGTGATGGTCCAACCGCCCAGGATCCCGCCGTAGCTCCAACCCCGGACGGCCAGGGAGTCCGGGTGCGCAATGCCAGCCTCCACGACATGGTCCACGCCGGTCATCAGATCGTCGAAGTCTCCACCTCCGATGTCCCGCATGTTCCCGCGGAGCAGATCGTCGGTGTACCCGGAGCTACCGCGGACGTTGGGCATCAGCTGGGCGTAGCCCAACCCGGCCCACACGTGGCTCTGGGGGTTGAACCGGTTGGTGAACACGCCCGCGGGTCCGCCATGGATGTGCAGGAGAAGCGGCCCGGCGCCAGGCGAGGCCTCGATGGGGCGCATCAGCACCCCCTCGATCTCGAGCCCGTCGCGGCTCCGCCAATGGATCACCTCCCCGGGAGCCAGCGCGATCTCGTCCTCGATCCAGGGGTTGGCGTCGGTCAGTTTCTTCCCCGGCGCGCCATCCGTGGCACCGGCCCATAGGTCGGGCGGGGTGTCGAAGTCCTGGAGGGTGTACGCCATCCGGGTCCGGTCGCGTGAGAACGACTCCGGGGACAGCTGTCCCACCGCGTCGGTCACCTGGGTCACGCTGCCCGATGCCACATCGAGACGGTAGAGATTGGCGTTGGTCCCGTGCAAGCCTCCGAAGAGCACGCTCTCGCCGTCGGGGGTCCAGACGAAGGAGCTCATGTTCCCCTGGAAGTCTCCGGAAACGAGGCGCCGGTCACCGGATTCGGTATCCATGACCCAGAGCTTGTCGAGAAGCAGCTCCCACTCGTCGTCCGTGCGGGCCGTATAGGCGAGGCGGCGGTCGTCCGGGGCCCACTGGAGCCTTCCTTCCGGCGCCCCGTTGTCCGTGAGCTGTCGGACGTCTCCGGACTCGACGTCCAGCAGGAAGATCTCGCTGAGATGCTGTTGATTCCGTCGGTTCTCGGAGCGCGCGGTGAACGCCACCTTCGATCCATCCGAGGTCACGACAAACGATCCGACCCGCTGATCGGCCTCGGTGAGCCGGCGCTCCTCGCCCGAGTCCACGTCGATCCACCAGAGGTTCCTCCATTGCGCCTCTCGCTGACCGTTCGGGCCCTCATCCACGAAGACGGCGTCGAAGCCGTCCTTGTGTTCCTTCTCCTCCTCATCGCTGCGCGCCTCGTCGGCCGCGAAGACCAGGGCCGCGCCGTCTCCCACCCACTCGAAGCCGGCGACGGCCGTCTTGTGCTTCGACAGCTGACGGGCCTCTCCGCCGCTCGTCCTCATGAGAAAGATCTGGCTCTTCCCTTCCACCGCCCGGGCGAACGCCAATCGGCTACCGTCGGAGGAGAAGGCGAAGGAGCCTCCCCCTTCCTCCCCGATGTACTGGTATGGCTCTCCGCCGTCGGCGTCGACGCGCCACCAGGTCGTCTTTCGCTCGTTCTCGTCCCAGTCCAGCTCGGAGCGGGAGTACAGGACCCAGCTGCCATCCGGCGACATGAGGGCCCCACCGACGCGCACCATGTCCAGGGCGTCGTCGGTGGTCATGGGCCGGCGTTCCGGTGTCTGGGCGGAAATGGGGAACGCGACGAGCAAGGCGAGAAGAACCGTAGCAGACCTGAGCATGGGCACCTCCAGAAGGCTTCCGTGGGATCGTCGCCTCCATCGTCACCCCGTCCGCGCCAGGACACAAGACCATTGCACAGGTCTCGCGTTCGTTCTTATCTGAGGGGGTTCTCCATGCCGCCAGATCAAAGATCTGCCATGACCAGGGCACGGTACATCGTCGGAGTTCTCCTCCTCATCTCCCTGCCGCCAGGTGTGGCATGGTGGTTCGTGATCCACCCCTTCGTCGGATTCTGGCGGAAAGCCGGGGTGAAGCCCACCATGTGGGTGGTGAGCGTCGGGTCCGCGGTGGCCATGATCGTCCTGTGGGCCGCGCGCGGGCCCCTCATGGGGCGGGACCTGGGCGATAGCTGGATCCTGGGGTGCACGGCGGTTCTGCTCTTTGCCCTGGCCGTGGCGATTGGCTTGAGGCGGAAGCGCCACCTCACCACGAGGATCCTGGCCGGAATTCCGGAGCTGCAGGCCGACGGCCGGGGAGGCGACCTCCTCACGGAGGGGCCGTACGCGGTGATCCGGCACCCGCGGTACGTGGAGGTGGCCCTGGCGGTCCTCGCCTATGCGCTGTTCGCCAACTACGTCGGCACCTACGTCGTCGCGGTGGCGACGCCGCTGGCCCTCCACGCGATCGTGCTGTTGGAGGAGCGGGAGCTCCTCGAGCGATTTGGTGACGCGTACGTGGAGTACAGCGCCCGGGTGCCTCGATACATTCCGCGGTTCAGCACGCGCTGAAGGCTGGGGGTGACGTCCCTCAAGGCGCGCCCAGCACCTCCTGGATCACCTCGACGGCCTGATCCGATTCAGAGTCCGAGATGTCCTGGTGCATGACGGCGCGCACACCGTGGTGGCCGCCCGGAAGGAGATGGACCCCTCGTGCGTGGCAGCCGTCGACGAACGCCCCGGCGGTCATGGACGTGACCTCGAACCGGACGATGTTGCTCTGTACCGTGGCGAGGTCGAACGAGACGCCCGGAAGCTTCCACAGGCGTTCGGCGAAGCGCCGTGCCCGGGCCACATCCTCGGCGAGTCGCTCACGGTGGTGCTCCAGAGCGTAGAGGGCCCCCGCCGCGATGACCCCGGCCTGGCGAAAGCCCCCACCGAACATCTGCTTGAACCGACGCCCCCGGGCGACGAGCTCCCGAGACCCCACCAGGGCCGAACCAACCGGCGCGCCCAGGCCCTTGCTGAAGCAGACGCTCACCGTATCGAAGGACTCCGCATAGGTCGACTCGGGCACCCCGGACGCCGCGGAAGCGTGCCAGAGCCGCGCGCCGTCCATGTGGGTCGCGAGACCGAGGTCATGCGCCGCGTCGGCCACGGAGCGAAGCGCGTCCAGCGGCCACACGATGCCTCCGCTCTGGTTGTGCGTCTGCTCCACGCACACGAGACGAGGACGGGGTGGGTGGTTGGGCGGATTGAAGGGGTGGGGCACCTCGATGGCCTCATCCAGGTCGTCCGCGCCGAACACTCCGACGCTTCCGCGGACGCGCCACACGGTCACGCCGGAATGGGCCGCACCCCCTCCGCCCTCGTTGATGACCATGTGGGCCGATCCGTCCATGATGGCCATGTCGCCCGGCTCGGTGTGGACACGAAACGCGATCTGGTTGGACATCGTGCCGCTGGGCACGTAGACGGCGTCCTCCTTTCCCAGCAGCTCGGCGACCCGCGCCTCCAGTCGCTTGACGGTAGGATCGCCTCCGTACACGTCGTCTCCCACCTCGGCGGAAGCCATGGCTTCACGCATGCCCGGCGTGGGCACGGTCACGGTGTCGCTGCGCAGGTCGATCACGGTCGAGCACACCTTTCCTCGGGGTCCGGACTTACCGTCGGTACGCTGCGGAAAAGCTAACAGCAACACCCTCGACGTCCCCCCCTCGTGGCCCTCGGCATGGGGGTTCGAGGACCGGTTGGGCTCTCCTTCTCACCGCTCTCGGTCCCCGGCTCGAGAATGAAGAGCTTGACCCGCCACGCCGATGGGCCGAGCTTCGTCGCGTTGGCCAATCCGCCACGGACCCGGCGCAGGGGTCATTTTCGCTGCGCGTGTGTCGTGTATCGGGGGGTGAAGCACCCGTTGTCCGGGGCACGACGAGTCATGGAGGAGTAGGAATGCGTACCGCAGGAACCGTGAAGTGGTTCAATGACCAGAAGGGCTTCGGATTCATCACCCCCGAGGACGGTAGCAAGGACTGCTTCGTTCACCACTCGGCGATCCAGTCCGATGGCTTCCGGACCCTGTCCGAAGGTGACAGGGTCGAATTCGACGTAGTTGAGGGCCAGAAGGGCCCAGCCGCTGAAAACGTGGTGAAGGTCTGACTCGCGGCACTGTCGAACGCGCGATCGGGCCGCCCGTCCCCGGGGACGGGCGGCCCGTCTTTTTTTGGAGTCGTGGCAATGCTACATGGAACCCGTCGCATGGTGGCCACGTGCGCCCTGGCGATCCTGGCCGCCTGTGGCCATGGCGAGCCTGAGCGGAGCACGCCCGCCGAGGCCCCGAATCCGCTCCTCTTCCCCCGGCGCCTGACCGACACGGCGCCCGAGCGGTTCCGCGTGCACCTGGAGACCTCGGAGGGCGAGGTCGTCGTCGACATCCACCGGGCCTGGTCGCCCAACGGCGTGGACCGCGTCTACAATCTCGTGACCCACGGGTTCTACGACGACCTGCGGATCTATCGGGTCCTCGACGGCTTCGTGGCCCAGTTCGGAATCCATGGCGACCCCCTCGTCACCGCACAGTGGCGGAACAGCATCATCGTCGACGACCCCGTGGTGGAGTCCAACACCCGTGGGCGCGTGTCCTTCGCCAAGGCGGGGCCGAGCTCCCGGACCACGGAGTTGATCATCAACTACCGGGACAATCCGGCCCTGGATGAACAGGGGTTCTCTCCCATCGGGGAAGTGGTGGAAGGGATGGACGTGGTGGACCGGTTCCACGGAGGCTACGGCGACGGACCTCCGCGCGGCACGGGCCCCTACTCCGCTCGCATCCGGGCCCTGGGCAACGACTATCTGGACGCGGAGTTTCCGGAGCTGACCCGCATCGTGCGGGCCTGGGTCGAGGAATCGGGCGCCGGCTCCCAGGAAGACGATCGCGGCCAGGGGTGACGGTTCCCTACCCCGACGTGGCCGATCATCGCTCGGCCTCCGGGAACCTGGCGGTTCGGGCTCCCGCGGTGTCGTACATGGAAAGGGACCCCTCGCCGGCCAGGTAGAGGACGGCCGCTCCCTTCAGGGCCGGCCCGTGCAGCGCGAATCCGCCGCCGCCGTGCGCGAACTGCGCCGCGCCGACGCGTGTGTCCCCTGCCTCGTCCATGATGAACAGCCCGGTTTCGTCTTCGCTGTGGCGCAGGTCGATCCGGACACGACCCTCGTCGTCCACCAGCTGGACCCTCTTCACCCGCAGGAGCTCCGTCGTCTGCGGGACCCGGACCGCCGACAGGAGGGCCATGACCACCCCCAGACCGAGCAGGGCGACGAGGATGCGGTTCGTCCGCTCCAGACGACTAAGGCGACGCTCCAGATGTTGTACGTGTGTCCCCATGGGCTGATCCCCGGATGTCGAAGGACGTGCGCGGGGTGGTCTCCACCAGGGGCCGAGCCCCCGCCGACTCTCGCCCCGTCCAGGAAGACCTCATACTCTCCTCTCACCCTGTCCGACACAACTTGCGGAGACCCGCACATGCCTGAGACCTCCTCCCTCTCTTCGGGGCCCAGGGACCTGACGGATCTGATCGACTACCAGGAGGGCGCGGTGGTGAGCCGCACGCTCCTGAAGACTCCCGGAGGGACCCTCACCCTGTTCGCGTTCGCCGAGGGCCAGGGTCTCAGCGAGCATTCGACCCCCCACGAGGCGTACATCCTCGTCCTCCACGGCTCGGCACGGGTCACCGTGGGGGGCACCGAGCACACGGTGGAGACGGGACAGGCGCTGGCGTTACCCGCCACGGTAGCGCACGCGCTCACTGCGGAAGAGCCCTTCAAGATGCTCCTCACGATGCTGCGTCAGCCAACGTCCTGATCCTCGTCGCAGGCCACCCGGGCGTATCTCAGGACGAACGAGGGCGTGGAAGAGCCGACCTCGGAGAAGACGCGAGCCAGCAACGAATCGGCCGCCAGCCGCTCGTACTCGATGGCCCTGGGGAAGTCATGGGAGGGATTCTCGAACCGCAGAAGTCCGGGTGATGTGTGGGAGATGCCGAAGTCGGCGGGGCTCTGCCCGGAGGGGTGGGCGGACAACACCAGCTCCCCTGCCCGGGTGTGGAGACGGAGCAGCTCGTATCCGGTGGCCGTGCCCGCTCGTACCGTTCGCGATACGCCGAGCATGATCCCGCCCTTGGGCGCCAGCCATACCTCCTCGACCTCCGTGGAGCCCGACGTGGCGAGCCAGCACCCTCTCAGCCATGCGGCGGTCTCGACCTCCTGCCCACGCGCCTCGGGGCCCCCGGCCAGCAGCACCCCCGCCATGAGGGCCAGGCCCCCTTTCGCCATCGGTCCCACGGCTCAGCGTCCTCCCGCGCGTCGATGCCACGCCGCCAGAAGCTCCCGCTCCCGTTCCCTGCTCATTCCGGCCCGCCGATTATCCCGCTGCTCGCGAGGCCGGCTGGCATCCCATTCCAGCGTGTCCCGGGCCGTCACCGCCAGCGGCCGGAAGGTCAGCCCCGCGTCCAGAGCCCGCCCGACGTCCACGAACATGAGCCCGTCCCCGGGGATCCAGGCCGGCAGGTCGCTCCAGGGCCTGACCTCTCGTTCCTCGAGGAAGTCCTCACCCACCCAGGTGAAGCGCACCGCGGCGGACGTGATCGCCCGAATACCGTAGAGCATCTCCGCCATGGACATGCGCGTGGCCGGCCCGGTGGCATTGAAGTCCCCGGTGGTGCCGGCCTCCACCAGTCGTACGATCCACTCCGTCAGGTCACGCTGATCGATGATCTGGTTCGCGTGATTCCGATTCCCGGGAGCCAGGACCTCCCCTCCCTCCTCGATTCGCACGGGCCAGTAGGTGAATCGGTCGGTGGGGTCCCCGGGACCGACAATGAGACCGGGACGGACGACGGTCGCCCGGCCGGGGAACGCGGCATGGGCGAGGTCCTCGCCCAGCGTCTTGGTGAGGCCGTAGTGCGCGTCATCACCGACGCTCCATCCCGGCGGCGGACTGAACCGCTCCGAGTCTTCGTCGATGACCGGCTCCCACAGGACGCGATCCTTGTGCTCATATCCCATCGCCTCCTGGGCATAGGCCGAGATGGACGACACGAAGACGTAATGCTCGGCGGCGTCCTTGAGGAGCTCCGTGCTCAGCTGGACCCAGCGATAGTCCCGGGCGTTGTTGTCCAGGACCGCGTCCCAGCGTCGTCCCTCGAGGGCCCTCAGATCGTCATTGCGATCGCCGACAAGACGCTCCACATCGGGGATGTCGGCCTCGGTCCTGCCGCGCGTGAAGATGCTGACCTCGTGGCCACGCGCCACGGCGTGCCGGACCATATGCGGTCCGATGAAGCCGGTGCCTCCCAGGATGAGCAGCCGCTTTGGGGAAGGCCCTTCGAAGGTCGGCGCCGTCGCGTCCCCGACCGTGAGGCCGGTCTCCCCGCCGAGATCGGGGCCGAAGGCGAGGCCGGCGCCCACGGCACCCGCGACTCGTAGGAACTCCCTGCGATCTGGTCTCATGGTCGTCTCCTTCTTCCGTCCGAAGTCGGCGCGACACCCGGGAGGTCCGGGGTCGTCGCTCGTCGGGCCCTCAGCTCGCCCCGCCTGTCGTGAGGCGCGCCAGCTCCACCTCCGCTGCGATCCGGCCGAAGCCGGGCCACCACGGGTCCTGCACGAGCTCTTCCAGCAACGTCTGCGCCCCGGTGGTGTCCCCCTGCACGATCCACCAGTTCGCCACCCCGTACCCGACAGTCTCCCGTCGGTAGGGCGCGTCGGGCCCGGGATTCAGGAGCTCGTCTGCGGTCTTCAGCCCCTTGTAGTACAGAAGGTCGTGGTAATACGCGACGTTCTCCTCGACGGGGAGACCGTCCCCGATCCTGCCGAGCCGCGCCTCGGCCTCGGCCGACCTCCCCGCCCGGAGCGCCGCACGCACCGCCCATTCGGTCATGGCCACGAGGGACTCGGGATCGTCCGCGTTCTGGGAGCAGCTGCGGTAGATATCGGTCTGTGCCGCCCGGGCGCTCGGGTCTCGGGCGAGGTCGAGGCATCGTCCGTACTCGTCGGCCGCATCCTCGAATCGGCCCGCCAGGTAGTAGGCCAGGCCGAGGTGATACGCCACGTCCCAGTTCAGGGGTGCCCGTTCGCGGGCAGCTTCCAGGTCCGAGATCGCCTGGTCGAACTGTCGCAGCGAGATATGCCGGTGACCCCGAAACCGGTAGGGCCGCCAGTCGTCCGGGGCGAGCTCGATGGCCCTGCCGTAGAGCTCCATGGCCTGGCGGTACTGCCAGAAGTTCCTCCTCACCCGGCCGGCAGCGATGAGCCGGTCTACGCTCTCCGGATCCTCCGCCAGCGCCGCGTCGGCTTCGGCGATCTGACCCGTGGTGTCCACCCGGGCGTACAGAGGCTCTCCGAACAGGGACATCGCCTGAGGCTCGGCAGTGGCGTCCCGCGCGTCGGCAGGGCTTCCGGGCGTGCACGCCGCTGCCAGGATGGCCGCGTTGATCAGACC
>JARRLD010000140.1:0-9723 GCA_037387345.1 Gemmatimonadota bacterium
TGACACCCGCCATCGAGTTCAGCTTCTTCCCCTACGAGGAGGCGACCCGCCGGTCACTCACGGTCTTCTACAAGATCGGACCGGCGTACCGGGACTACATCGACCTGACGGTGTTCGGAAAGGCCGAGGAGACGCGCTTCGAGGAGTCGATGCAGATCGAGTTCTCGCAGCGCCAGCCGTGGGGCGATGCCTCGTTCAGCGTCACGGGCTCGCACTTCCTCCATGACTTCGACCGGAACAACCTGTCGATCAGGGGGGACGTGGATTTCCGCATCGTGCGCGGGTTCAGCGTGAACGCGCGGGGCGACATCGCGTGGGTTGACGACCAGATCTACCTGTCCGCCGAAGGGGCCTCGGACGAGGAGACCCTGCTGCGGCTGCGCCAGCGCGGAACCGACTTCAACTACGGGTTGACGATCGGGTTCTCCATCCAGTTCGGCTCGATCTTCAACAACGTGGTGAACAACCGCTTCCGGGGAATCCCGGGAGGCGGCGGGTTCGGCGGCTTCGGTGGTGGGGGTCGTTTCTAGCGCGCCGCCTCACCTCGAGGCCACGCATCCTGCCCCCGAATCGCCATGATCCTCAACGTCGCACGCCCTGCGCTGACCCTCCTTGCCGTTGGTGCCATGGCTATGCCCTCGGCCATCCGTGCCCAGACCACGAACAGCCTCTACACCGCCCAGGTCCGTGACGACCGGGCCGTACGGGGCGCCCTGGGCTGGCTGGAGGATCACTACGCCGAGCAGGTGGAGGAGTGGATCCGCATCACGGAGATCCCCGGCAAGTCCCAGCACGAGCAGGCACGCGCCGCCTACGTGAAGGCCCAGATGGAGGCCCAGGGGCTGGAGGTCTCGGTGGACGGCATCGGGAACGTCACCGGAATCCGCCGGGGCACCGGCGGCGGGTCCACCGTGGTATTCGCCGCCCACATGGACACGGTCCACCCCGAGGACACGGATGTCTCGGTGACCCGGGACGGTGACGTCCTGCGCGCGCCGGGAATCTTCGACAACTCGGCGTCGGTGGCGAACATGCTGGCCACCATCCGGGCCTTGAACGCCACCGGCGTGAAGACCCGGGGCGACCTGATCTTCGTCGCCACCGTCCAGGAGGAGCTCGGCCTGGTGGGGATGAACTACTGGCTGGACCACAACCCGGGGGTCACCGACATGCTGGTGGCCATGGACGGGGGGCTTGGCAGCATCAACTACGGGGCCCTGGGCATCTACTGGACCCGCTACTGGTTCCGGGGCGAGGGGTCCCACACCAACAGCAGCACCGGCAAGCCCCACCCGGTCCGTGCCCTCTCCGACGCGGTGCGCTCCATCTACGAGCTGCGCGTCCCCGAGGGCCGCGGCGGCGCCGTCTACAACGTCGGGATGCTCGGGGGCGGAAAGATCTTCAACGCCATCCCCCAGGACGTGTACTTCACGATGGACCTGCGCTCCGTGAACCCGGTTCTGCTCGATTCGCTGGATACCGAGATCCGCGATCGGGTCGGGGCGGCCGCGGAGGCCCATGGAGTCGGATGGGACATGGAGCGCGTCCAGAAGCTCCCCGCCGGCGGCACCGCGGACATGCTGGAGGACCGCCTCCATTCGCCGCTGGTATCCACCGCGGTGGAGGTGTACGGAGCCCTGGACCTGCCCAACCGCACCAACCCCTCAGGCTCCACCGACGGCAATGCAGGCGTGGTGCGCGGGATCCCGTCCATCGCGGTGGGGCGGGGCACCGGAGGGAACCAGCACACCCTCACCGAGTTCGCCGACCGGGACAGCGCGCTCCCGGCCACCAAGGCCATCGTGCTTCTGGCCGCGTCCCTGGCGGGGACGGTCCCGGCGACCCTCATTCCCTGACGGCGACCGGGCCCGCGGACCGCCAAGCGCCCGGGGCGCCAGCGGCCCGGCCCTTCCGCGTCGCCAGGAAGCCCGTGGCGGGTCGCGATCGCGTCAGGATCCGGCTGCTATCAGTAGGGGGAAGGACGAGGCTGGCCGGCACCCTCCCTCCACGCGTCCCCTACCGCCTCGAACAAGGTCCGGAATTCCGAGTCGTCCCGGTACCTGGAGAGCCAGGGTTCGTGCTGCGCCATCCACGGGTAGTTCTTGAACCCTCCGTCCACCGTGTGGCGGAGCCAACCAAGTGCGTCCCCCCGGAGGCCGGCAAGGGCGTAGATGGTGGTGGTGTAGAATGAGAGCTGCAGATCCCGAGCCGCCTTCGTCCGAGAGCGGTCGGTCATGACCGCGTCCATCCGTTCCGGGTCCTCCAGCGCCGCGCTCAGCAGGTGGGCCAGGAAGAGCCAGGTTTCCTCGGCGTCGGACGCGAACTCCTGCCGGAGGATCGCCAGGGAGTCGTTGTGACGCCCCACCGTCGCAAGGGCGTGGGCGTAGAAGAAGCTCGCGGCCGAGCCCGCCGGGGAGGCACGGTACCACACCTCCAGGTCCGCCAGCCCACCCTCCAGGTCGCCCCGAACCTGCCGCGCATAGCCCAGCATCCCCCGGGACATGGGCGTCAGCGGGTCCACCTCCATCAGGCGGACCGCCGCGGCGCTCATCTCCTCGTTCCGACCCACCAGGGAGAGGGCGATGATCCACCAGGTCAGGGTGTGAGGGTCGTCCGGTTTCACCTCGAGGGACCGCTCCAAGTGATGCACCGAGAGGTCCACGTCCCGGAGACCCTCCTGATAGAGAAAGCCCAGAACCATGTGCGCTTCCGGGTTGGCCGGATCGAGCTGCAGGGCCCTGCGCGCGTGCTCCTCGGCCAGCGCAACGTAGTCGCGGTCGTGCAAGCCCATGTTGGAGAACTGGGAATAGACGTACCCGATGCCGGCCAGGACAACCGCATTCTCCCCGACGCGTGCCCGGGCCCGTTCCAGGTGCTCCAGAGCCTGTTCCAAAGCCTCCCGGGTCCACCGGAGGGATGCCTCCCTGGCCTTCAGGTAGGACTCGTAGGCCCTGAGGTCGTCCATGGGGCGGGCGGCGAGGCGCCGCTCCTCGTCCGGCTCCAGGTGGAGCTCGAGGGTCCGGACGATGGAGCGCGCCACCTCCTCTTGCATGCCGAAGACGTCCTCCAGCGCCCCGTCGTATCGCTCCGACCAGAGGTGCTCATCGGTGTCCGCGCGGATCAGTTGGGCCGTGACCCGAAGCGCACCCCCCGCCTTCCGCACGCTGCCCTCCAACACGTAGGCAACACCCAGCTCGGCCCCGATGGCCCGTGTGTCCTTCCCTGCCTGCTTGAGCACCGTGGCGGAGGTTCGTGAGGTGACACGGAGGTCCCGGACCGCGGAGAGGTTCGCCGTGATCTCCTCCGTGAGGCCGTCGGCGAAGTAGGCGTCTGACGGATCCGGGGAAATGTTGTCGAAGGGGAGGACCACGATGGAGGCGCCGCGGTCGGAGCAATGCGCTTCCTCCGGGCGCAGTGTCGACACCCCTGGCGAATCCTGGCCGGCGGGCGCAGCCCCCTCCGGACGAACTTCGTACGCCCACGCCAGCACCAGCGCGATCGGCAGCCCGAGGAGCACCACGATCGCCACTGCCCGCGAGGCCACGACCGGAAGCCCGGTCATCGCGAAGAGGTATTCCGCACCCTGGGCGACGGCGAAGCCCACGATGATGTACACCGCACCGACCCGGTAGACCTTCCGCCGCTTCAACTCGAGCAGGAAGTCCCTGATACGGGTGAGAGACGACGAAGGAGCCATGCCCTCACAGTGCGGTCACAGGCTCCCGCCGTCCACCTTCGCCCTCCCGGAGGAGAGAGACCAGAAAGAGAGACCCGAGCCCCTCAATTCTGTTACCGACTCCTCTACTCCACCCGGAGTGCCACGAGCGGGTCGACCTTCGTGGCCCGGCGTGCAGGGAAGAACGTCGCCACGACGCCGGCGACGAAGAGCAGGCCGGCAACCGACGCGAACGCGACCGGATCGAAGGGACTCACGCCGAACAGGAACCGGGACAGGCCCCGGGTCACGCCGAGGGAGACCACGACACCGAGGCCGACCCCCAGAAGGGCCAACGTCGTGCCCTGTCGGACCACCATCGACAGCACGTTGCTCCGCTGTGCCCCCAGGGACAGGCGGATCCCCAGCTCTCGAGTGCGCAACGAGACCGTATAGGCCATGACGCCGTAGACCCCACCCAGGGCAAGCACGAGGGCGATGAAGGCGAGGCCTGACATGATCTTCGCCATGATGAGGTCGCCGCCCAGGGACAGCTCGATGAGGTCGTCCATCGACATGACGTCGTACGTGGGGATCGAGGGGTCCACCGCGCGGACGGCCGCGCGAACGGGCTCCACGAGCGTACCGAGAGGCACGGTCGCCTCCACAGCCCAGTCCATGAACCGCTGCTCGCTCTGGTACGCGGCCAAAAACATCATCGCGGGCTGGCTGGCGTCTGCCCCGTTGTCCCGGGTATCGCCCACGACTCCCACGACCTCACGCGGGCCCGAGCTGAGGATGAGCTGCCGACCGATGGGGTCGCTGTCCGGCCAGTGGCGCCTGGCGAGCGTCTCGTTGATGACCACGACCGCTGGGGCCCCAGTGCGGTCCGTGTCCGCGAGCCTGCGGCCCTGCAGGAGGGGAATGTCCAGGGCCTCGAAGTACCCCGGGAGCACGTGCTTGAACGCCAGGACCTGCCGCAGCGAGGGGTCCTCGTAGTCCTGACCCTCCAACACGTAGTACGTGCCGGAGAAGCCCTGGAGGGGCAGAGCCGAGGCGCCGGCCGCCGTCTGCACGCCCGGGAGCGCTTCGAGGCGTGCAAGGAGCCGGGTGTTGAAGTCGTTCACCGCCGCCGTATCCCCGTACTGGCTCACGGGCAGCAGGGTCTGCAGCGTCAGGACGTCCGTGCGGTCGAAGCCCAGATCTGCCAGGCGGATACGGGCGAAGCCCTGGACCAGCAGCACCGAGGAGATCATGAGCACCACGGCCAGCGCGACCTCTGCGACGACGAGGCCCTTGCGGAGCCGCCTTCCGCGTGAGCTACCGCCACCCCGTCCTCCCTCCCTCAAGGCGTCCGCCATGCTGCCCGCGCTCGTGTTCAGAGCAGGGGCGAGACCGAAGAGAAGGCCGGTGAGCATGGTGATCGCAGCGGTGTAGCCGAGCACCCGTGGGCTCAGTCCGATCTCGTGAACCCGTGGAAACTCCGCAGGCATGATGGAGACCAGGCCTCGGATGCCGATGACCGCGAGTCCGAGTCCCAGCAGCCCACCAAGCACGGCCACGATGGTGGCCTCGGTGAGGAACTGCCGGACGATGCGGCTGCGTCCGGCGCCCAGCGCCCCTCTCAGCGCCACTTCGCGGTCCCGGCCCGCGGCGTGGGTCAGCAGGAGGTTGGCCACGTTGGCGCAGGCGATGAGGAGTACCAGGGCGACGGCCACGGTGCTGATCAGCGTGCCGGCCTTGAAGCCCTCGTCGAATACGTCCTCGTGCAGGCTTACCATCCTCGCGCTGTGCCCCGCGCTCGTTTCGGGGTACTCCTGTCCGATTTGCCCCATGATGCGCTGCGCCTCGCCCAGCGCCTGCTCCGGCGTGGACCCCTCCCTGATGCGGGCGAGGACCGACAGATTGTGGCTTCCCCTGTGCTCCTCACCGGTAAACGACAATGGGACCATCACGTCCCCACCGGGGGTCCGAAACCAGAAACGGGGCGGCATGACGCCCACCACCGTGTGCGGAACGCCGTCGAGGATGATGTCGGAGCCCACCAGGCCCGGATCCGCACCGAAGCGCCTCTCCCAGAGGCCGTGGCTGATGATGGCCACCCGCTCGTTCCCCGGGATGCCCTCCTCGGGGCTGAACGCCCGGCCCACGGGCGGACGGATCCCCAGGACCCCGAAGAACCCCGGAGTGACGTAGGCCCCCCGGAGGCGCTCGGCCTCGAAGTCCCCGGACAGGTTGAAGGTGCCGCCCCGGAGGGCGGCCATGTCCATCGTCGCGCTGCGCTCCCGGAGATCGAGGAAGTCCGGTACGCTGTAGGAGACCTCCGTCCAGCCCCGATCCTGGTTGGCCGTCCACACCATGTGGAGCCGGTCGGAATCCGGGTAGGGCAGCGGGCGGAGCATGAAGACGTCCACGGCGCTGAAGATGGCCGTGTTCGCTCCGATGCCGATCGCGAGGGAAAGCACGGCGATGGCGATGAGTCCCTTGCTCCGCTTGAGCGCTCGGACGCCGTACTTCGCGTCCTGCCAGATGAGATCCATGGTGTACTCCGTTCGAAGCAGGTACCAGGCGTGCCGAAACGCCCCGAGAGACCAGAAAAAGAGCCCACCCTCCTCCACCCGACGCCATCGGTGGAGGAGCTCGGCTTCCCAACGTGCGCCGAGGTCCTTGCGGCGACCACGTGGGGCCAGGATGAACGCTACCCGCACGATCCAGAGGCAGCAGCGGAGGCGGAAGGAGCGGGGCGGCCCGTCGGGTCGCGGCATGAGTCAGCGGGCTCCCTGGGGTACCGAAGCGACCACGGCCATCACGGGGTCCGGGGCCGCAGGTACGGGGTCAGGTCCACCGGTGCCAGCGACCGGTGCCGCTCCATGGCTGCCTGGAGCTCACGGGCTCCCTCGGGGGTGATGCGGTAATAGCGCCGGGTGGGCCGTTTCTCTGCCTGGGCGAGGCGGGCATCCTCCCACTCGGAGACGGCGAGGCCGAGCTGCTCCAACCGATCCAGCGCGGGGTATATGGTGCCGCTGCTCAGGCCCGTTTCCTCCATGATGTCGAAGCCGTATTCGCATCCCCGGGTCAGGGCATGGAGGACCATCACGGTGCCGAGGCTCAGTCTCTTCTTGCTGGGCACGGGCTCTTCCTTGGGGCGAGGTCAGGCCGCCGTGAGTATATCGAATTTCGACATATGCCGCCAACGTCTCTAGGTGACATACGGAGAGGAGAGAGCGGACGTTTCAGGGCCCCGGAGGGATCGCGAGGGACGCGACCTCGACGTCGGCCGGGCGAGGGCTGCCTTGGCGATCACCTCCTCCGAGTCCAGGAGCGACAGTCCAGGTAGGTTCTGCTGCGGATCGCGGTACGGCATGACGGATGTGCGCGAAATGACCTTCAGGTAGGCGATCTTCGCGAGTTGTGTGAGGATGTCGTCATGGATCCCGTCGACGAAGGCGGCCTCGTTGGGCTGGCCGGTTCCGCGCACCGCGAACAGCGATACCGCCACCGAGCGGAGATCGCGCTCGGTCGAGACCTCGGGCGCGCCGACCACGAGCCACCACCGTGCGGCCGCGACGCCCCACAGGGCGAACGCGAGCACGCGCGGGCGTTGAGCGACGCTACTTTTCTCCCGGCTGTCCCGCGTGCAGAGAGTCGCCGCCGATCCCGGTCCGTCCGCCCTCATGGAGCCACCAGAGGCGGAGCAGTGCAGTGGGAGCACGTCGTACATACGAGCGAGCAGCACGGCCCGTCGCCGGCTTCCTTCCGGAGCTATCGCGGAATACGAGCTTCCATGAGAAGGGGTTAGCGTGCGACGCCCCCTTAGAGTTCGGGGCACCGGGAACGGAGCATCTCGACATCCGCAGGCCAGAGCCTCGCGCCGCCCTCGAGTGCCCACGATTCCGGCAGCACCTCGCTCATGGCGATCCCCAGTGCGCCGGCGTGGCCAAGCCCCAACGCGTGGCCCAGCTCGTGGGCAATCACCATGACCAGCTCGTTGTGACCGCCGAAGCGAAACACCAGGACCTCCCTCCGCACGGAGATCAGCTCGCCGTTCCGCGTCTGGACCGACTCCTGGTAGCGGCCAGATTCGGAGGCGATGACCGGGAGATCCCCACTGAATGCGTCCACCCGCTGGTTCCGATCCTGAATCTCTTGGTTCAAGCGCTCCACCTCGGCCCGGATCCACCCGTTTGCCTGCGGGAGCTCCCGTTCCGCCCGCTCAACGGATTCCCGCTCCATCGCCAGGACCCGCCCCGCTAGCTGAAGCTCGCTTCGTACCAGCGGCGGAGCGCCGCCGCGATCGTTCCAGAAGCGGACCTGCTCGTTGTGCTCAGCTGTCCTTCGCTGGAGCGCGCCCACACGTTCCTGGTATTCGGCCCGAACCGCCTCGACGCTCTCGGTGATCCTCGTCAGATCGGCCGCCCGGACCGTCAGCTCCTCGTCGACCATCGCGAGCTCCTCCATCAGACGGCTGCGGAGCCGGAGCATCGCCTGGCGGTCGTCGAATTCGAAGCGGACCGGAAACCCTCCCGTGGCGTCGTGCGCAAAGAGCTGCCGGCCCATGCCGCCTTCCCAGAGGGTCGCCGCTTCCTCCACCGCGACCCTGGCTTCGGAAGCACTGAGCTCGAACCGTGGGTCGACCTCGCCGATGCGCCAACGGAGGGGAACCGCGCAGGGCATTATCGACCCCATGGACCGCTCCTGGTGCTCGGTGCCGGCCCCTGAGGAACCGTCCGCCCCGGCGTAGAGGCTGGTCCCGGCCGGGTCGCTCGTCCCCACCGGAGGTACCCAGCCCGAAAGCACCACCAGCGAGGCGGCAGCCGAGGCCAACGCGGAGCGAACGCTCATGCCCTCGCGGCCGCGCTCACCACGGCGGCGCCGACGCGTCTCGTGGGCCGCCCGTGGAGGAGGGAGAGGGCGTGCCGCCGTCGGCGCGCCCGGACTCCAGGTCGGGCAACTCGTCCGGGCGTCGGTGACTCGAGGAGACGCAGGTGAACTCGGCCCCCCACAGGATCACCATCGACGAGTAGTAGATCCAGTAGAGTAGGACCACCAGCGAGCCCACGGCACCGTAGGCCGACGCGATGGCGAACCTGCTCAGGTATGCCCCGATGGCGAACTCTCCGGCAAGAAAGAGGATCGCGGTGAGCAGCGCACCAGGCAGCACGTCCCGCCACGCCGGGTCCGGATCGGGAAGGACGCGGAAGAGGACGGCGAACACCGCCGAGAAGCCTACCAGGAACGCCAGGGCCTCCAGCGCATGGAAGATGGCGATGCCCGGTCCTGTGGGCCCCGCCAAAAAGGCGCCGTAGGCGAATACGTAGGTCCGGACCGCGAGGGCGATGAGGAGCACGACGCCGGTGGCTAGGACCAGCGCGAAGGACAGTAGCCGGCCGCGAACCAGGTCGAAGAGTGGAAGGCCGGGCTTCGTTGGGCTCTCCCACACCCTGTTCAAGACGTCTCGGAGGTGCTCGAAGGCCATGGTGGAGGTCAAGAGGAACGCGGCCCCTGCCAAGATGCTGGCGAGGAGCCCGGAGTGGCCCAGCCACACGCCTCTGAGCAGCTCGTCCACCACCGCCGCGGTCTCGGGGTCGGTGAGCCTGGCGATATCGGCGACGAGCTGTGTCCGCACCTCCGCGGCACCCAGGATCGGGGCGGCGATCCCCATGGCGATGAGGAGGAGGGGTGCCAGGGAGATGACCATGTAGAAGGCCATGGCGGCGGACAGGGCCGGGGCCCCATGCCGGAACCAGCGGACGGTAGCCTCTACGGCGAGCGAGATCATCGATGTCGCGCGCGGTGTCACGAGTCACTCCCTCCTGGCCGTCTCCACGGCTGTAGGCTGCCCCCGTCTCAGGGGGAATCACAAAGAGCCCACGCCGTCGACGAGGGGGCTGTTCGAGTCTGAACGACCGTGGTCGCCGTCCGGGCAGCATGGGGGAGCCCTCATGGAAACGCCAGGCCCGGCGGTCATGGTGGTGACGGATAGGCGTTCGTGGGGGCGGGATGAACTTGGCGAGGGCCTCGAGGAGCTCGAGAGGCGTGAGCAGCAGCTCGGTGCGGCCGTGGATGTC
>JARRLD010000141.1:0-9606 GCA_037387345.1 Gemmatimonadota bacterium
TGTGCTTCCCGTCGGGGCTGAACCGCGGCTGCGCATCGAAGGCCATCCCTCGGGTCAGGCGGACAGCCCTGCCACCGGAGATGGGCACGGTGAACAGGTCGCCAAGGTGATCGAAGACCACCGTGTTGCCGTCCGGGCTCACATCGACCGACATCCAGGACCCTTCCCGGGCGGTGTACTGCAATCGCCGGCCTACCGCCAGCGGAAGCCCTTCCTGGTCGGGGTCCTCCCCAGACTCGTCCGCCTGCGCCCGGACGGCCGGAGCCGGGAGAAGCAGGATGAGCGTCGCGAGCGCCGTGACGCCCAGGATTCGCCGAGTCACGCCTTCGGTCATGATGGTGTACCTGTCTCGAGGACTCCGCCGTGCCAACGACTTCGGGAGGCGCAATGTGCCTTCGGAGCGCGCTCGGAGCCAGCCAGCGTTACGGCCGACGCAGACCCAGGCCCCGGATCTTGCGATAGAGCGTGCGGTGGGAGATGCCGAGCAACTCGGCGGCCTGCCCCTGGTGCCAACCGGTCGCGGCAAGCGCCTCTTCGATCGCCATCCTCTCCAGAGCGTCGAGGCGCAGGGACGGCAGTCCGGGTCCGACTCCTCCGGCCTGGGAATCTTCGAACCGTGGATCGTGGGACGAGGAGAGCGACGAGCCGAGGTCCGCGACACGGATCGTCCGACCGCCACACAGAAGCGCTGCGCGTTCCATCACGTTGCGAAGCTCACGGGCGTTGCCTGGCCAGGGGTATCGCTCCAGGAGCGCCACCGCGTCGTGCTCGATCTCCCACAAGCCCTCCTCGCCCGGCCGGAACTCCGCGAGGAAGTGTCGAGCCAGCAGGAGGATGTCTCTGGGGCGCTCCCGGAGCGGCGGGAGCTCGAGCACGATGGCGTTGATGCGGTAGAACAGGTCGCCCCGGAATGAGCCCGCATCCACCAGCTCGGCGAGCGGCCTGTTGGTGGCCGACACCAGCCGGAAGTCGGCGGGGATCTCCTTGATGCCTCCGACGCGCCGGAAGGTCCGCGACTCCAGCGAGCGGAGGAGCTTGGCCTGCAGCCCCGGATCGAGATCGCCGATCTCGTCGAGAAAGAGTGTGCCGCCGTCGGCGAGCTCCATGAGGCCGATCTTCCGGCCGGCGGCTCCGGTGAACGCACCCTTCTCGTGGCCGAACAGCTCCGACTCCGCCAGGGTCTCGGAGACTGCAGCGCAGTTCAGCGCCACCAGGGGCTCCTGGCGCCGGTCGGAGAGTCGATGGATCTCCCGGGCGACCAGCTCCTTGCCGGTGCCTGACTCGCCGGTGATCAGGACGGACACGTCGGAGGACGCCACCCGCAAGACGAGCTCCATGGTCTCCTTCATCCGGGGGTCCTCGGTCACCAGCCGGACACCGTCGGCGTCCCGGCTCACCACGGCCTCGAAGCGCTCGGTCCGGGCCTGCAGCCGCCGTGCCTGCGCGGCGTGCCAGACCAGGGTCAGGAGCCGGTCCCGCTCCACCGGCTTCTCGACGAAATCGTAGGCGCCCAGCTTCATGGCCCGGGTCGCGATCTCCACCGTGCCGTGGCCGGAGATGAAGATGACCTGGGGTCGGATCGGATCTCCCGCCACCGCCCCCAGCACCTCGAGCCCGTCGAGCCCCGGCATGCTCAGGTCGAGGAGGGCGACGTCGAATACCTGTTCGCGCAACGAGCGCAGGGCGGATCGGCCGTCGGGCACCGTGGTCACTACGTGGTGGGCGTCTTCGGCGCCCTCGAGAAGCGCACGGACCAGCAGGAGCTGGTCCTCGTCGTCGTCGGCGATCAGGACGGAGATGGCACGAGGAGGTGGGCTGGACATGCCCTACGCTTGCAGGCTGCCGCCCGCGCCGCAAGCCAGCCGAAAAAAGGTTGGCCCCGCAGGCGTGCCTACGGGGCCGAGGGGCCACCCTGGGACCGCAAGCACGGCGGGGGGTCTGGCACCCTCATGGTCCAGCGGGGGGCTGCGGGGTCCCCTGCCCGGGGGGGATTCCGCTGCTCAGTTCGGTCACCTCGGCACCTCTCGCGTGCCGCGCGAGTTCGGGCCAGGCCCCGCAGCCCCTCAGTTGTTCTTGCCGTCGGAGACAAGCAGGCCACGTGCCAAAAGCCGAAGATTATGTAAGTTGTTGGGGTACATGTCATAAGATCCCAGGGTCGCCGCGTGCCCGTGCAGGACACTTTGGCCGAATCGGACAATGTGACCATTCGTGTCGGACGGATTGGCCGGCTTCACGGAACGGAGTCGGCGTCCCGGCAACCCACCACGAACCTGGGCTGACCCCGATTCCGTAGGGATCGGAGATCCCCCATCATGGAACGGTCGAACATGCGGAACTTCCTCATCCGTCTCATCGTGAATGCCCTGGCGCTGTCGGCGGCGGCGTATCTCGTGACGGGCATCACCCTTTCCGGCGGCTTCTTCGACGTGCTCCTGGTCGCCCTGGTGTTCGGCCTGGTGAACGCCATCCTGAAGCCCCTCATGCTCCTTCTGTCCTTGCCGTTCCTGATCCTCACCCTGGGACTGTTCGCCTTCGTGGTGAACGGGGTCCTGCTGCTCGTGACCGCGGGGCTCACGGCCCATCTGGCGGTGTCCGGCTTTGGAGCGGCGATCCTGGGAAGCATCGTGATCTCTCTCGTGACGATGCTCCTGGGCGGCTCCCTCAAGGACGGGAAGCGGAAGCGGAAGGAATAGGACCTGCGGACCCCGGAGGACTGGGGTCGCCTCGAGCCGCGGAAAGGAAGTACCTCCTGGAGGCCGGCCCGCCTGGTCAGGCGCCGGCAGATCGTACACGGCCCCGCGTCCATCCGCTTGCCGTGCCCGCCTCTACGGCCCACCGTGACCTCAGACGCCTCCCGGAAGTACAGCGACCGTCGTCAAGGAAGGAGTGAGCGACATGATCTCCAGGGTCATCCGTTGGGCCTGTGCCCTCGCAATGGTCACCCCCCTCGCCGTGGGCTCGAACATCGAGCCGGCCCTCGCCCAGGAGTCGGCGCCCGAGGCTACGCCCCGCCCCATCGAGCTCCAGGACATCCTCGACTGGAAGCGGATCGGAGGAGGAAGCCTCTCGAACGACGGAACGTGGTTCGCCTACCGCGTGAGCCCCACGGAGGGGAACAGCGAGGTGGTCGTACGCAGCACGTCGGACGAGACGGAGCACCGCTTTCCCGTGGGCGAAGTCTCGGGTGGTGGGTTCGGTGGCGGAGCAGGCATGAGCTTCTCCGAGGACTCGCGGTGGCTGGCCTTCACCATCTACCCGACGGTGGAGGAGGGCAAGCGAGCAAGCGCCCAGCGCGGTCCGGCCAGGAACAAGGTGGGAGTGCTCGAGCTGGCGTCGGGCGAGATGACGGAGGTGGACGATGTCCGGTCGTTCGCCTTCGCCGGGGAGCGGGGTGGCTGGATCGCCCTGCATCGATACCCGGCAGAGGCGGGAGGGGGAGCAGGCGCTTCGGGAGGCGGTCGGCCGGGCCCGGGCCGTGCGGGGGGCAGCAACGGTGATGACAGCCCCCGGGGGACGGACCTGATCCTTCACGAGCTGGCCACGGGACTGCAGCAGAACCTGGGGAACGTGGCCGAATACGCCTTCGACGAGTCCGGTCGGTGGCTGGCCTGGGCCGTGGACGCGGCAGGAAAGGCCGGGAACGGCATTCAGCTTCGCGACATGGCGACGGGCGTCACCAGGGTCCTCGAGAATGCCGAAGCCCGCTACTCCCGTCTGACCTGGGCGGACGATCAGGCGGCACTCTCGACCTTGAAGGCCGTGCAGGACGAGGACTACGAGGAGGACCTCCTTTCGGTGCTGGGCTGGACGGGGTTCGGAGACGGCGACGACCCCGACCGGGTCGTGTTCGATCCCGCCTCCTACGACGGCGTTCCCGACGGCATGACGGTCTCACCGAACTTCACGCCACGATGGTCCGACGACCTGGACGCCCTCTTCTTCGGCATCCACGAGGTGAAGCTGACCGAGGAGGCGATGGCCGCACGCGAGGAGAGCGGCCAGGAGGCGGAAGAAGCCCAGCAAGAGGAGGACAGCCCGGAGGGAGGGGCAGGTCCCGACTCCGACGAGATCGACGACGACGAGAAGCCCGACCTGGTGCTCTGGCACTGGAAGGACCCTCGCCTCCAGGCCATGCAACAGGTCCAGGCGAATCGAGACAGGAACTTCAGCTACCTGGCCGTCTACTGGACGGATCGGGATCGGTTCGTTCGGCTCGCCGACGACGACGTGGATGCCGTCACCCCGGCCTCGAGGGGGCCATGGGCCGTGGGGTACGACGATCATCCGTACGAGCTCATGGGGAACCTGGACGGCCGCCGCTACCGGGACGTCTACGCCATCGACATGCGCACAGGCGAGCGCGAGATGATGCTCGAGCGGGCCCGCTGGTCGTACTCCATCTCTCCCGACGGCTCCCACTTCCTGTATTACGGTGACGGCGACTTCCACACCTACGAGTTCGCGTCGGGTGAACGCCGGAACATCACGGCCGGCGTCCCCACCTCCTTCATCGACACCGAGGACGACCACAACATCGTGGATCCGCCGATCTCCCCCCGGGGGTGGACGGAGGACGGCCGGAACGTCCTCCTGTATGACAACTGGGACATCTGGCGTGTCGGCGTCCACGGCGACGAAGGAACCAACCTCACCGTCAACGGGAAGACGGATCAGATCCGGTACGGCTCTCCGCTCCAGTTCGACCCGGATGAGGAAGACGGCTTCGATCTGAGGGATCCCATCTACTTCCGTATGTACGGGGAGTGGACGAAGAAGTCCGGGTACGGCCGGGTCACGAATGGACGTCCGGGCGTGGACGTGCTCGCGTTCGCGGACGCGTCGTACGGATCCCTGAACAAGGCGAAGAACGCGGAGGTCTACACCGTCTCGTGGTCCACCGTCACGGACTACCCCAACTACCACGTCACGGACGCCCGGCTTCGGAGCCCGCGCCAGATCACGGATGGGTTCCCGGAGCAGTCACAGTACCTGTGGTCCGACGGCTCGATCCTGCTGGACTACGAGAGCGATAAGGGGGATCGGCTCCAGGGCGCCCTCTTCCTCCCCGCGGACTACCAGGAGGGCCGGAGCTACCCGACCATCGTCTACATCTACGAGCGGCTGTCCCAGGGGCTCAACAGCTACCCCTTCCCGTCGGCGAACGGATTCAACCCCGCCGTCTACACGAGCAACGGGTACGCCGTCCTCATGCCTGACATCACGTACCGGGTCAACGACCCGGGCATGTCCGCCGTGTGGTGCGTGCTTCCGGCGCTGGACGCCGCCATCGAGACGGGGGTCGTCGACCGGGAGAGGGTCGGCCTCCACGGCCACTCGTGGGGTGGGTACCAGACCGCGTTCCTGGTCACCCAGACCGACGCCTTCGCCGCGGCGGTGACGGGTGCGCCCCTGACCAACATGATCTCCATGTACGCCTCCATCTACTGGAACTCGGGCTCGGCGGACGGGGCCATCTTCGAGAGCAGCCAGGGGAGGTTCGAGGGGGGCCCGTGGGACTATGGTGACGCCTATGCGCGGAACTCACCCGTGTACTTCGCGGAGAACATCACCACGCCGGTCCTGCTCCTCCACAATGACGAAGACGGAGCCGTCGACTGGAATCAGGGCATCGAGTACTTCAACACCTTGCGCCGTCTGGGCAAGCCCATCGTCATGCTCCAGTACGTCGGGGAGAACCACGGCCTCCGGAAGCCGGCGAACCGGAAGGACTACACGGTACGGCAGAGGGAATTCTGGGATCACTTCCTGAAGGGTGAGCCGGCGCCCGTGTGGTGGACCGATGGCGTGCCCCACCTGGAGATGGAGGACCACATCAAGGAGCGGATCCACCTGGTCAGCCCGACGGACAAGAAGGCGGGGAAGAGGGGCAAGGTCGCGGCGGGAGGGCGGTAGTCGGTCGGCCCCCCGGATGCGCTCCACACCTGGACCGCCGCCCGGGCCGTGAGCGTCACGGCCCGGGGCGACGGGGCCCGCCTTCCTTGTGAAGGTCGAACACCTGGAGGTATTCCACGTCCGACTCGTCGCGGTAGATCCCCAGGAGGTAGTCTCGCCCGATTTCCAGGATCTGGACGTCGGGCGTGGTGACCGAACCGAGCCACCGCCCCTCCGGGTCGAACACGAAGTGTGTGCGGGGTTCTCCTCGAGCGCCCTCGGCAGCCAGCTGTTGCACCCAGAGATTCCCCGCCAGGTCGAGCCGGATCTCGCCGTAGGAGGGGCGGTATTCGTGAACGGTGACGCTCGAGAGAACGCTCCGTGCCTCGGCGTCGCCCATGCGCATGTCATGGGTGAAGAACGCCATCACACGCTCCCGCCAGGCGTCGACGTCACGATCACGCACAGAAACGGGGGCCGCATTCCACCGGCATCCGTGGCCTCGATTCCTGACCGGTCTCGACGACCATCTGCTCCGTGCCGCCGAAGAACGCCACCGTGTCCACCCGGCTCAGGTCCTGCGCCATCCGCAGCGCTCCGCTCCCGGGCCGAAACACGCCGACCGGGGGAGGCCCACCGCCGCTGCTCTCGAACAGGCGGACGAGCAGGTCTCCGTCGGGTAGGGCTTCGGCCATCTCGCTGAAGTACGGAGCCTGGATCATCCCGGAAATCGCGCCGCGGTCGATGGAGATGGCTTCGATGAACTGGCCGTCCGGCGCGAACCGGTTGATCCGGTGTGCCGGGTTGTCCCAGACCACGATCGTGTCTCCCCTCCCGACCGTGACCTGCGTGGGATACCTGAACTCACCGGGTCCCTCGCCGGGCCCTCCGATGACCATGCGGAACGTGCCGTCCGCAGCGTAGAGTCGGACCTCCCGAGTCCCCCCGTTTACCACCGCCAGGTCACCGTTGGACAACCGCGCCGCAGCCGCCACGCGGAACAGCTGATACTCCTCCGGTCCGTCCAGCACGCCGACCGTCCGTCTGGGCTCCCCGCCTACGGTCCATACATCGGGCTCCTCCGGCCCCGGAAGGCGGTTGGTCACGATGTGCACCTCTGCGCTGTCCCGCTCCATCACGGCACCGGAGGGTGGCGAATCAGCGCCAGGACACGCATAGAGGAAAGGAGCCGTGACGAGCAGGACCGGAATCGTGCGCATGGCCCATCATGTTGGCCGGAGCGTTGACTTGTCCAGTCGAGTCACCCACCGAACAGTTGAGGAGAGATCCGCCTCTTCTCGGGTGGGAGGTGGCACGTTGGTCAACGCGGCGAAGTCGAGGCTTGCGTACGGACTCGGACTCCTGCGGAAGCAATTGGGTGTCGGAGAGCGTTGAGACGGAATCATGAGGGACTGGAGGAGCGAAATGAGCGAAGAAAACCTGGACGCGGCGCGCAGGGCGGCTCTCGACGGGGTGGAACGGGCCGAACGGAAGGCACGCAGGTTCCTGATCGCTGCGGCGTTCGCGGAGGCGGTCCTCTTCATCGCGATCGTGCTGGTCATCGACATCAACAGCAGCACGCACTGGCTGATCTTCCTTTGCGCCTGCCTGGTCTACGGGCCCATCGCATTCGGCATGGTCGCGCTACGCGCCTACATGGACCTGTCGACCAAGAGGGTGTTGAGCGCGCTCCAATTCGGGCCGGGGGGCTCTTGACGTCAGGCGGTTCTGCTAAAATATTAGCATCCTGCTAAAACGGTAGCACACGGAGACAGGAGGTTGGGGGGTGGAGCGAGCGCAGGAAGACCTGACCCGCCGCGAGCGCCAGATCATGGACGCCGTGTACAAGCTGGGCGAGGCGAGCGTGGCCGACGTTCGGGCCGAGATGCGTGACCCTCCGAGCTACAACACGGTTCGGACGCTCATGAAGGTGCTGACCCAGAAGGGGTTCCTCGAGTTCTCGGCGGACGGACCGCGCTACATCTACCGGCCGACGACGCCGGTGGAGGAGGCGCAAACGTCAGCGCTCCGACGACTGCTCGCGACGTTCTTCGAGGGTTCCCCCACTCGAGCGATGGCCGCGCTGATGGACTTCTCGGCCTCGGACCTCACCGATGACGAGCTCGATACGCTCGCATCACTCATCAAGGATGCGCGTAGGGAGGGACGATGATGATGACGACGATGATGTGGATCGCGCTCAAGTCGACGGTCATTCTCACCGGGGCAAGCCTGGCGGGGGTGCTGATGCGGCGAGCCTCGGCCTCCCTACGCCATCTGCTCTGGACGGCCTCGCTCAGCGCGGTCCTCGCGCTCCCGCTCCTCGAGGCCAGCGGGTTCCGCGTGGAGGTCCCGGTCCCGTCTGGCTGGCCCGGCACAGCCGCCGCGGTGATCGGCCAGCCCCGCGAATCAGAGCCGGTGAACGTGCAGCCGACTCCGCCCTCCGTCGCGGTCACGGCGTCGGAGGCGCGGCCATCCAACGCGAGCTTCGTGGACGCCGGCGCAGCCGACCGGTCGGCCCGAACGAGGGCCCCAGGCCCGATGCCGACGGCCGCGGTGAAGGCCGCACTCCCCGCAGGTTCGGACGCCGGCCACGACACCGCGCCGGCCAACCCCGACTGGTCGGCCGTGGTCCCCTGGATATGGGTCTTCGGTCTGGCGCTTTCGCTCGTCGTCACGGTGCGGGGCCACCGGACGGCGCACCGGATCACCAGCCGCCATGTCCGGCCAGCGGCACCGACCGCACAGCGACGCCTCGCCGCCCTGCTTTGCGACACGGGCATCCGGAGCCGGGTCCGCCTGGTGGTCAGCCGCCGACTTGACGTCCCGGCCACCTGGGGCCTCCGTCGTCACACCATCGTCCTCCCCGAGCGATCGGCCGGGTGGACATCCCGAAGACTGGATCGCGTCCTCGTGCACGAGCTGGCGCACGTTCGGCGACGCGACTGTCTCGTGCAGCTGGTCGGCGAGCTGGCCCGGGCCCTCTATTGGCCTAATCCGTTGGCGTGGATCGCGGTGCATCGACTGCGTCTGGAAGGCGAGCGGGCCGCAGACGACGAGGTGCTCTCGCGTGGGGACGTTCCCAGCGCCTATGCCGGCGAGCTGGTGGAGCTGGCGCGCGCGCTCCGTGTTGCATCGCGGGTACCGCAGGCGGCTCTCGCCATGGCGGCCGGGTCCGGCCTGGGTGGGCGCGTGCGTTCGATCCTGGACCCAGCACGGCCGCGTGGCCGGGTGCGTCCCGCGACGGTCACCCTCGTCGGTCTCGGGGGCCTCGTGCTGGCGTTCTCGGCGAGCGCCATCACGCCTGCAGCCCTGGCTCAGGAGCGCCCGCAGCCACACCCCCAGGCCCCGGTTCTATCCGTGGCGGACGCTCGCGCCATGGGTCAGGTCGGGTTTGCGCCGCCCCAACACGAGTCCTCCGATCCCGGCTCGCCCGCTGCCCCCTCGGGGCCCACCCGCGGCGCGACCCAAGGCCCGGAGATCACGCCGCAGCAGGAGCTATGTGTCTTCCGGCCCGATTCGGAGCGTCGCTCGACGAGCTACCACGTGGACGACGACGTGCAGCGCATCCGCTGGGAGACGGACGACTGCAGCGTCGAGATCGACATCGATGGGCGCATCGAGTGGGCGGAAGACGACACGGGCATCACCACGCTGCCCGGCGGAGCGTTCTTCCAGATCGAGGAGCGTATGGGTCGTTCCAGGACCCGCGTC
>JARRLD010000142.1:0-11317 GCA_037387345.1 Gemmatimonadota bacterium
CCTCCTCCCCTTGCCTCCAGGTCTCGTGGAGTCGCAGCTTGGACCCGGCCCGAGCGCCTCGCCACCGGGGAGATCACCGACCTCGGCCTCGAGATGGGATTCCTGGGTGACACCTCAGCGCGGGGCGAAGGGCGCGGCCGATGAGTATTCCCCGTCCCGCCCCGTCCGGTCGCACCCTGCCATCTCCCACCCCCGCTCCTCCGCCACCTTCCGGAGCTCGCGCGACGGCGAGACGACGACGGGGTGCCCGAAGGCCTCCAGGAACGGCACATCGGAGAGGTGATCCGCGAACCCCCACGAGGCGGCCAGATCGAGGTCCTTCTCCCGCGCCAGGGTGCGGAGCGCCGTGAGCTTCGCCGCGGCGAACACGTGCGTGCCCCCCAGACGCCCGGTGAACACGTCGCCGCGCACCTCCATGGGCGTAGCCACCACCCCGTCGGCCTGCAGTCGGGCCCCCACGGCTTCTACGATGAAGGCCGGCGCGCCCGAGAGCAGGAAGACCGCGTGCCCGAGAGCCCTCAGCTCCCCCATGCGGGCCAGCACGCCCGTGCACCACCGAGGCGTCACCACCTCGTCGAGAAACATCCCCAGGCGTGACGTCACCGCGTCCACCGCCACGCCCGAGAGCCAACGTTTGTTGCGCCGGAGCGCGCGGGTACGCCCGATGAACGGACAGGCCGCGGCCAGTGCGACCGCCGAGGTCAGCTGCCTTGCCCCGATCACCCCCTTCTTCACCAGCCAGGGTACCAGCAGCCGCTCGGCGGACGTGCCCTGGATGAGCGTACCGTCGAGATCGAAGATCGCGGCGGACCTCACGCGCCGCCGCTTCCGGTCTCGGCGGCCGCAGGTTCCAGGTAGGCTCGGCTGTCCATCAGTACCGGGATCCCCCGCACGACGCACAGCGCCACGGCCACCCACACCATCACGCGGGCCCCTTCCGCGAGCAGCGTGAGGGGCACCTCGGCGCCGACCCCCGGGGCTCGTGCCACCGCCACCTCCACGCCCAGCAGCACGAACGCGCCCGTCTTGGCCACGGCGTACGCGGTGCGCATGAAGCGTGACCCCGTGAGGAACCTGCCAACGGCAGAACGCTGCAAAGTCGTTGACCCGAACGCGGTCTTGCCGTGGGCCAGCGCCATTCCCCGGGCGGTGTCCACGAGGAAGCTCCGGGTCATGACCACCAGGGGTACCCAGAGGCCCACCTTCCCGAGCACGGCGAAGGAGATCCAGAAGATGTGCTCCACGATCCGGTCCGCCGTGATGTCCAGCACGGCGCCCAGCTCCGACGTGAGGTCGAGCCGCCGCGCCAGGTAGCCGTCCAGCCCATCCATGGCGATGACCACCACCGTGAGCACGACCGCCGTTCCGGCCACCGCGAGAGACGGCACAAGGAACAGCCCGACGGCCACGAATGCCAGGATCACCCGGACCAGGATGACCAGGTTGGGAACCAGGTACGACCTATGGGGGGACACCGGTTTCCCTCCTGTCGGGAGGCCCGAGAAGAAACGAGGGCATGCCGGGCGTGGCAGCATGCCGGATGGGGGAGCGCTCCGGGGGTCACCGACCGGGTGGTGCTAGAGGGCGTCAACCTCCGAGCCGCGAACGATGCGCCACTCTCGAGGACGCACATACATGAAGGTGGTCCGGATGAGCGCGTCCCAGACGGTCACGAAATGGCAAGCGTTGGTGACGAACCCACACGACATCATGCTCAGGTTGTTCACGGGGTAGGCATTCGGCGGTACGCCCGCGCGTTGGCAGACCCCAACCCATCGGGGACCCGTTCGGGTAGGTGGTGTACTCGTCGGGGAGGCCGAGGCAGTGCCCGAACTCGTGCTGAGCGACCTTGTATCGGTAGTCGAAGGTGCGACCGACCTCCGCGTAGTCGTCGCTCAGGGTGATGGTGGCGGAAGCGGTGGTCTTGTGGGGAGTCCACGGGGCCTTGAGCTTCCGCCCCGTCTTCACCGGGTCCGTCTCGATGGGATACGTCGTCACGCCGTTCGCCCGCAGGAACGTGTTGACCGCCGTAGCCATGGCCCTCCCCTTCTCCCTCAGGCCTGACGAGGTGTGAACGGTAAGGGGGAACCTCGGGGCCAGGTGATGCACCCTCTGCAGTTGCTGCGCGAAGGTCGTCAGGGCGATCCGCGAAACCGGGGCGACTTCCCAGCCACCGGTGGGTGTGCGTGCCAGTTGGATGTTCTGCACCGGCGCGAGGATGGCCTCAACCTTCCGGCGCTCGTCCAGCATCACGCCTTGTACGGAAGCACCCCCGGCGCCGCCCGGCTGGAAATCGCTGTACGCCTCCAGGTCGTTGATGTGCAGCTGCACATACTTCTGCGTCGCGTGCAGGAAGGATTGGCCGTGGACGTTCCTCACCTTGAACTTGAAGTTGGCCTGCCGCTCGTGGTTCACGGTCTGGATCTGGAACTCCGGAGCCACTTCCGTCCGAAAGCCCTCCCGGGAACACGCGAGCTTCCACTTCCCGTTCCAGGCCCGCGGCACCTCCTGCTCGAATCGTGCTCGATAGTTGGCTTGTGCCTCGTCCGTCCAGGCCGCGTCTCCGACGCTCTCCCATTCCCAGAACACCTTGACCTTGACCGCCAGACGAGGCACGGCGGGCTGGTACTCGATGCGGAAGCCACCGAAGCCGGTGGGCGGGACGTAGTTGTCGCTCAGCAGCGCATGGGGAAATGGCATGCGGGAGCCTGTCGAACGGGGTGACCAGGAAGGAGAGTATAGGGTCGTTGGCCCGACATAGACAGACGGGCGCGCGTCGCCTCAGGCGACCCGGTCGTCCCGGCTACGCGGCAGCCAGTTCGAGTACCTCCGGTACACCGGCTCCGAATCGCATCGGGCCTTGTGCCGCTCCAGCTGCTCCGCCAGCCACTGCATCCACTCGTTGAACTTGTCCCGGCCCGTCTCGGTCCGGGTGTCCCTGGTCCAGCCCTCGAGACGGCACCACGCACCGAGCAGCACGCCACCCATCAGCTCCCAGACCATGTGGAGCGACACCATGCGTCGGTGAACCATCAGCCCCACCGACTCCACGGTGAGACTCACCAGCATTGCGGCGTCCTCGCACTCCGTCCCCTTCGCCCTGAGCCCCCTGGCGTCCAGGTCGCAGGGGAGGGAGAGGACGATCCGCAGCGCACGGGCGAATTCGGCGTCCTGAAGGGAGCGGGCGACCTCGATGGCTGCTCTGCCCCGCCGCTGGAGCCGAACCTGCTGGAGCTGGATCACTCCAAATGCGAAGCCGCCTACGACGACGATGGCTCCGATTACCTCGGCCAGGTTGGCCATCGTGGTCAGGTCCATGGCTTGCCTCACGGAGACTGGGTCAAACCGAGTGATCCTAGGCTACCCATCAGGGGTGCTCTCGGTCCTTTCGGTCGTCCTGGCGTGACCCCGCCCGATCACGGTGACCAACCCCGAGGAGCCGTCCACGCGTACCAGGCCACCGTCTCGTCACGGGCAGGGAGGACCATGCATCCGTGCCATGATCCGCCATCTCGTCACGACGGGAACGACGGCGGGGATCGACACGACATGCGTGCAGAAGGCCCCGCCGACTGCGTTCAGGGTCGGGTCGCGCTCAGGGGCTCCTGCTCAGCGCTCGATGGGTGCCCGCACCAGGTTGCCCCATTCGGTCCAGGAGCCGTCGTAGTTCCGCACGTCGGGATATCCCAGGAGGTGATGGAGCACGAACCAGGTGTGGCTGGAGCGCTCCCCGATCCTGCAGTACGCCACCACGGACGAATCCGGCGACAGCCCCTGCTCGTCCTCGTAGATGGTCCTGAGGTCACGGACACTCTTGAAGGTGGCGTCGTCGTTTGCGGCCCGCTTCCAGGGGACGTTGCGGGCTCCGGGGATGTGGCCGCCTCGGAGCGCCCCCTCCTGGGGATAGTCCGGCATGTGCAGAAGCTCGCCACTGAACTCCTGGGGAGAGCGTACGTCGATGAGGCGCCCACCCCTCCGCAGGTGCTCCATGACCTCGCCTCGGTACGCCCGGATCGGAGCATCGTCGCGGTCCACCGACGGGTACACGGTGCGCGTGCGCTCGGGCACGTCGGTGGTCATCGGACGCCCCTCGTCCTTCCACTTCTGGCGGCCGCCGTCCAGGAGGCGGACGTCGCGATGGCCGAAGAGCGTGAACACCCACAGCGCATACGCCGCCCACCAGTTGAAGTTGTCTCCATAGAAGACCACCGTGGTGTCCCGCCCGATCCCTCTGGAGGACATCAGCTCCGCGAACCTCCAGCCGTCCACGTAGTCGCGGGTGAGCGGATCGTTGAGGTCCATGTGCCAGTCCACCTTGACGGAGCCCGGGATGTGCCCCGTCTCGTACAGCAGGACGTCCTCGTCCGATTCCACCACGACGAGGTCCGGGTGGTCCAGATGCTCGGCGAGCCAGTCGGTGGAGACGAGCATGTAAGGGTGGGCGTAGTCGCGGAAGCGCGGGTCGGGATCGTACGGGGCAGCCATGATTCCTCCGGGGCGGGCGAAGTCGAGCGCTGTCTCGCGGGTTCGGGTCGGACCCGTGTCGCGCCCGAGCGTACCCGCCTTTCGTGCCAGGGTTCAGGGGCCCGTTGGAACCCGGGCCGTCCCGGGCGGTAGGCCGAGGCATGAGCCTACCCGACCGCCTGTCCCACATCGTGGACCGTTTCCGGCGCGCGCCCTCGGACCTCCGGGTCCAGGCCCTTCTGCAGTACGCGGGCAAGGTCCCGCCCCTGCCCGAAGAGCTCCTTGAAGATCGGAGCGCGCTGGAGCAGGTGCACGAGTGCCAGACCCCGTTCTTCCTGGCCACGCGCGTGGATGAGGACGGAACCGTCCACCTCTTCTTCGACGCTCCTGAGGAGAGCCCCACCGTCCGGGGCTTCGCGGGCATTCTGCGAGAGGGCTTGGAGGGCGCGTCGTGGCAGGAGGTGCTGGCCGTGCCCACGGACTTCTACGCCGGCATGGGCCTGCAGGGTGTGGTCTCCCCCCTCCGGCTTCGGGGAATGGGCGCCATCCTGGCCCGGCTCAAGCGGCAGGTGAGGGAGCAGGTGGGCGAGGCGGCCTGATGCCCGCGCCTGAGCTGCCTGTCGCGTGCGTCCTCACTCCTTCCACGTCAGATCGGGAATCACCGTGCCGAACCGCGTCCTCCTATCCAGGCTTCTTGTCCTCGGCGCCCTGCCGGCTTTGACCTTCTGTGCCGGGGAGCCGGAGACCGATCGCGGCGACGATGCCGCCGTGGCCATCGCCGTGGCGCAGCACTACGTCGACGCATACTACCATCAGTTCCCGGGCGAAGCCTACGAGATCGGCTACCCGGACACGCCCCTGGACCGCTTCGGCGACCGGAGCGTCGAGGCCACCGCGGCGTGGCAGTCGCGTGAAGACGCGTGGCTCGACACTCTCCGGGCTCTGGACCCGGCGGCCCTCGAGGGAACCGACGCCGCGATCCCGTACGCGTTCGCCCTGGATCGTCTGGAGGCGGGGGTGGCCCGGCGCGTCTGCCGCATGGAGCTCTGGAACGTGAGCCCCACCTGGACGGGGTGGCAGAGCATGATGGCGTCGACCCTCGCGGTGCAGCCCGTGGACACCGAGGCCGAGAGGGCCGCCGCGATGGGGCGCGTCGCCGACATGGCGCGGTTCCTGGACACCGAGATCGCCAACCTGCGGGAAGGGATGACGCTGGGCTACGTTGCCGCCCGATCCAACGTCGTCGCGGTGGTCCGTCAGGCGGATGCTCTGCTCGGGGCACCGCCCGAAGCCTCGCCATTCTACGACCCGGCGGGCCGTGCCGGCGACGAGCCGGAGTTCGCCGATGCGCTCCGCACCCTGATCGTGGACGAGGTCCGACCGGCCATCGCCCGATACCGGACCTTCCTGGCCGACGAGTACCAGGGCCGCGAGCCCGTCGGCGTGTCCGCCAATCCCCAGGGAAACGCCTGCTACCGCGCCTCCGTGCGCTTCCACACCTCGCTGCCTCTCGAAGCCCGGGAGATCCACGAGAACGGGCTACGGGAGATGGAGCGCATCCAATCCACGATGCTGGAGATCGCGCGGCGCGGCTTCGGCACCGACGACGTGAAGGGTCTGTTGCAGCGGCTCCGCACGGACCCCCAATACACCTTTTCTTCCGAGGAAGAGGTGCTGGCGTACGCCCGCGCCGCCGTGGAGCGCGCAGGGGCGGCGGTGGGCGACTGGTTCGGATTCGTGCCCGACGCGGAGATGATCGTCAAGCCGTTCCCCGCCTATCAGCAGGCGTCGGGCGGGGGCTTCTACTCCTCGGGCTCCGCCGACGGAAGCCGACCGGGCACGTACGAGCTCGGCACGTACCGGCCCGAGACCATCAGCCGTGCGGGGATGGAGGCGACGGCGTTCCACGAGGCGTATCCCGGACACCACCTCCAGATGTCCGTGGCGATCTTCGGCGGCGACGTGCATCCCATCCTCCGGTACATGTACGTCGCGGGCATGGCCGAGGGGTGGGGCCTCTACAGCGAGCGCCTCGCGGACGAGATGGGCCTCTACTCGTCGGACCTCGACAGACTCGGGATGCTCTCCAACGAGGCGCTCCGTGCGGCTCGGCTCGTGGTCGATCCGGGGATGCACGCCCTGGGGTGGAGCCGGGATCAGGCCATCGAATACATGCTCGACCACACCGCGGAGAGCCGCGGCTCGGTGACCAGCGAGGTCGATCGCTACATCGCGGTGCCCGGCCAGGCGACGGCGTACATGACCGGAAGCCTGGAGATCCAGCGACTCCGTCGCATGGCCCGCGAGGAGATGGGAGACGCCTTCGACATCAAGGAGTTCCATGACCGCGTGCTGGGCGACGGCGCGGTGAGCCTGCCCATGCTGCAGACCGCGATCCGGCGGTGGATCGGATCGGTCGGAGGGTGAGGGTGTCTGCGCGCGTGGGGTGAGGTCTCGCCCGCCGGGGTGTCCAACCCGCTCAGGCGAGGGCTCTGAACAGCTCGACCCAGGAGCGCACCGCGCCGTCCATCCCCGCCACTTCGGGGTTCGTCGAGTCGATCAGGAACCACTCGTCGGGCGCGTGCGCCCCGCCGCCGATTCCCATCCCGAACTGGCCCGCCGCCAGCCTGAGCGGCGCCCCGGTGAAGGTCACGCCGGGCCATGATCCCGCCAGCCGAGGCCAGAGCACCGGCTCCACACCCTGGTTCCGGTAGGCGGCGATCTGGCCCGCCACCAGCTTCGAATCGGGATCGGTCTGGGTGGGATCGTACCCTCCGGTCATGTTGACCTCGATGTCGGCGAATCCGTGCCTCGCGAGGTGCTCCTCCAGCAACCGGAGCGTACCCTCGGCCGTCATGTCGGGCACGAGGCGCATGTCGATCTTCGCGACCGCCCGGTGCGGCAGGATGGTCTTGCCGCCCGGACCCGTGTAGCCGCCGACGAGCCCCTCGATGTTGATTGTGGGCTGCGACACGAGGCGCACGAGCGAATCGTGCCAGGACTCGTCGTTGATCCAGCGTTCGACGCCCAGAGCCTGCTTCATCACCGCTTCGTCGGTCCTGGGGATCGACGCTTCGAGGATCTGCCGCTGCCGGGCGCTGAGCGGTTTCACCTCATCGAAGAACCCCTGGACGGCCGGTGTGTGGCCATCGGCCTCGACCAGCGTGTGGAGCGCCTGAACGAGGTGCCATGCCGGGGAGTCGATCTGCGCCGCGAGGCTCGAATGGATGTCCTGCCTCGGGCCACGCCCCCACGTCTCTCCCGAGGACACCAGCTCGAGCTCCACGATGCACTTGGCACCCAGGTTGATCGTGACCGAGCCGTCCGGGCTCTGGTTGCCCAGGGGGATGAGAATCCCGACGCACCGGCCGAGCGCCGCCTCGACCTCCGGCTCGAAGACGATCTCCCGGAAGTTGGGAGAGCCGATCTCCTCCTCGCCTTCGCACACCAGGACGAGGTTGACCGGGGGTTTGCGTCCGGCTGCCTTGTAGGCGTGCAGCGCCGCGAGGCAGGCGACCTGCGGGCCCTTCGTGTTCGTGGCACCTCGTCCGATGATCACCCTGCCCAATCCGGGACGGTCCACGAGGTGTCCTTCGAGCGGCGGAGAGCTCCACTCCGAGGGATCGTACTGCTTCACGTCGTACATGAAGTAGAGGCCCAGCGTGGTGTCCGCGCCGGCGTCCAGCGTGGCGAACACGCCCGACTTGCCCTTCGTGGGGATGATCTCGACGTGATCGAACCCCGCGTCACGGGCCAGCGCGGCCATGTGCTCCGGGCCCTGCGGATACCCCTCGTCCTCCGCGGCGATGGACGGCAACGCGATCCAGTCGCGCAGCATCCGGAGCGTGGCATCGTGCTGCGCGGTGATCTGCCCCAACACCGGGTCCTGCTGGAAGGCGAAGCCCGCCAGGTCGAGCCGGTCGGTCAGCGCGAAGGTGGCCGCTCCGGCCACGGCACCGTGAAGGAACTCGCGGCGGTTGACGTCATTCGTCGGCCCCGTTCCGAGGGGATCGCGCTTCGGCTTCATGCTGCCTCCCAGGGTGATTCGTTCGGCGCCGCCGGGTCGAGGCGGGTCAAGGTGTGTCGGGACCGCAGGGCCGGCAAGACGGGGCGTGCCCGACCGCGACCGCCGCCAGGCCGAGGACGAACGCACTGGGCAGCACGCCTACCATGGCAGAAGTCTCAGCCTCACTCCGCTCGCGCGCCGCCGGGACGACGCCAGGAAAGCGCGGGACGGGCAGCGATGGTCGCGCCGACGACGAGGAGCGTCGCGGCCAACAGGAAGGGCAGGCCCGGCAAGCCGAGTGGGAGCAGCGGTCCGATGGCGGCCGCGAATACCTGGGTGAAGAGAAGTGGCGCGATGATGCCGGCGATGCCCATGAGGCTGGCCAGCGCGCCCTGGAGCCTGCCCTGCTCCGAGGGTCCGACCTGTGACGTGAGGATCCCCTGGAGGCTCGGGAAGAAGAGCCCCAACAGCGCGCCCAGCGGGATCCCCACGAGGAAGAGCGGGCCGGTGGGGGCGAGCCCGTAGACGGTGAAGCCGAGGGCGCCGAAGCCGAAGCCCGCGAGCAGGACGCGGCCTTCGCCGAAGCGTCCGGTGGCGCGTCCCACGAGCCCGACCTGAACCACCATGGATGCCACACCCACCGCGGCGAGCACGAGCCCGACGGTTGTCTCGCTCCAGGCGTACCGATAGTCCCCGTAGAGGACGAAGAGGGAGGGAAGCACGTCGTGGGCCACCCGGTACAGGAATGCGGATGTGGCCAGGGCGAGGAGCGCGGGTCTTGCCCTCAGGAACGCCAGGGATCCCAGGGGGTTGGCGTGGCGCAGGTTCAGCGGGCTCCGGCGCTCGGGTGGCAGGGATTCGGGGAGAATGAAGAACCCGTACGCGGTTCCCACGAGGCTCATCGCGCCGGCAACCCAGAACGGGAGGCGGAGGTTGATCCCACCCAGCAGGCCCCCGACGGCGGGGCCGAGGACGAAGCCGATACCGAAGGCCGCCCCCAGGAGGCCGTAGTAGCCGGCACGCTTCTGCTCGACGGTGACGTCCGCGATGTACGCGTACGCGGTGGCGTAGCTGGCGGACGTGATCCCGGAAAGGACGCGGCCCAGGAAGAGCCACCCCAGCGTGGGCGCGGCCGCCATGATGAAGTAGTCCACTGCGAGGCCGAACGTCGACAGAAGGATGACCGACCGCCGCCCGAAGCGATCCGAGAGCGCGCCCAGCACCGGTGAGAAAAGGAACTGCATGCCGGCCCAGACCGTGCCGAACAGGCCGTAGTAGAGTGCCGCGCTCGCCGAGTCTCCACCCTCGAACTCGATGATGAGCTTGGGGAGCACCGGTACGATGATCCCCAGCGCCAGCATGTCCAGGAGGACCGTGACGAAGATGAACGCGAAGGCCGCCCGGCTGGGTCCGGCGGGGCCGGACCTCGGGGACTCGGTGTCGGGGGCTGGAGACATGGCGTGTCGAACACGGCGGGTGGACGGCCGGCCGCGATCCTAACCTTCACCCCGCTCGGCGCGCCACCGGTCGGTCGCCACCGTCCGGGAGAAGCCCGACCCCGATTGCCGCAGCTTGGAGCGGGACGCACCTTGGTGCCCTGAACCTGCAGGCCCTACCGACAAGGAGAACCGATGGCTTTCCGCACCCTGGTCGCCTTTGCAGTCGCCCTGGCCTGGGCAGCTCCGGCGTCGAGTCAGGAGGGTCCACCCGAGGGCCTCACCGGTACCGTGGTGGTGGTGAACAAGCAGGGGAACGACGCCAGCTTCATCGACCTGGCAACCGGCAGGATCGTGGCGACGGCCCCCACCGGCGAGGGGCCCCACGAGCTCGTTGTCTCCCCGGACGGGGGTACGGCGGTGGCCACCGACTACGCCGGTGGAAACTCCCTGACGGTCTTCGACATCGCGTCCGGGCGGAGGGTCCGGACCATCGATCTGGCCGCCCACCCCCGGCCCCACGGAATCTCCTTCATGCCGGGGGGCGAGGTCGTCGCCGTCACCTCCGAGGCGTCACAGTCGGTGGTGCTGGTCCGGGTGTCCGATGGCGAGATCGTCGCGGACATCTCCACCGACGCCCAGGGTTCCCACATGCTGGCGGTCACCGCCGACGGCTCGCGGATCTGGACCGGGGACATCGGCTCCAACACGGTCAGCGAGCTGGACGTGGACGCCGGCACCAAGGTCCGGGCCTTCGACGCCCCTGCCGCCCCCGAGGCGGTGAACGTGACGCCCGACGGGGGCCGCGTGTTCGCGGGGAGCAACGACACGGGCCGGGTCACGGCCTTCGACACCTCCGACGGATCGGCGACGCTGCTGGCCGACGGCTTCGCCTGGCCCTACCGGATCTTCCTGACCCCGGGCGTGGAGCAGATCATCATCCCCGACCTGGGACACGAGACCCTGCGCTTCTTCGACGGAGAGACCTACGAGGAGCTGGGGCGCATCGACTTCCCCGGGGAGGCTCCCCAGGGGCTCATCCTGCACCCGGACGGGCGGCACCTCTTCCAGTCCCTCTCCGGGGCGGGTCGGATCGCCGTGGTGGACATCCGTAGCCGGGAGGTCGTGGGCTACCTTCCCGCGGGCTCAGGGCCGGACGGGATCGGGTATTCCAGGGTGACGGTGGGGGGGACCAGCCCATGAGACTCCCAGTCCCAACCGTCCTCACCGTACTCCTGCTCCTCTTCTCCGGTGCCTCGGCCGCGGCCCAGGACATCACCCTGGCCCTGACGGGGGACGCGATCATCACCCGGCGCCTGTCGGTCTACGACGAGCCCGACTTTCTCGAGATGATCGAGCTCGTCCGCAGCGCGGACGCGGCGTTCACCAACCTGGAGATGCTGTTCCACGA
>JARRLD010000143.1:0-12649 GCA_037387345.1 Gemmatimonadota bacterium
GAAAAGGTGCATGTGTTCGTTTTTCCCCGGTTGCGGCTAGGGGACGAGGGCGCCGGAATCTTGCTCCGTGCCGAGCAGCTCGGCGGCCCCGACCGAGACGACCTGGGTGCCTGCGGCCGGACCGGCGGTCAGGTAGGCCACGTCCCCTTCGATGGAGGCGACGGACACGGCCCGGCGCGTGAAGCTCAGCGGCGCCGTCGAGACATAGACCCAGGTGCCTCCCTGGGTATCGTAGATCACGGCGCTGTAGGGCACCGCGGCCACCACGGAACCGGGGCCGTCCGCCCTGGTGACCGCCGTGGTCTCAATGCCCAGGCGCTCCGCCGCCCTTTCGGTCAGCGTGATGCGGCTGAGCTCGCTTCCGTCGACTGCCTCGACCTGGGCCGAGGAAGCATAGGTCTCCTCTCCTGAGCCCTGCTGACAGGACCAGAGCGGGAGAGCCGCGAGGGGGATCGCAGCGATCCATGCCCTCTTCAGGTATTTCATGACGACCTCTCGGGTTATGACGCCGACGGAGTGGTGCATCGGGCATCCGTCCGAGCGGCGGCAAGAAAAGAGACTTCTAGGGTCCGCCAGAATCAGTCCTTCGCTGGGCGGGTGGGGTCTGTCCGTACACATAGGCCCGGGTCTCGAGCGCCAGAGCCGCGGCGCGCTCTTCGGCGAGCTGGTCAGGGGTCAGCTGGATGACGTCGGTCAGCTGCAGCTCCTCCTGGGTGGCGTCCGCTCCAGCCCAACCGACACGGATAAGGCCTGTGCCCCGGGCGTAATACTTGAGCTGGAAGGCGCCCGGCTCCTCCTCGTTGAACTCCTCCACCACCACCACGTCGTCGAAGGCGCCAAGCTCGATCTCGTCTGACAGGCCGACCTCCCGGACCCTACCGAAATCCGTCCAGTTGACCGGCGCCGGAGCGAAGCCCTCGGAGAATGCCGGCGTGCCGGGCTGCGGGTCGCCCTGCATCATGACCCCGGCCCGGGCCCCCTCCAGGTGGCCGACGAGCCAGGTCCGGCCGCCGACGAGCTCTCCGTCCTCGTACGCCTCGCTGTACTCGCCCAGGTGCCACACGTTGCCGTCGTTGTCCTGGGCCCGGAACGCAAGCTCGGCCTCGACCACCTGCCCGTCGCTGATGTCCTTCTCCCAGACCACGACGGAGTTCACTCCACCGATCACCTTCGTGAGGTCCGTGAAGGTGATCACGATGCGGTGCTCGATCTCTTCGCCGTCCTCCACCGTGAAGCCATCGTAGATGAACTGCGTCCCCGGCGGATGGGGCCACCAGGTGTTATCGATCACCGTGGGGTTGTCGAAATTCTCGGGGCTGAAGGCGTACGTGACCTGCTCCGTCGCTCCCTCTCCGCAGGCCCAGATGATGAGTCCGGCAACGAGGGTGGGCAGCAGTATCCACTCACCTTTCTTCCACATCTTCGCTCCTTGGCTTGACGGATGGCGCGGTCCTGAACGGGCCGGTGCAGGGCCGATCCGGCCCGGCGTGCCGGACCGGCCCTCTCCTCCGGATGGGGACTATCCTTCAGCAGCTACGACAGGTTGCAGTGCCCCCTGCCCCTTCCCGAACTTCAGGTAGAGGGGAGGCACGACGAACAGGTTGATGAGGGTGGCCGTGACGAGGCCGCCCAGGATCACCACGGCCATGGGGTGCTCGATCTCGTTTCCGGGAATCGGGCCCACGAACACCAGGGGCGTAAGCGCCAGACCCGTGGTCATTGCCGTCATGAGGATCGGCGCGAGCCTCTCCCTGGCTCCACGCAGGACGAGCGCCACGCCGAAAGTCTCTCCCTCGAATTCCTCCAGGTGCTGGAAGTGGTTGATCATGAGGATGCCGTTGCGTGCGGCGATGCCCAGCACCGTCAGGAACCCGACGAGGGAGCCCAGGGACAGGACCCCGTCGCCCAGGTAAGCGGCCAGGGCTCCACCCACGAGGGCCGCGGGCAGGAGGATGAATGAGAGCGTCGCCAGGCGCGCGCTGCCGAACGAGGTCTGCAGGAGCAGGAAGACGGCGATCATGCTGATGATCGCGAAGAACAGCAGCTTGCGCTGCACGGCGAGACGCTCCGTATACTCTCCCAGGAGCTCCGGGTAGAAGCCCTGCGGGAAGTCCACGCCTGCCAGGGCGGTCCGGACGTCCCTGTAGACGGACCCCAGATCGCGGCCCCGCACGTTGGCGCCTACGTCCAGACGGCGCTTGAGGTTCTCGTGCTCGATGACGTTGGGCGTCGGAGCGATCCGTACGTCGGCCACTTCCTGGAGCTGGACGGTTCCCCCGCCCGGCGTGTTGATGGGCATCTCACGGACGTCCGTGAGGCTGTTCCGGTTCTGTGGGGTGGTCCAGACCTGGACGTCGTAAGTGCGATGGGCGATGTGGATGTCTCCCGCCTCCTCGCCTGCGATCATGGTGGTAGCAGCCCGCCGCACGTCGCCGGGCTTGAGGCCGTATTGCTGGGCCCTCTCCAGGTCCACCTCCACCTCGATCTGCGGTATGTTCTCGTGGAGCTCGACGTGCAGGTCGATGATGCCCTCGATGCCCTCCAGGGCTTCCCGCACCTCGCTGCCCTTCTCACTGAGGAGATCCAGATCCTCGCCGTATATGCGAACCACGATGGCCTCCGAGGTACCGGTGAGCACCTCGCGGATGCGCTCCTTCAGATAGGTCAGCACGTCACGGAACAGACCGGGATATCCGTCGACGGTAGCCTGGATCGTCTCCACGGTCTCGTCGTAGTCCACGGAGGGATCCACGCTGATCCAATTCTCGCCGAAGTACATCCCCACCACTTCGTCCATGATCAGGGCTTGGCCGATGTGGGCGCCGAAGTTTCGCACGCCCGGGATCTGTCGTAGCTCCTTGCTGGCCTGGATCGTGATGCGGTTCATTTCCGGCCACGACGTTCCGGGCTTGGTGAGCCAGTGCATCAGGAAGTCCCGCTCCTTGAAGTCCGGGAGCAGCGACTGACCGAGCTGCGGCACGACCACCACGCCCGCCAGGGCGATCACGCCCACGGTGGCGTAGGCAGGTCGGGGACTCCGGACGATGCCGGCCAGGATGCGGTCGTAGATACCGTGCAGCCAACGGACCAACGGGGACTCCCGCTTCTCGACAGGCACGTTTCGCAGCAGGATGTAGCTCAGGGCCGGCGTGACGGTCAGGGCCACCACCGTGGAGGCTGCCACGGCCAGGGCGTAGGAGAACGCAAGGGGCCGGAAGAATGCTCCGGACAGCCCCTCCATGACGAAGACCGGCAAGATCGCCCCCGCCAACACCATGGTGTTGATGGTCGTGCCACGCAGCGAGAGCACCAGAATTCCCGACAGGAGCGACAGGGGTATTGCGGTGCAGCTGATGAGGGCGACACGCCACTCGTAGAGGAAGAGGAAGAGGACCAGGACCACCAGGAGGGCCGCGATGACCAGGGCCTTCGTCAGGTTGTCGATGGCCACCTCGATGAAGGTCGCCGGTCGGAAGATCTCACTGTCGATCTCCACGTTCGGCAGGCCGGGCCGGAGCGCGTCCAGCGCGGCTTCCACGTCGCGTGTCAGCTCCAGCGTGTTGCCCCAGGGGAACTTCTCCACGATGAGCAGGAGGCCCGGTCCGTCGTTGATGATGCCGTCGCCCACCATGGGCTGGTGATCGACGACCACCTCCGCCACGTCGCTTATCAGGACTGGCTCCCCATTCCTGACGGTGACGGTGACGTTGGCCAGGCGGTCCGGATCGACATCGTCCGACCGGTATACGAGGGGCAGGACGTGCCGCACCGGGAGACGCTGGTTGGGGGTGTCGATCCACCCGCCGGTGCCCACGAAGTGCCCATCGGAGAACTGGAACAACCCCACGTCCAGGGCGTCTGCCGTGGCCTGCATGATCTCGTCCAGCGTCACGTCATACTGTTGCATCCGCTCCGGCACCACCTGAACCTGGAGCATCTCCAGGCGCTCGCCCCACATGGCGACATTGGCCACCCCGGGCACCTGCAGGAGACGCTGCCGGATGGTCCAATAACCGATCATGGACAGGTCGATGACCGACAGGGAATCCGACGAGATGCCGATCTTCATGGACCGGCTGGTCGCCGACAGCGGTGGCAGCATGACCGGAGGACTGGCCCAGCTGGGGAGGTTGGGCACCACCACCTGGACGCGCTCCTGCACGAGCTGCCGGGCCTCGAGGAGGTCGGTCCCCGGCTCGAAGATCATCTTGACCGAAGAGAGCTGGGGCACCGACTTCGAGCGCAAGACGTCCATGCCGGGCACCCCGGCCAGCGCCTGCTCCAGGGGAATGGTCACCAGGGCCTCCACCTCCGAGGGCGACAGGCCCAGGGCGGGGGTCTGGAGCTCGACGATGGGCGGCGCGAACTCCGGGAACACGTCCACCGGCGAGTCGCGGAGCTGACCGGCGCCGTACAGCACCATGGCGCCTGCAGCGGCGATCACGAGGTAACGAAACCTCAGGCTGGATCCTACTATCCATCTCATCATGGGTTGTGACCTCGCTGCAGAATCAATGTCCGACCTCGAACTCGGTGCCGTAGAGCTCGGCCACTCCGACCGATGCGACTACGGTTCCGACCGCCGGCCCTCGGGACAGGACGGCTACGTTGCCCTCGATATGGTCGATGATGACTTCCTCCCGAACGAACGTCCGAGGCTCGGGGCTGGTGTAGACCCAGGTCCGCCCCTCGATGTCGTACAGCAGCGACGAATAGGGAACGCTCAGCCGAGGTGAGGCCGAGCGTGACGTCATCCGCTGCTGCACACGATCCGTTCCGAGGGCCAAGCGCTCCATGGCCCGTTCGCTGAGAGTGACCCGGCTGAGGTCCGTTCCCTCGATGTGTTCCACGTGGGAAGCGGATTCGGTGCTGGCCGTCGATGATGGGGCCGGCCGGCACGCAGCTGCATAGAACCCCGTGAGGGCGAGGACGCCGACGATGGATCGAATGTGGTACCGCATGTTGTTCCTCCGGCTGGCTACTTCAAGTCCGTGATTCATGTCCAATCCCCCCCGTCACGTCGCCGGCTCGAAGCCGGGTGATTCCGCGAGAAGCTCCGAGACTGGTGACAGTCCGAGCTCGGGCTCGCGCGAGGCGCCGAACAGCGCGTACATCGCCGGCACGGCCATGACGCCGTACAGTGTGGACGTGACCAGGCCGCCCAGGACCACGGCGGCCATGGGCGCCGCCAACTCGAGACCGGCGACGTTCCCGAAGAGTACGAACGGCAGGAAAACGAGCGCCGTCGCCACCGCGGTTGTAAGGATCGGGCCGACGCGCTCCCGCGTCGCCTGGCGCACGAGATCCGGACCGAAGGCCATTCCTTGCCCCTCCAACTGCTGACAACGACCGATGAGCACGGTCCCGTTGCGGACCGCCAGGGAGAACACCAGCAGCAGGCCCGCCAGCGACGCAATGGAGACCGTGCCGCCTCCCATCATCAGGGCCACGAGAACACCACCGAGCAGGGCCATGGGCAGGGTCAGGAAAAAGGCAAAGGCCATGGGCCAGCTGTGTGCGAACGCCTGGATCAGGAGCAGGATCATGATGGAGCCGACGACGGCGAACCCCGTCACCCGCCGCTGCGCGGCGAGGTGCTCCGCGTATTCGCCCAGCAGCTCCGCCCGGTACTCGAGCGGGAAGTTCACGGCGTCGATGGCACGTTCCACGTCCGCGGCCACTTCTGCCACACCACGCCCGTCCACGTTCGCGGCCACGTCGAGGCTACGCGCCGCGCCGTCCCGGTGGATGACGGTCACCGCAGGGGCTATTCGCACGTCGGCCACGTCGCCGAGACGCACGTGACCGCCGCCGGGGGTGTCGATGAGAAGGTTCCGGATGCTCGTGATGCTGTGGCGGGTGTCCGGGGTACCGAAGACGACCACGTCGAACACCTTCTGCTCCTCGAACAGGCTTCCCACCTGCATGCCCGAGAGCAGCACGGCCGACGTTCGGCGCACGTCACCGGGCTTGAGGCCGTAGTCCTTGGCTCGCTCGAGGTCCACCTCGATCTCCACGGTGGGCCGGTCGCCGGGGTCAAGCGTCCTGGCGTCGGCGATGCCGTCGATCCGCGCCAGGGACGCCCGTACCTCGTCCGCCTTTTCGCGGAGCACGCCCATGTCCTCGCCGTACACACGCACGACCAGAGACTCCCGAGTCCCCGACAGCTCGTCCCGGACCCGCGCCTGCATGTACGTCAGCACTTCCCGCGACAACCCCGGATAGGCCGCCACGACCTCGCGCACTGCCGCGATAGTGGCGTCGTAGTCGGCGTCGGGATCGATGCTCACCCGGAGCTGACCGTCGTTGACGTCACCCTTCTGGTCGGACAGAATGGCCCGGCCCACATGGGCGCTGACGTTGTGCACTCCGGGGATCTCCCGTAGCTCGACGCTGGCTCGGCGGGTGATCCGGCTCATGGCCGGATACGAGGTGCTGGGACTGCCCTCCCATCGCACCAGCAGGTCCAGCTCCTTGAGCTCGGGCTGCACCGATTCCACGGTCAGCATCGCCGTCGCCCCGAGTCCCGCCGCGGCGAGGACGCACACCGCAATGAATGCGGCTTGCGGCGCCGCTGCGATGCGGGCACCCAGGCCGTCCCACGCGCGTCCCAGCGAGGCCGCCAGGGCTGACTCGCCCTGTTCGTCCGAGCCCCCGCGAAGGAGGAACCAGCTCAGGGCCACCGTGACGGTGAGGGCCACCAGCATCGAGGCCAGGAACGCCATCACGTACGAGCCGGCCAGGGGCGTGACGAACGCTCCGGTGACCCCTTCCACCAGGAACAAGGGCATGACGAACATCAGGATCATGACCGTCGCGTAGAGCAGGGGTCTCCTCCCTTCCACCGCGCCGTGCAGGATGACCGACGCGATCGACATGCCGTCGCCCCGCTCCCGGCTCTGTCGCAGGCGCTTCCTGATGGAGTCCATGTCGACCACGACGTCATCGACTACGACGCCGATGGCCAGGAGCAGGCCCGCCACAACCATCATGTTGAGGGTGGCACCGCGCAGGTAGAGCACGGTTCCGGCGGCGGCACCCGCCGACAGGATGGAGACCACGCTGATGGCGGCGACGCGCCAGTTGAGGAAGAAGGCCACCAGGGCCAGGAGGCCGAGGGCGCCCCCGACCAGCAGCGCCAGGCCCAGGTTGTTGAACGCCTGGTCCAGGTAGGTTGCCGGCCGGAAGAGGGTCGGATCCATGTTCAGGCCCGTGAGGCCGGGCTGCAGCCCTGCCAGAGCCTCCTCCACCTCTTCCGTGACTTCGATCGTGTTGGCCCACGGGAACTTTTCCACCACCAGCATGAGCGCCGGGGCGTCGTCCACCAGGGCGTCCCCGATCAGCGGTTGGTGATCCTCGACCACGTTGGCCACGTCGCCGAGGCGCTTGGACGCATCGCCATCCAGGGCTACCCGCGCCAGCTCGCCCGCCGTCGTGATGGGGAGCAGGTGCCTCACCCCGAGCCGCTGGTTGGGGGTTTCGATCCAGCCCCCGGTTCCCGGCGTCGACGCCTGCAGATAGCTCAGGGGCGAGGACCACAGCGCGTTCCCGGACGTAGAGATGACCTGCGACAGCGTGACGCCTTCATCCCGCAGCTGCTCCGGATCGACCTGCACCTGAAGCTGCCGTTTGCGCTGGCCCCAGATGGAGACGTTGGCCACCCCGGGAAGACCCATGAGACGTGGCACGATGGTCCAGCGGGCCAGCACCGACATCTCGATGAGGGACAGAGACTCCGACGTCAGTCCCACTTCCATGACTCGGGCGGTCGAGGACAGGGGGTTCAGCATCGTCGGTGGTGTCGAGACGTTGGGGAGGGCAAACACCTCCGTCATGCGCTCCTGCACCACCTGTCGCGCCCGAAGGATGTCCGTGCCTTCCTCGAAGATCAGCCAGATCGTGGACAGGCCGGGGCTCGACTGGGATCGGAGCTCGGCCACCCACGGCGTCCCATTGAGCATGTCTGCTTCGAAGGGCGCGGTGATCATGGCCTCCACTTCCTGAGCGGAGAGCCCCAACGCCTCGGTCTGAATCTCCACACTGGGTCGGGAGAACTCGGGAAGTGCATCAAAAGGCAGCTGGTCCAGCTGCGTGAAGCCGAAGATCAGCATCAGCGCAGCCGCGGCGACGACGACGTGCCGAAGCCGAATGCTCGATCCAATGATCCAACGCATCATGAGGGTCTCTCCGCTGGGGGGGTGGTACGGGCGGCGGTTTGCGTGCCGGAATCCGGCGCGTGGACCTGGTTCATCATCCGCCCTCGTCGATGCCGCGTTGGCGGCGGCGGTACACGTACAAGAGGCCGAGCAGCACCAGGATGGGGCCCCCGATGGCGAAGGGGAGCACGCCGCCCGGATTGAGTCGGCTGTAGGGGGTCACGATCAGATGGATCCCGGGGCTGGCCGCGGGATGGGAGGTGGCGTCCGGCGCCGAGGGCGCGGGGATCACCACCGTGTAGATCATATAGTCGCCGTCGAGGATGGCGTTCACCCGCCAGGATTGGGTGGCGCTTTCCCCGGCGGGAAGTGTCTCGAGGTATTGAGTGCGCTGAGGCGACCAGTCCTCCGGGTCCACGATGTCGCCCGAGGCGTCCAGGTTGATGATGTTCATCGCCAGGATCAGCGGGGACGACGCCTGGGAGGAATGGTTGGTCACCGTCGTCTCGTAGAAGACCGACTCACCCGCCCTGACGGTCACGTACTCCATGTCGATGCCCAGCGTCAGGGGAGGCATGGTTGCCTGGGTCCGTGTGCTCATCATGCCCGTCTCCTGCGCCTGCAGCGCGTGGACCGGGGCCAGGGTGGCGAGGGCCGCGATCAGGAACACGCCGACGGTGGTCGTCTTCTTCCTGACCCAGACTCCGGCGGCGCGACCCGCCTCGAGACGGAGCCCCGGACCGGCGTACAGGAACAGGAGCGCCAGGGTGATGAGGGCGAAGGCCGTGGGTGAGATGAACCACCTCCACATCTCCTCGAGCGTACGGTTGTTCACCAGGTAGCTCGCCAGGAAGAAGCTGGGTGCCTGCATCGGATTGACCCATTGGAGGAACATCCCCGCGGGGCCGATCTGAGCGCGGCCGGGGAGCTGCGTAGGAAGGAGAAACAGGACGTAGAGGCCCAGGCTGATGAACAGGCTGGTGCGGTTGGTGTTGCACCAGAAGCTCACGAACATGCCCATGGCCGTGAACGCAGGGGCGAGAATCGTCCCCAGGATGGCTCCGAACAGCACCGCCTGCCCGAACACCTCGTCCCCCTGGGCCAGCACCCACATATAGGGGATGGCCACGGCGAAGGCCGCGGGCCAGGGAGAGGCGGCGGCCAGGAACTTCCCGATGATGACCTGACGGCGGCTCGTCGGCGTGAGCAGGAGCCCCTCCAGGGTGGCGCGCTCCCGCTCCCCGCTGATGGAGTCGGCTCCGATGATCAGGCCGATGAAGATGCCCACGGCGATGGCTCCCTTGAGCGTCTCGTAGACCATCTCCTTGGGAGGCATCAGGCTCAGCTCGCTGTTGCTGGCCAGGACGTAGGTCATGATGCCCAGCAGAATCGTGTAGATCAGCAGGAGGGTCAGGGCGCGCCCTCCCACCCACAGCTCGTGGAGCTCCTTGAGCATGACCACCCACCACGTCGGAGATCCCGAGCTCATCGGGACAGCACCTTTTGCGCTCATTCGATGGCTCCCTGGGTGATCTCGAGGAAGACATCCTGCAGCCGTCCGCCTCCTGTCTGCAGGCCCAACACCGGGACCCTGGATTTGATCAGCTCGTTCAGGACCACGTTGTTCACGTGCTGCCCGTTCAGGGTGAAGCTTGTCCCTCCGGCAGCCAGCTCGATCCGAAGCCAGCCTTCTCCGTCGGCCGATTGGACTGTCTCGACGCCCGGGGCACGCAGCAGCGCCCGGCGGGCCTCATCGCGCGCCGCGGCGGGCACGTGGACACGCAGCACACTGGAGTCGGTTCCTCCGATGACTTCGGCGACGGAGCCCTGGGCCACTACCCGACCCGTGCTGAGGATCACGACCTCGTCGCAGACGGTCTCGACCTCGCTGAGCTGATGGCTGCACAGGATCACGCCGGCGTTGCGCTCCCGGGCGATCCACCGAACCAGCCCCTGCAGCTCCTGCTGCCCCTTGGGGTCCAGCCCGAGGGTGGGCTCGTCCAGGAACACCACCGCGGGATCGTTGATGAGGGCCCGAGCGATGCCCAGCCGCTGACGCATGCCGCGGCTGTAGGATTTGATGAGGGAGCGTCCACGCTGCTTCAGCCCTACCGCCTGGATCATGGCCTGGGCCTTGGCCCGGGCCTGCCCCGCGCTGAGCCCGTAGAGCCTTCCGTAGTAGGTCACGAACTCCGTGCCGGTCATGTTGCCGGGGAATCCCAGGCTTTCCGGGAGCACGCCGATGCGGCGGCGGATCTGTTGCGGGCGATCCGACGGAAGGCCGGCGACACGGAAGCGACCCGCAGACGGCTGGATGATCGTGGTGAGAATCCGGATCGCCGTGGTCTTTCCCGCGCCGTTGGGGCCCAGGAACCCGAGAATGGTGCGTTCCTTCAGCGAGAAGGAGAGACCTCGAAGCGCCGGGCGGGGACCATACGACTTGTGCAGGTCTTCGGCCACGAGGACTTCGCGACCGTCACCAGCCCGGGTTTCGGGCACGCTCATCCAACAACCTCCTTGCGATGGGGGGATCCAGGGTTGGCACCGCCAAGGACGAGCTTTCCTTGCTGGCGTCAGATCGAGGTGGGATTTTCCGCCGCTCGAATGCGGGAGGACGCCCACGCCGGGTCACCAGCGATTCAGACGGTAGACAAGTGTTTACCCCTCGCGCAAGGTTTTTCGATCGTGCAACACTTGTTGCGATGTCGCGACTGCGTTTGCGCCACATCGATAGGTAGCCAGCGGGCTGCTTTTTCATGGCCACCGCCAGCCGAAGGTGGTACCGTTGTTCGAGGTGGGCGCACTGGCTGGACGTTTGTTTCCCCGAGTGTCCAGGCGCGCCCGCGGTCGTTTTCCCATGCCCCGGAAGGGAGGCCCTGATGCGACGTCCCGCTGCCGCCGTGTCCATCGCCGTGATCGCCGTCGTCTTGGCCACGTGCGCTGAGCCCGGAACCGATGTGGTCGACCTGTCCGTGGTGACCGTCCTTCCCAAGGAGGTCGGCCCCGGCGGGTTCCTCCAGACCGTGGAGGAGGACGGCGTCGCCTCGGGGTACTTCTACAAGGACGATATCTCCGATTGCGGGGAAGCTGTCCTGGATGCCGCCGGGTCGTGGGCGGCCCAGCGGCAGCTCATGGAGACGGAGCGTGAGGTGGGAGAGGGGGCAGCCCGGGTCCGGCTGGTCCAGGACCAGGCATCCGGGAGCGGCTTCCTGATTCGCTATTCCCTGGCGTCGGGCAATACGCAGGCGAGGGTGCGGGTCACCCATGAGGCGGCGGAGGGTGATACGGCCCCGACCTCTCAGGAGCTGGTCTCCCTGGGCCTGCCCGAGCTCGCGGAGGCGACGGTCGCGGCGGCACAGTGCGGGGGGAGTGGCTGAGCCCTCACCCAACAGCCTGGTCGGAAGAAAACTCTGGACAGCCGTTTCACCCCCCGACATCTTGGGCCGAGGCCCCCCCGGCCAGTGACCGCTCGTCCGTGCGGGGCCCTACCCAACGCGAGCTGATCGACCCGCAATGATTCATGTCGCTGGCAAACTTGCACTGTCCCGCTGGGGGGTGCCCGCAGCCTGGGCCGCCCTGGCCAGCGGAACACCGGCCACGGTCCCCGACGTGGACGATCGCGGCCAGAACGCTCCCCCGGAGATCGTGATCTATGTCTCGGAGCTCCCCAGGCGGGCGCTCTCGGAGTTCCGCTACTGGGACGATCCCGCCTCACCCGGCGGCCGGCTGGTGGGGTACCCCAATACGGGCGACGAGCTCGACCCGCCTCCCGAGAACGATCCTCACGTGACCTTCACGGTTCCGGTGCGGGCGGGCGTGCCCTATCGGTGCTGGATCCACATGAAGGTCGGCGAGCCCGGCGGCGTGTCCGAGGCGAACATGGTGTGGGTGCAGTTCTCGGATGCGGTCAATGCTGCTGGCGAGGAAGTCCTCGCCCCACGTTCGCGGAGCTACCTGACGGCTCGGGGGCCGAAGCAGCAAGGCTGGGCCTGGGTGAGCTGCGATTGGGAACAACGCGGCCTCGATCGGCTCGTCCGATTCGGCACCAGCGGTGAGGTGACCGTCCGCATCCAGGCCGGGATGGAGGGCGTGGGATTCGACCAATTCATCCTGAGCCCTTCCCGTTACCTCGAGGATCCTCCGTCTGAGGCCGTGGCGCCGAAGTCGTTGTGAGGAGCAGACCTATGGAAACCGTGGAGCGTTCGGGATTCGACTGGCTGGAGGTGGCGATCTCCACCATGACCGTGGAGGTCGTGGCCTTCGTGGTCCTCCAGCTCAAGGAGTGGGTGGACGCGGGTCGCTTCGATACTCCCGGAACGATGGTCGACGCGCTTCTGGTCGCCGGGGGCATGCTGATCCTGTACGTGATTCAGCAGCTCTGGAAACGGACTCCTTGGTCCTAGAGGCACCACGGGGGCAGGGTTGGCGGGGGGCCCGCGGAGGGGGGAATCGACGATGAACGAACGACGGAGGGGACCCATGCGCTCCGGCAC
>JARRLD010000144.1:0-15853 GCA_037387345.1 Gemmatimonadota bacterium
TCGTCGACCATGCCCTCGCTGATCAGCTCCGCGTCTCCCCGAGCAATACCCTCGAGCAGCGACGTGAGCCGGCCCAGGCTGATCGCCGCGGTGCGGTGCGGTACCATGCGGGGCAGCACGTCCCGTGCGTCGGAGGTGGAGATCTGGGTCGACGGTGCGGCGAACGCGAAGCCGATCTCCTGGGACAGGGGAAGGCTCAGCGTCCGGGGGCCCTTGGGTCCCGGCACCACCGCGTGAAAGCCACCCAGGGCACAGGGCCCGGCGTTGTCACCGTGACCCTCCCGTGCCGTGGCCCAGGCGAAGGCCCCCAGCTTGTCGGTCCTGGCGCCCAGCGCACCACGCGCCAGGGCGTAGCCCGCCACCAGCGCGGCTGCGGACGATCCGAGTCCACGTCCCACGGGGATCTCCGACGTCACGCGGATCGTGCCTTCCACGAGGGCACCGCTGGCCTCCACCATGCGCCGGAAGGTGGAAGCCAGGAGGTCCGTCGTGGGAGGGACGCCGAGGTCGGCCAGCGTTCCCGAGCGCTCCAGGCGGAGGAGTCCGCCGTCGGGACGGAAGCTCGCCCGGAGATACCGGTCCAGGGCGAGGCCGAGGGTATCGAACCCGGAGCCGAGATTCGATGTGGAGCAGGGTACACGCACCGTGCACGCGGAGAGGGTCGGCATGGGCAGTCAGCTTTCGATGAGCATGCGGCGCAGGACCCCGATGTCGGGGCGTATGTCCAGGATGTGCTCTTCAGCGTCCAGAGTCGAGGCCAGCGTCTCGGGCACCACGACGGAACGCCCCGTCGCCTCCTCGACGATCCGTGGAAACTTGGCGGGGTGGGCGGTGGCCAGCAGCACCGACGGGCCCCGCTCCGGACGCTTCTTCTGCAGGGCACCATAGCCCACCGCGGTGTGCGGGTCGAGGAGATACCCGGTTCGCTCGTGTACGTCGGCGATCCAGCGGCGGGTCTCGTCGTCGTCGCACCACGCCCCTCGGACGTCGGCCCGAAGCCGGGCCAGGTCGTCGTCGTAGAGCCAGCGGATGCGCTCCAGGTTGCTGGGCGCACCCACGTCCATGGCGTTGGAGGCCGTGGGCACCGAGGGGCGGGGACGAAAGCTCCCGCTCTCCAGATAGTCCGGGAACACGCGGTTGACGTTGCTGGCGGCCACGAAGCCCGTAGCGGGCATGCCCCCCCACCGTGCAAGCAGGCCGGCGGTGAGGTTGCCCAGGTTGCCCGACGGCACCACGAAGGTGGCGCGGGGTCCTTCCCATCCCAGGGTCAGGGCAGCGTGCACGTAGTACACGCTCTGCGGAACGAGGCGGCCCACGTTGATGCTGTTGGCCGAGGTCAGCCCCGTCTCCGCCGCCAGGCGTAGGTCGGCGAACGCTTCCTTGGCCAATCGCTGGCAGTCGTCGAACGTGCCGTCCACCGACACGGCGGTGACGTTGCCGCCCAGGGTCGTCATCTGCCGTCGCTGTCGGGAGCTGATGCCACGCGCCGGGAAGAGCACCACCACCCGGTAGCCGTCCATCCCGTGGAAGGCCCGGGCCACGGCGCTGCCGGTGTCGCCCGATGTGGCCACCAGCACGGTGCGAGGGTGGAGGCCCGGGTCGAGGGCGTGCATGAGGCACGCCATGAAGCGGGCGCCCACGTCCTTGAAGGCCAGGGTCGGCCCGTGGAAGAGCTCGAGCACGTGAAGCCCGGGCTCGATCTCCACGAGCGGAAGGGGGAAGTCGAGCGCGGCCGCCGTCACGTCGGACAGTAGCGACGCGGTGACCCCGTCCCCTACCACGGCCGAGGTCACCCAGCGGGCCGTCTCGGCCACGTCAGTGCCGTCCGGCCGCACCGCCTCGTCCAGGCGCGGTCGGTCGGCGGGCATGTACAGACCGCCGTCGGGCGCGAGGCCCCGGAAGAGGGCCTCGCCGAAGGTTGTGGGCGGACCGCCCCGAGTGCTCACGAAGTCCCGCATGGGCGGGAATCTAACGGAGTCCGCCACCTGGACCCTTGAGCGTCAGTCCTCCAGCGCCAACCCCCGAACCACGTCGGCCAGCATGCGGACTTTCGTGCTGTCCAGGGAGCTCCGGGCATCCCTTGCCAGCTCCGAGGCCAGGGACGTGAGCACGCTGCGTCGCACCTGGCCCGAACGCCCTTCCGCTTCGTCCAGCGCCTCGCGGATGGAGGCGACGCGGTCGGCGCCGAGACCCCTGGAGCGCTCGAGCTGGTCCACGTACGCCCGTGCCAGGGCGAACGTGTGGGGCCATACGAACTGGGGCTGACCCTGGGAGTTGAGCTGCTCCAGCCGCACCGATCGGGCCGCGTCGACCTCGTTCTGCGAGAGGACCGGGCTGGGGAGAAGCTCGAAGATGTCGAGCCCACGCGCGATCTCCGAGCTCACGATCACCCCGTTGTACCAGTATACCGACCAGCTGCCCGCCATCCGCATCTGGTTCGGGTCCACGGGTCCCCGGTCGTGGAAGGCGATCTCCACGGGGTTGTCCGCGTCCGTCCAGTCGAAGATGGAGATGCCGCCCTGGTACCATCCCTGGACCATCACGTCACGGCCGGGGATGGGGATGAGCGAGCCGTTGTGGGCGACGCAGTTCTCCAGCGGCGTCTGGGGTGCAGGCAGCTTGTAGTAGCTCCGGAACTCCATCTGGTCACCCTCCACGGTGAAGATCGCGTCGGCGCCCCACTCCGTGGGGTCGGAGGGCCGGCACTTGGGGGAGCCGCCTCCACCCCACTCGTCGGTGAACAGGAGCTTCGAGCCGTCGTTGTTGAAGGTGGCCGAATGCCAGTAGGAGAAGTTCGAGTCGGCCACGGCGGCCAGGCGCTTCGGGTTTACCGGGTCGCTGATGTCCAGGAGTAGCCCATAGCCCTCGCAGGCCCCGCCGGCCAGCCCGATGGCGGGGTAGACGGTGATGTCGTGGCACTGGGTGGGCCCCAGGCTGGGACCGTCGTCGTCGCTGCCCGTCATCCGGGCGATCAGCTCCGGGATGTACGCGCGCAGCGCCGCGCTGTCGGCCGCCGTCGGTGCCCCCTCACCGCCCCGGGCGGCGACGATGCTGTCCAGCATGGGCGTAGTGAACTGCGGGGGCAGGACCATGGCTTGGCCGCCGAACTCGGCGATGAAGGCACCGCGGGCCTGGGCCTCCTCCAAGGCGGAGGCGTCGGCCGGAGCCATGCCGTGGGTCGGCGGCGCCACCAGATCCTCGAAGATGCGGGGCGAGCTCACGATGGCCGCGTCCTCAGGGTGGGCCAGGGGCACACGGATCACCTCGATGCGGAACAGCGCGGAGCTCGGGTCCTCGCTGGGCGGCGCGCCGGAGCACCCGGGCAGCTCCTCCGAGGGCCGCACCGGGGCCGAGCCCGAGACGTAGATGTACACGTTGTCCTGGTCGCCCGGGTGCTCCAGCACCGTATGGGTGTGAGAGCCCCGGCAGGTCTGGACGTTCGCGATGTACTTCGGGTCCCGGATGTCGGAGATGTCGAAGATGCGGATGCCCCTGAGGCGGTCATGGCTGACGGCCTCCTCGACGCCCTCGGTCCCGCAGTCCAGGCGTCCGCCCAGTCCTTCGCCGGAGACAAAGAGAAGGTTCTGATAGACGGAGACGTCGCTCTGAGACGCTGGGCACAGGTAGTCAGTGACCAGCTCCGGGTTGGCGGGGTCGCTGATGTCCCACACCTGAATCCCGTTGTAGTTGCCCTGGATGGCGTAGCTGCCCTTGAAGGCCAGGTCCGAGTTCGTGACGCCGATGAAGCCCTCCGGAGGGGGGGTTGTGGACAGCAGCCGCAGGTTCCACGCCGCCTGCCCGGCGTCGAAGAGCCCCGGATCCAGGCCGACCCGGGGGTCCGGTGTCGGCGGCATCACCCGGAGGGGCTCCAGCTCCATGGGTGTGGGGGTCTCCATGGACGCGGGCTGGGAGCCGCAGCTCGCCAGCACGAGGACGCCCACGGTGATCGGAAGCAGCGCGAGCAGCGCCGGCATCCGTGCAACGCCACGCGTTCGGGGCGGGAGGGTCCGGGTCATGTCGGAGTCCTGAGCTGGTGTGGATGGGTTGTGACTCTCGATCCGGGGCTGGCACCGGCGGCCATGGTCAGTCGCTCGTGGGAGCCGCCGGCAGGGCGTCCAGCATCTGCTGCATCCGGTTGATCTCGGTGATCTGATCCACCTGGATGTCGGAGGCGATCTTGAACACCATGTCGTCCTGGGCGGCGCCGTCGGTGGCGAACAGGTCGTGCACCATGGTCACCGCGCCCTTGTGGTGTTGGATCATGTAGGTGAGGAACAACCGGTCGAAGTTGGAGTCCCGGGCCTGCTCGAGCTCCCGCATCTGCTCGGCGGTGAGCATCCCCGGCATGAACATCTCGTGCGCTTCGCCGTGCATCCCGGCCGCTCCCCCTCCGGGCATGCGCACGGTCCCTGCCTCGTCCACCTCGGGGGCGGGCTGGTCCCGGTCTCGAAGCCACCGCTGCATGTTGGCGATCTCGTCCGTCTGGGCGTTGATGATGCGTGCCGCGAGCGTTCGCACGGAAGGGCTGGCCCCGTTCGCCGGAGCGAAGGCCGACATGACCAGAGCCTGGGCGTGGTGATGGATCATCCCCGCCATGAACTCGACATCGGCCGGGTGCACGTCGCGGAGGGCGCTGTCCTGCCGGGCCCGATAGAGGGCCTCGAGGTCGGCCATTCCGGAGGACGTCGGCTCGGGAGCCGGAGCGCGTCCGCGGGCACCGGCGCAGGCCTGGGTAGCGACCACCAGAGCGAGAACGAGGGCCGTGGAGTTGTGGGAGGGTCTCATACAGCGCTCCCGGAATACCCGTGATGCGTGGGGCGTCGAGCCCGATACAGTCTACAGTCTACTTCGAAGGGGAGTGGCGGTTCCCTTCCCAGTGGCTCCCCCTAGCCCTCCTCCAGCCGCGCGACGTGAAGAATGCCATCGCCGGGGTTCACCAGGGGGTTGACGGTATGTCCGACGACCAGGCCACCCGTACGGGCCCGAACAGGCGTCCCTTCGTGGGCCGCCGGATCCGTGATGGTGCCGATCCGATCGCCCTTCTCCAGGGAAGCCCCCAGGTGGGTCTCGAGCCGGAAGATCCCCCCACGTGGGGCGCGGGTCCACGTGGTGGAGCGGGAGGTGCGGGTCGCGTGGGAGGACGGTGGAGGAGACTCCTCGGTCATGCCCAGCGCCGAGACGACTCTCAGGGTACCCGCGATTCCGGCCTCGACCGCTTCAGGGCTGAACCGTCGCGGCTCTCCGCCCTCGAAGAGGAGCACGCGCTTCCCGCGCCGCAGGGCCGCGGCCCTCAGCGTTCCACTCGGAGGCTTGTTGTGGACCACCAGCGCCGCTCCGAAGGACAGCGCCAGGTGACGGGTCTCGGGATCGTCGAGGTTGCCCCGGATGTGGGGGAGGTTGATGCGGTCGTCGGATCCCGCGTGGAAGTCCAGGCCGAAGGAGCAAGGGTCCACGATCTCGTCCACAAAGAGCCGGGCGAGCCGGGCGGCCAGGGATCCCTGCCTGGATCCGGGAAAGGACCGGTTCAGGTCACGACGGTCCGGCAGGTACCGGGACTCGGTCACGAAGCCGAAGACGTTGACCACAGGCACCGCCACCAGGGTGCCCGCCATCGTGGTGGGGTCGAGGCTGTCCACGACCTGACGGATGATCTCCACGCCGACGATCTCGTCGCCGTGGATGGCGCCGCTCAGCCAGATCGCCGGTCCCGGCCAGGCCCCGTGGATGACCTCGACGGGGACGGTCAGCCACGTGCCCGAGGCGAGGCGGCCGGCGGGCAGCTCGAAACGGCGGCGCTCTCCCGGGGGGACGCCCTCGCCCCGGAAGACGAAGGCCCCGGCCGGCTCCCTCATCCCGCCTCGGTCGGAAGGACGTGGTTCTCGATCCAGTCCACGATCTCCCCGGCCACGTCGAGTCCGGTGGCCGCCTCGATCCCTTCGAGGCCCGGCGAGGAGTTGACCTCCATGATCAGGGGACCTCGGTCAGAGCGGAGCATGTCCACGCCGGCGACGTTCAAGTCCAGGGTCTTGGCTGCCTTCACCGCCGTACGGCGCTCCGACGTCGTGAGCTTGGTGGCTTCGGCGGATCCACCTCTGTGCAGGTTGGACCGGAACTCGCCGGGAGCGCCCGTTCGCTTCATGGCCGCCACCACGCGGTCGCCCACGACGAACGCCCTGACGTCCGTGCCACCGGCCTCTTTGATGAACTCCTGCACCAGGATGTTCGCGTCGAGCTGCCGGAAGGCGTCGATGACGGACTCCGCGGCTTTCCGCGTCTCCGCCAGCACGACCCCCCGGCCCTGCGTGCCCTCGAGGAGCTTGACGATGAGGGGCGCGCCCTGCACGGCGTCGATGACGTCGTGGGTGTCCTTCACGGAGCGCGCGAAGGCGGTTACCGGAAGGCCCAGCCCGGCCCGGGACAGCAGCTGGAGGGCCCGGAGCTTGTCGCGGGAGCGGGTGATGGCCTGGGACTCGGCCGACGTGAACACGCCCATCATCTCGAACTGACGGACGACGGCGGTCCCGTAGAACGTGACCGACGCACCGATGCGCGGGATGACGGCATCCAGAGCCAGGGGCTCTCCCCGGTAGAAGATCTGCGGCTCCTTGGCCTTCAGGGAGATGGTGCACCGAAGGAAGTCGATGACGCGCACGTCGTGACCGCGCTCCCTGGCCGCCTCCCTGAGGCGCCGCGTGGAGTAGAGGGACGCCTTTCTCGACAGGATGCCCAGTCTCACTCTTCTTCCTCACCTTGCTTGGGGTTCTCGCTCTTCCGCCTGGTCTTCGTCACCACCCCGCCAGCCTCGGCAAGGAAGGACGCCGCCGGGTCGACGATGGCCCGTCCTGCCAGGGCCTGCCGACCGAGCAACATACGGAACCCCATCTCGTCCCGCCGGGTCAGGGTGACCTCGATGGGCCAACGGTCCTCGCCCAGGGCCAGCGTGGTGGCGATCATGAGGCGGGTCTCCTCGTGTCCGTTCGAGGCGCGCACGGTCCGCTCCCCACACACCTCGGCTTCCGCCACGACGGTGGAGGCCGAGGAGCGCTGTACGGGGTGGATCTCGAAGCGCACCATGTCGACGCCGTCACGACGGAACGGACGTAGCTTGAAGGCGTGGAGGGACGAGGTGCGGGCTCCCGTGTCCAGCTTGGCCTTGATGCCGCGGACCCCCAGATCGGGCAGGTCTGCCCACTCCCGCCACCCGAGGACCCGGCTGCTGCCAGCCGCCATCTTTTTCTTCATAGCGTGAGGAAGCTCCATTCCTTCGAGAAGGGCACGCTCGAGAACCGCACCCCGCGCTCAGCGGTGACGCGCAGGTTGTCGCTGGGGTTGATGCCGATCCCCTGGACGGCGTCGTACAGCCCCGGCTCCATGGAGAAGGTCATGTTCTCCTCCAGGACCGTATCGTCGCCCAGGGCGATGAACGGCGGCTGATGGCCGGAGAAGAACTGCCCCTGGCCGTGGGCCGGCCGGTGATAGATGCGCTCCGCCATCCCGGCGTCCACCTGGTGCTGATGGATGCGGGCGGCCACGTCGGAGCATACCGCGCCGGTCCGGGACTCGGCCTCCTGGATCGCGATGGTCTCTGCCACCACCTCCCACATCCGCTCCTGCCCCGGGGTCCAGGGCGCGATGAGGTAGTTCCGATAGCACTCCCCGCCCATGCCGCCCAGGCGGATGTCGGTGTTCACGTACACGGTCTGTCCCCGCTGGATCCTCTGATGGAAGAACTGGTTGGGGTGGGGGTAGGCGCTGGCCACACCGGCACGGACGTAGTTGGAGGTGACCTCGATCCCCACGGCCGAGTGGGGGCGCCCGTCGCGTTCGACGTCGGCCAGGACGAGCTCGATGCCATACGCCTGGAGCGCCTGGCCGAGCTCGAAGTCGGTGAGGTCGGTGCCCCGCTCCAGGATGTAGTCCCGGGCGAACGCGTGGATGCGGTCGAAGTAGCGGTAGGCCCGCTGGATGAGCGCCAGCTCCTCCGGGGTCTTGATCTGCTGCATGGCCAGGCAGTCGCCCGAGATGTCCACGAAGCGGGTCCCGGGGACGACCTTCCGGACCGTGGCGAGCTGCGCCTGCGACAGCGTCCAGTCGGTGGCGACCGTGCCCCCGGCCAGCCCCCGCCTCCTCAGGCCCTCCAGCATCCATGCGAAGAGGTCGACGGGGGGGCCCTGCACCACCGCCCCCCGGTTGGGGAAGCCGCCCTGGGCATGCGGGTAGCAGAAGTACGTCTCGAGCTCGGTGCTCCACCAGGAAGCCATGAGATCCCGATCGATCCCTGGCGCGTACCAGTAGACGGTGTCCTCCTCGTCGGTCCGGAACACCGCCCAGGTGGAGCGCTCCCCGCTCCCCCGGAAACACCCGGTGTAATAGACCATGTTCTGGTCGCTGCCAAGGACCACGGCCCGGGCGCCGGTGCGCTCCACCCGGTTCTTGAGGTCTCGTGCCCGTGCCTGGTGCCACGAGAGGGGCAGCCGATCATAACCCACCGGAGCGGGCTCCACGTGGTCCGGGTCGGGGACCAGGAGGCCCTCGGACGCTCCGGCGGCGGCCGGGTCCTCGGGTGGGGCGCAGGCCAGCGCAGAAGCCGCGGTACCGGCGGCGGCGAGCCCGGTTCCCATGGCACGGATGAAGTCGCGGCGCGTGGAGGTGGTGCTCATGCTGGGAGTCGGTGAGAGCGGATCTGTTCGGGCATTCCCCCCGAACCTGGCGGGACACGGCCCTCCGCGGCAACGACCCCCTCCGCTACCTGCGCCGAGCACCCAGGGCGTTCTCCAGGCGGATGGCGTCGCGGCGTAGGGCTGTGAGGGCGCCCTCCGCGACCTGCAGGGCCGCCTCGGACCCGTCCCCTTCGAGGCGCTCTCCGGCTGCCCGCGCCTCGTCGAGAACCTTGTCGGTGTCGGCTCCGACGCTCAATCCTGAAAACTCGTACGCGTCCCGCATCTCACGGGACGCCTGTGCCAGGCTCCTGCCGGCAAGGACAGTCCGCTTTGCGCGCAGGGACGTTCCGGCCTGGTTCCGATGGTGCTCCGACAGCGCCAGGAGTGCCCGGGCGGCGACCTCCTGCGTCTGGGCCAGGCTCGACTGGCCGGCGGCTACCGTGTTGCCCAGCTCGGCGACCTCGATGGCCGCGCCCATGAGTCGCTGTCTGACGTGCATGCCCTGGGCGTGGGAAGCTTCAAGTCGGAGGAGGGCGCCCGCCTGGCGCAGCTCCTCCGCTGCCACCTTCCGTTCCTCGGTGCGAAGCCCCCGGACGGTTCGGGAAAGCTGCGATCCCGTCACCGGCACCAGGCCGATCCACACGGTCTCGTCGAGCATCCCCGCGCTGTCGGCCACGGCCGGGTCCACCGTGACCGTTGGGTCCACGGCGACGACGAGCGGTTTCATGTTCCGTTCTCCATGCTCCGTGGGCCTGCCGGGTTGCAGGCCTCGTGAACGAGAGCGTTAGCAGGGGGCATGCCACCGTGGGGAGGCCGAGGTCGCCCGGCTCGAAGCTGCACCATTCTCGGCTGAACCCGCGGGTGGGGGCGGGGGATGGGGGGACGGGCTACGTGCGGGAATCGGCGGAATGGGGCCGACGGGAGGAGCGAAGGGGTGGTGCTTTTCAGCCCAGGTGGCTGTACGCGACCAGGAAGCCGTCGGCGGCGTCCGTCTCAGGGTGAGGGCGGCTGGTCGTCCCCGTCGGCTCGGGCAAGGCCGTGCTTCTCGATGCGGTACCGGAGCGTCTGCCGGCTCATGCCCAGGAGGCGCGCCGCCGCCGAGACGTTGCCTCCGGTCCGCTCCAGGGCGGCGGACAGGATGCGTACCTCCATCTGATCGAAGGACATCCGTCCGTCCAGGGGGAGCGCCAGGGCCGTGGGATCGTCGTCTCGGGACGGCGCCTCCCCTTCCGGGAGGTTGAGCCACTGGTCGGACAACACGGAGGTGGAGCTGAGCAACACCGAACGCTCCACCACGTTGCGGAGCTCACGCACGTTCCCCGGCCAGTCGTAGGACCGTAGGCGATCCCACACCCGGTCGGGGATCACCTGGATGCGCGTCGGGCCGGCTGCGTTGAAGTCCGCCACCGCGGCCCACACCAGCTCGGGAAGGTCCTCCATGCGTGCCCGCAGCGGCGGAATCTCCAGGCGGAGCACCGCGAGACGGTGATAGAGGTCCTCTCGGAAGGTGCCCTCGGCGATCTGCTCCTTCAGGTCCCGATTGGAGGCAGCGAAGATCTGGACGTCCACGTCGATCTCCTGCTCCCCTCCCAGCCGGCGGATCCTGCGGTCCTCCACGGCCTTGAGGAGCTTGGCCTGGAGCGCGGGGCGGGTCTCGCCGATCTCGTCGAGGAACAGGGTTCCTCTCGAAGCCTGCTCGAAGAACCCGCGGTGGCGCCCCTTCGCGCCGGTAAAGGCGCCGGGCTCGTGGCCGAAGAGCTCCGACTCGAGCAGCTCGGAAGGCAGCGCGGCGCAGTTGACCTCCACCAGCGGGCCGTCGGCGCGGGGGCCGTTGTGGTGGAGGATCCGCGCGGCGAGCCCCTTGCCCGTGCCGGTCTCGCCCTCGATGAGCAGCGTGTTGGCCCGCACCTGGCTGAGTCTGTCGAGGAGGGCGCGGGTCTCCTTCGCGGCCGGGCTGCCGCCGACGAACGCGTCCAGGGTGTAGCGTCGATGCCCCGTATCCGATCGCTCCCGCAAGGCCCGCTGTGCCCGCGCCCCCCGCGCTGCGCCGTGGATCACGAGCTCCAGACGCTCCAGCGCGACGGGTTTTTGCAGGAAGTCGTGGGCTCCGAGCCTGAGCGCCCGCACCGAGTCCGGGACCGTTCCGTACCCGGTGAGAAAGACCCATTCGGCCGCGTCTCCCTGGGCGCGGCGTGCCTCCAGGAGATCCAGGCCACTCCCGTCCGGAAGACTCAGGTCCGACAGGACCACGAGGGGGTTCAAGGCCTCCGACTCGAGGATGGTCCGGGCCTGGTCCAGGTCCGTGGCCGCGGCCACCTCCCACCCCTCCCGGCGAAAGTGGCGGACGAGCTCCTCCCGCAGAAGGGCCTCGTCTTCGATGATGAGCAGGGGCTCTCCCTTCATCGGGACTCTTCCGTCATCAAGATTGTTCCGCGCACGGGAGCCGCAGCACCGCCAGGGCCCCTCCCTCTTCCGGGTTGCTCAACTCCAGATCACCGCCCAGCTCACGGACCATACGCTGCACCAGGCGGAGGCCGAGCCCGACCCCACCGGGCTTGGTACTGGTGAAGGGCGCCGGGACGCCCTGAAGGACTGCCTCGGGAAACCCGGGCCCCGTGTCCCGCACCGCCAGCGTCAGCTCCGCCCCATTGGCGGTCAGCTCGAACCGCACGGTCCCCCCGCTCGCTTCCAGCGCCTGCAGCGCGTTCAGGGCCAGGTTCAGAAGCACCTGACGAAGCCGATCCTGTCGGGTTCGACAGACGATTCCCTGGGGGACGGCCGTCACGAGCTGCACGCCTTTGTCAGCCTCGTACCGCAGCAGCTCCACCAGCTCCAGTACCAGTCGGCTCACGTCCACGTCCGAGAGGCTCTCGGGGGGAGTGCGCAGGGCTCCCAGGTGCTCGTTCAGGGTCCGGGTGACGCGCTCCAGCTCGGACACCACGGGCTGGATGCGCGGCGCCACGTCCGGCGAATCCCGCTCGAGGTTCTGCAGGGCCAGGGTGACCCCCGCGAGGGGATTTCGGATCTCGTGGGCCAGGCCCGCCGCCGCCTCACCGGCCAGGGCCAGGCGCTCGGCGCGGAGCAAGGCTCTCCTCTGGTCCAGGACCCCCTGGAGCCAGAGGCGCACGAACGGCCGGAAAGGCGGCACGCCCCCCTCGAGCACCTTCCACACGCCCAGGAGCCCGAGGGCTGTCAGAAGGACCAGTCCGGCCAGGGTGACGTTCCGCTCGTTCCGGATGTCGGCGCGGGCGTTGGCGAAGATCTGCTCCTGCAGCACCGACTCGGCGTCGACGATTCTCTCGAGCAGCGAAGCCGCGAGGACCAGGTCGTCCCGGAGCACGAACGGGGCCTGGAGCGTGCGGTCCAGCCGCTCGAGCGACGCCCGCACGTCCTCGGGCAGCATGCTTCCCAGCTGCCGGGCCTGTCGGATCTGAAGCAGGACGTCGCTCACGAGCACGGACTCTCCCGTGAGCGTCGGGGGAAGCAGCTCGAATGCCCGTCGCTGTAGGCGCGCTCGGGCCTCGGCAAAGCGCCCGGTGTCCTGGAGGCGGCTGTCCACCAGCTCGAGGCGGCGAAGATTCTGGCGGGCGAGGAGCGCGACCACGATGGCGGCACCCGTCATCACCGCCAGGACCGCCGCCGTCAGGGCCAGTCGGGGCCGGGCACTGGCTCGGTCACGGACGCTGCGGGACACATTCCCTCCACCAGAGGCTGGGCATGGACGCCACGATTCAACTGACCATGGCGCCATCTCCGGGTCAAGCGGGTGGCGGAAAAGAGCCATCATTGGTCGGTGGGCGCCATCCGTACGGCGCGTGGCCCCAGGGCACGAAACGCCCAAGTCGTGGATTTGCATGGATTTGTGCATACGGCATGCTCCATGCGACGCAGCAGGATCGACGTCCCGAAGGGGGGCGCCGGGAAAAAGGTCCGATGGGACCTGCCCCGGGCATGAACATTGGAGGAGAACCATGAGCACGATTCGATCCACATCGCACCGACTGCCGAGGGGGATGGGGATAACGGTCCTGGCTCTTGGCCTGGCCGCCATGAGCCCTGCGTCCGTCCGGGCCCAGACCACGGAGAAGCCGCCTGCCCGGGAGGAGGTCGCCACGCGCCCGCCCCGTGCCCGGCTCGTCGTGGAGAGCAACAACTGGCTGGACGTGCACCTGTACCTCGTTCGGGACGGCATGACCACGTCACTGGGCTTCATGAACGGGCCCGGCAAGGCAACGTTCGAGCTTCCGTCCATCGCCACCCTGCCCGGAGCGCCGCTCCAGTTCCTGGTCGTTCCCATCGGCGGTGCGGAATCCCACCTGACGCTGCCGGTCAACATCAACTCCGGTGACGTAGCGGAGCTGACGGTGCAGAACGACCTGTCCCTCAGCTCCGTGGTGGTCCTCCCGTCGGGTTGAACGGGAGAGCCGAAGGTGAGGTAGCGAGATGCCCCGCGGGCGAGCGCCTGCCGGGCATCTTCGCGCTCCCGGGGCACGGGGCAGAGCCTCGGCCAGGGTGGCTGATTTGCACCACCGTCCGGCGTCCCAGGCCCCCCCGCCGGCCGTCGGTCCAACGTCGGAAGATGTGGCAGATAAATGAGATACGACAATTGTCCCGTTTGGCCCGGGCTGTGCATTGGGGGGCAGCGAACGGAGGACGACGCCGATTCGGAGAGATGATCGGGCCGACCCCTCCTCAGCGAGACGGAGTGTAGAGATGAACGCCCTCATGAGAAAGCGCACGGCGATGGGAACCCTCGCGGTGGCGGGCGGCGTCCTGGTCGGCGCGGCCCTCCACGCGGGGCTCGTAACAACGGAACAGGTCTTTGCGGCGGATGAGCCGACCACGGCTCTCGCCCAGCCACCGGTAGATCGTGGACCCGTGGAAAGCCTGAGCACTGCCTTTGCCGACCTGGCCGAGCAGGTCACGCCGTCGGTCGTGCAGATCCAGGTGCTCCTCCCTCCGAACGGGGTGGGAGCCCGGGAAGACCTTCAGATTCCGGAGGAGTTCCGCCGTTTCTTCGACATGCCCTTCGGTGCGCCGGGCCCGCTGCCTGATCAGCCCAGGATGGGTGGCGGTTCCGGATTCCTGGTGTCGTCCGACGGGTATATCGTGACCAACAACCACGTGGTGGGAGAGGCCGACCGGGTCACGGTCACGCTCAACGACCGCCGGGTCTTCGATGCCGAGCTCGTCGGGGCGGATCCCACCACCGACGTGGCCGTCATCAAGATCGACGCCGACCACCTTCCCTCGTTGGCGTGGGGCAGCTCGGACCGCCTGCGGGTGGGCGAGTGGGTGATGGCCGTCGGAAACCCGGGCTTCGGCGACGGTCTGCTCGAGTACACCGTCACCACCGGCATCGTGAGCGCCAAGGGTCGCCCCTTGCGCCTCATCAACCGCGACCTCCAGGCCGATCCCCGCTACGGCCAGAAGCTCTCCGGCTACGCCATCGAGAACTTCATCCAGACGGACGCGGTCATCAATCCGGGGAACTCGGGTGGCCCCATGGTCAACCTCACAGGTGACGTGGTAGGGATGAACTCGGCCATTGCCAGCACGGATGGCCACTACCAGGGGTACGGCTTCGCCATTCCCGCGGACCTGGTGAGGAAGGTGGCCACCGACCTCATGGAGCACGGCCATGTTCTGCGTCCCTGGCTGGGCGTGCAGGTCGTGGAAGTGAGCCCGGAAGACGCCGAGGTGTACGATCTCCCGTCGGTGTCCGGCGTGCTGGTGCAGGGCGTGACCGAATCGAGCCCGGCGAGCGGTGCCGGCCTCGAGCAGGGTGACGTCATCGTGACCGTGGATGGCCAGTCGGTCACCTCCGGCGGCGAGCTTCAGGAGATGATCGCCGTTCGAAACGAGGGTGAACGGGTCGACGTGGGGTACTACCGAGGCGGCAAGCTACGGAGCGTGGACGTGCGTCTCGGGGAGGCCCCGGTATCCAACTCGGCGAACCGCTCCCCGCGGGAGAGGCGCGAGGGCTCGGTTTCCGCGGAGCGGATCGGCGTGACCGTGCAGCCCCTGAGCCAGGCGGTGGCCCAGCAGCTGGGCTATCAGGCTGCCGACGGTGTGGTGATCAGCTCGGTGGATCCGACAGGACCCTCCGCCGGCCATGGAGTCGCGCGCGGCCTGAAGCTGGGCCGTATCGGGAAGACCGACATCCATTCCCCCGGGGATGTGGACCACGCGCTGGCGGGTCTGAAACAGGGACAGGTCGTCACGCTGGTGCTGCAAGCGCCGTCGGGTGATGAGCGCATCGCCAACGTGCGGGTGCGGTGAAGCTCGGTATCACCCCAGGAACCTCAGGGCGAGCGGGCGTCGGGGCCTCGGGGTCTCGGCGCCCGTTCGCGCGTGGCAGAGGCCCGGCGGCGGGGTGGGCTGCCTCACTCCCGGGCCGGATACGCGCGACCGATCTCCGCCGCCGAACGAAGGGAAAGGGCCGCGAAGGTCAGGGTCCCGTTGGAGCAGCCCCCCGAGACCATGGTGGGTGCACCGACCACGAACAGGTTCTCGTGGTCATGGCTCCGCCCCCAGGGGTCCACCACGCTTCCGGCTGGGTCGTCGCCCATGCGGCACCCACCCCCGGGGTGATCCTGCACGTCGTCCACCGACGTACGCAGCACGCGTCCTCCGCCAGCCCGGGCCAGGCCGGCGAAGACGCCCCGGATCCGCTCCTCCGTCGCCGCCCGCAGGTCGTGGGACACGGGTGCGTCCCGGAAGGCGATGCGGGGCAGCGGGTCTCCGAAGCGGTGTCGCCGGGAGGCGTCCAGCGTGACCTGGCTGTCGATGTCCGGAATGACATCGTAGTAGCCCCTCAGGCGCGTGATGCCCGTGGACGTGCGGGCCCGCCAGTCGGCCAGGACCTCGTCACCCAGCAGGAGCCGACCCTCGTCGTCCCGCAGGCGGGGGCCCCGGGCCGTGGTGGACTCCCACACGCGGAAGTCGTGACGCATGAACCCCCGGGAGAGCCCGGGTCCACCAGGGAGGGTAGGCCGCTGGAAGTACTTGGAGATGAGGGAGTGGCCGAAGTACATGCCGGGGAGCAGCCTGAGCGGAAGCTCCACGAACGCGCTCACGCTCCGGTGCCCGGTCATGTACGCGCCCACCAGCCCCGACGAGTTGGCCAGGCCGTCCTCCCATCGTCCCTGGGCCGACAGGAGCAGCAGATGGGGGCTCCACGTGTACCCGGC
>JARRLD010000145.1:0-9354 GCA_037387345.1 Gemmatimonadota bacterium
CCCCGGGGTCTGGAACAAGGGGCCCAGAATACGAGCAGTGCGCCGATTCCGATAGGTGTGGCCTCTCCGTTCCCGCCGTCGTATAGATGTCCGGGGAGACCTCGATCCGAGGGCAGGGGACCGATGCGCAAGAGATTCCTGATGGGCGCGACGTTCGTGACCACAGTCCTGGGTGCTTCGGTCGCGCGAGGTCAGGAAGGCGTATCACCCCCTCTGTTCGCGTCGGACGAGGTGCTGGAGCTCACCCTTTCGGCTGATTTCTCGGTCCTCGAGTCGGACCGCCGAGAGGAGACACCCGAGCGACCGGGGACGGTGACGCTTCAGACCGCGGACGGAAGCAGGGTCGTCCTGGGCGTGCAGCTCCGCACCCGCGGCGACTTCCGCAAGGAGCGGGCGAATTGCAGCTTCCCACCCCTGCGTCTCAACCTCGAGACGAGCCAGGCCGCAGGCACGGTGTTCGAGGGCCAGGACAAGCTCAAGATGGTCGGCAGCTGCCGACCCAACCGCTCCTCGTACGAGCAGCTGGTGCTCCAGGAGTACCTGGCCTACCGGGCGTATGCGTTGGTCAGCAGCACCGCCTTCCACGTGCGTCTCGCGAGGGTCACCTATGTGGACGAGTCGGGCGAGGGCGAGCCATCCGAGCGCTTCGCGTTCTTCATCGAAGACAACGATGCCCTGGCCGTGCGCCTGGGTGCCCGGGTGCTGGAGTTACCCGAGGGAAGAAAGCTGCCGCCCCGCCTGATCGATCCGCCCACGGAAGCCCGTATGGCCGTATTCCAGTACATGATCGGAAACACCGACTGGTCGGACGACGTCGGGCACAACGTCGAGCTGCTGGACCGGGGAGGCAGGGCGCTGACCGTGCCCTACGACTTCGACTTCTCGGGCATCGTCGACGCACCGTACTCGATCCCGCACCCGCGGCTTGGCCTGCGCTCGGTCCAGGAGCGCCTCTTCCTGGGCTGGTGTTGGCCCGGGTTGGACATGGACCCCGTCCTGGAGACGTTCCGAGGGCTCCGCGGGGAGATCCTGGGCCTGTACAGGGGCTTCCCCTACCTGGAGGACGGAGAGCGGGAGCGGGCGATCAGCTATCTCGGAGCGTTCTTCGACGACATCGAGACCACGGAGCGTGCCCAGATCCGCTTCCTGCGTGACTGCCGCGCCCGACCCTGAATCACGTCAGGCCGCAACTGACCTGCCTCCGATGGCGTGGGTGGGTCTTCCACTGCGCCGGATCAAAACTCCTCCAACAGCTTCTTGGCCTTCTTGGGGTTGTCGCACACGACGGCGATCTCTACGAGGTCCTCGCTGATCCCGGTGGTGTAGAGTGCTTCGAGGTTGATGCCTGCATCGCCCAGACGGTTGGCCACGGTGGCGATCTCACCTGGACGGTTCTCGAGCAGCACCACGTGCACCTCGCTCTCTTCGAATCGGATGTTCTCGGCTTCGAAGGCGCGGCGGGCTCCCCGGATGTCGTCGGGAACGATGCGGACGATCGCGTGCCCGTCGATGCTGAGAGCCGCGAGTGCCTTGATGTTGACACCTCGGCGCGCCAGCGCCTGCGCGACACGTGCGAAGTCGCCGGGACGATGCGTGAGGTGGATCGAGCAGTCCTTCATTGTCCCTCCTCGAAGACTGGGCAGCCGTGGGCCGGAGTGTGCGGGGAGGGTGGAGAGGAGGCAAGCTCGGGCACGCGAGACCCTGTGCAATCTGGGCAGCCGCGTCTTAACATGGGGGGCCATTTGCCCACGTTCCGCCGAGAACATGCCCGTGTCCGACCTCATTACCCGCGTGAACTCTGCCCTCGAAGGGCGCTATCACATCGAGCGCCAGCTCGGTGAGGGCGGCATGGCCACGGTCTACCTTGCGCGCGACGTACGGCACGGGCGGAAGGTGGCTGTCAAGGTCTTGCGACCGGATGTCGCGTTCGGAATCGGCGCGGATCGATTCGTGCGCGAGATCCGCATCGCGGCCCGCCTGAGCCACCCCCACATCCTGCCCCTCTTCGACTCGGGTGAGGCTGACGGATTTCTCTATTTCGTGATGCCCGTGGTCGTAGGCGAGTCGTTGAGGGAGCGCATTCGGACGGCCAAACAGATTCCGGTGGACGAGGCGCGTCAGATCGCGGCGGAGGTGGCGGACGCGCTGGACTACGCCCACCGCCACGAGGTCGTGCACCGCGACATCAAGCCCGAGAACATCATGCTCCACGAGGGGCATGCCGTGGTCACCGATTTCGGCATCGGCAAGGCCATCACTGCCGCCGCCGAGGAACCCAAGGCCCTGACGCAGGCCGGCGTCACGGTGGGGACGCCGGCGTACATGGCACCCGAGCAGGTCGCGGGGGAGGAGGACATCGACGGGCGCGCGGACCTCTACGCGCTCGGCTGCGTCTGTTACGAGATGCTCACCGGAGAGGAACCGTTCACGGGTGCCACGGTGCAGGCGGTGATGGCAAAGCGGTTCGCGTTCACTCCCCCCCTGGTGACGGACGTCCGCGACGGCGTTCCGGCTGCCCTGAGTCGGGTGGTGTCCCGACTGCTGGCGCGCGCGCCGGCGGACCGATACGCCACGGGTGCCCAGCTCGTGGCAGCGTTGAAATCAGGCGAGACGGCGGAGCCGCCGTTGGCGAGTCCCGACGAGAAGTCCGTGGCCGTGCTCCCCTTCGCGAATCTCTCCGCGGATCCCGAGAACGAATACTTCACCGACGGAATCACGGAGGAGATCATCAACGCCCTCTCTCAGCTCCCCGAGCTTCGGGTGGCCGCAAGGACGTCGTCCTTCGCGTTCAAGGACGGGCGCAGCGACCTCGCCGACGTGGCCTCGAAGCTCAAGGTCGCGTACGTCGTCGAGGGGAGCGTTCGCAAGGCGGGAAACCGTATTCGGATCACCGCCCAGCTCGTGAGCGTGCGCGACGGCAGGAACGAGTGGTCCGAGAAGTACGACCGGGAGATCGACGACATCTTCGCCGTGCAGGACGAGATCGCCGAAGCCGTCGCGGACCGGCTCAAGGTCGCGTTGGTAGAGCGACGATCGGGTCCGCTGGTGAAGCCGTCGACCCGAAATCTCGAGGCATACGAGCTGTATCTGAAGGGCAGGGCCACGCTGTATCGACGTGGGCTCGCTTTGTTGGAGGCACGACGACTCTTCGAGCAGGCGTTGGAGTTGGACCCGGACTATGCCCTGGCCCTGGCCGGCATCTCGGACGTGAACTGGCTACTCGACTTCTACGGCCTGCGCGTGAATCGAGAGCGCGCGGTCGGTGGGGAAGCCGTGGCACGGGCGCTGGCGATCGATCCCAACCTGGCCGAGGCCCACACCAGCGTCGGAGTACAACGGATCCTCTACCGCCATGATTGGGAGGGGGGAGAGGCGTCCATGCTCCGGGCGCTCGAGATCAACCCCAATCACTTGCAGGCCCGGTGCTGGTATGCCGTGTGCGTGCTCTCGGGAGCCCAGGGGCATACGTCCGAGGCAGGGGCCATGGTGGAACAGGCCGTGGCGTTGGACCCGCTGGCAGCGTATCCGAGAGGCATCCTCGCCTGGATCTTGACGGCCGGTGGGCGGAACGAGGAAGCCGAGCGCGTCGCAGCCGAAGCGATCGAGTGCGACCGTGCGTCCCTCCTCCCGGCGATCTTCCGGACGATCGCCTTATCGCGGTGCGGCCGGATCGAAGAGGCGCTCGAGGTTGCAGCGCACAGCGTTCTGGCCTTCGGGAGAAACCCGTGGGCCCTGGCCGTTCTCGCCCTCGTGTACGCACGTGCGGGCGACTCCACAAGCGCCGGCCTCGTCTGCGACGAGCTCAGCGCGCGAGCGGCGCACGAGTACGTGCCCACCCTCTACAGGGCCACGGCGTGTGCGGCCGCAGGACGCCTGGATGAGGCGTTCTCGGTGCTCGAGGAGGGCTGCCGGTACAAGGATCCGACCGTGTGGACCGTGCGGCTGCTGGAGCCGGACCTATTTTGGCCCGACCCGAGGTTCGCCGAGGTCTGTCGGTGCGTGCGGATCGAGCCCTTCGGTCGGTGACGAGCTGACCGGAGGCGGGTCCACCGGCTGCCGATCCACTGAAGCGCCCCACGACCCGGCTGGCACCCCCTACCGACCCGACGCGATGCTGTCGAGGATGCGGTTGCGTTCTGCGGCAGCGTCCTGGGCCCGCTGGGCGTCACGGATCCGAGCGGCGCCGGGAATGGGCATCGTCGAGACGATGCTGTCCTTTTGCCGCTGGCTCAGCGTGTCCCGGTCGATCATGCCCGAGCCCTCGCTCTGGGCGCAGGCCCAGAACCCAAACGCGGCGAGCAGAGCGACCCCGAGCCGCTTCATCCGTACTCCGGTGTCCATGAATCCACTCTTGCCGATCGTTGCGGTCAACGCAAGTTAGGCGTCATGGACCGAATCCCCGGCATCGCCCCTGTCCTCGCGGTCGCCCTCCTCGGGGCTACCGTCGCCTGCGCAGGCCCGGCGGACCCCGCGGCGGGCACGCCTGAGCTCCGCGCGGCCCTCTTCGACACCATCATGGCGCGCACCGCTCGCAGAACGGCGTTCTCCCAGCCGAAGCAGCACGCTCTCGGCTTCGAGCCTCTGTCGGCCATGTGGTCCCTTCGCGATGACGTGGTGGTGGCCGACAGCGAGGAGAAGCTCTTCTATGCCCTGGCTCGCCTGAGCCACGCCCGCCGGGACCGACACCTCGATGTCGCTCTCGTGCCCGGCGGCCTGAGCCTGCCGGACAGCACGGGGATCGATGTGTGGGGTGGCCCGGCTGCGCCGGAGCCACGCCAGGCGCCGATTCGGGTGTTCCCCGACTACGGGGTCGACGGCCCGGCCTATTTCGTCGGAGACGTGGCCGACGACGAGGCCCTGGCCGAAGGGCCGGAGGCGGGTTGGGCGGTGCTCTCGGTGAACGGGATGGCCATCGCGGAGTACGAGGCGAACCTGCGCGAGTGGACCCGGCACTCGTCGTTGACCGGCTTGCGATGGAAGATCGCCGAGGCTCTGACGATGCACACGGCGGCCCTTCCACCGGAGCTTCGGGCCGAAGCCCTCCGCCTCGATGTGGAGGCTCCGGATGGCACGCGCCGGTCCGTCACCCTGCCGTACCGGGAGGCCGCTACCCTCCGGTGGGAGGGTCGGTCGGAGCCTCGGTACCCGGGCATGCAGGTGGTCAGGTCCACCCCCACCTACGACCTCCTCTACCCTGACGACGGGCGACCCCTGGTGGGCCTGATCTGGTACGGCTTTCGCGAGACACTCGTGGCGGACGTGGACACCCTCGTCGCCATCGCCGAACGGGAGGGTTGGCTCGATCACGCGCTGTTGGTGGACGTGACACGCAGCCGAGGTGGATCCCTCGGGGCCTACGCGATCCAACATATGACTCCCCGTGCGTTCAAGACGACCTTCGGTACCGTCCGCGTGAGCGACATCATCGAGCCCTTCGTCGAGGCGAAGCGTGCGGACTTCGCCGCGCGGGACATCAACGACGGTGGCGTGCCCGAGGTCGTGGACGACGGTGAGTGGCTCATGGCGTGGTTGGAGGAGGACCTGATGGCCGCCCTGGCCCGGGGAGATTCGGTCACCGCGCCCGTGCCCTTCAAGCTCGCGCACGCGCCCAGGGACTCCGACGGCGTGCTGCCGCCCTCAGCGGTGCACTTTCGTGGTCCTCTGGTGGTGGTCTCCGGGCCGAAGGGTGGCTCCCACCTGGATCAGTTCAACTCCATCATCGTGGACAACGCCCTGGGGCACGTGATCGGAATGACGGCGGGCGGCTACTCCAATACCTGGGAGTGGGAGGAAGTCCTGACATTCCCCGGCACCGACACCCCCGTGGTGGGCTTCATGTGGAACATCGGCCACACGGTCCGCCCCAACGGGGAGGTCCTCGAGGGTAACCCGGCCGCCGTGGACGAGTGGGTCCCGCTCACGGCCGAGAATACCCTGGTCTACTACGAGTTGCTCTTCGAGCGAGTACTCGCGCACCTGTCCGATCTGGGGCACCCGGCGGGGCAGCGACGGTGACGGCGCCACCCCGGCCCGAGCCGAACGCCTCGGGGCCGGGTCTCGGCACGAAGATCCTCGCCGGCATGATCCTCGGGGCGGCCCTCGGCGCTGCCCTGGGGGAGCGCATCTCCATCGTCGAGCCTGTCGGTGATCTCTTCATTCGGCTGCTGATGTTGGCAGCCGTCCCCCTGGTGTTCTTCAACCTCCTGGCGGGACTTACGGCCCTCACCAACCTCCGGACCTTCGGGCGCCTGGCCGCCAGGATCGTCGCGTATTTCTTCTCCACTACGTTCCTGGCGCTGGTTCTCGGTGTGGGGGCGATGGCTCTGCTCCGACCCGGCGTGGGGATGACCTTGGGCCAGGTGGTGGACCGGGAGGTGGGAGCCGCTCCTTCCGTGGCCCAGATCCTTCTGGACCTGGTGCCAACCAACGTCTTTCGTGCCTTCGCCGAGGGCAACGTGGCTCAGCTGGTCGTCGTGTCGGTGCTTCTCGGCGTCGCGACACTCTGGCTGCCGGTCTCGCCCCGGGATCGCCTGCGTCAGGCGTACGCTGACCTGGCCGACCTCTTCCGGAAGCTCGTGGACCTGATCCTCATGGTCGCTCCCTACGGCATCGGGGCTCTGATGGCGGTCACGGTCGGTCGTTACGGCGCTGAGCTGTTCGGGCCCATGGCCGTGTTCGTGGGAGGTGTCTGGGGTGCACAGCTGGTCATGGTGCTCGTCTATCTGGCGTTCCTCCGGTTCTTCACGGAGCGCGACGTCTGGAGGTTCATCCGAGACACGGGGCCGGTGTGGGCCACGACCATCGCGACGACGTCGAGCCTGGCCTCCCTGTCCGTGGCCCTGGACGTTGCCGAGCGGATCGGGCTGCCGCGGCCGGTCTACTCGTTCACCCTCCCGCTCGGGGCGCAGATCAACAAGGATGGCACGGCGGTGCTCTTGATGGGGGTGCTCTTCTTCACGGCGCAGGCTGCAGGCGTGACCTTCACACCCGGTGAGCTCCTGTCCGTCCTCCTCATGGGGCTGCTCCTCTCCGCGGGCTCCGGAGGCATACCGGGAGGAGGCTTCGTGGTCGCTCTGATTCTGGTCCAGGCATTCGACTTGCCGCTGGAGCTGGCTGCGATCGTAGGCGGGATCTACCGCCTTGTCGACATGGGCAACACGACGGTGAACGTCATGGGTGACATGGTGGGGACTGCGTGGGTGGCGCATGTGGAGGGCCCGGTCACGGGAGGCGTCCCGTGAAGGAGGTCCGAAGGCTGTTTCCCGGTGTCGAGGATCAGGTCTACCTGGACGTCTCTCTCCGAAGCTTGATCCCCGTTCCCGTAGCGGAGGCCGTGGAGCGACACCTCCGGGAGCGGCTTTCAGGAACCGGCGACAAGAGCGAGCTCCAGGCGGCCGTGGAACGATCCCGGGACCTCATGGCCGAGCTGCTCGGGTGCACCTCCGATGAGATCGCCATCACCAAGAACGTCTCGGAAGGTCTCAACCTCTTCGCGGCCAGCCTGCCGTGGACGGCCGGGGACAACGTGGTGATCTGCCCAGAGCTGGAGCACCCGAACAACGTCTTTCTCTGGTACAACCTGCGGAAGCTCAAGGGAATCGACGTTCGGGCGTTGGAGCCCGACGAGGGGCGGATTCCCGTCGAGGCCATGGCGGCCGCGGTGGACGAACGCACGCGGCTGGTTACGGTGCCGCACGTTTCGTTCTCGCCGGGGTTCGTCACCGACGTGCGGACAATGGCCGACGCGGCGCATGCGCAAGGCGCGCTACTCCTCGTCGACGGTGCCCAGTCGGTCGGCGCGATCCGGACGCGCGTGGACGAGCTCGGCTTCGACGCACTGGCCGTGGCCACCCAGAAATCCCTGCTCTCGCTCTACGGGTTCGGCTTCCTCTACGTCCGCAGGCCTCTGGCCGACACGCTCGTACCCGGCCATGTCGCCCGATACGGGATGGATCTCGGCGCCGACGCCGGTGAGACGGCCCGCAGCGGAGGAGATCTGCCGTATGCTGCGGGGGCACGCCGGTTCGACCTGGGCAACTTCAACTATCTGGGGGCCCGGGCGGCCGAAGCGGCGCTCTCCCTCATCCGCCGATGGGGTGTAGGACGGATCGAGACCCACGTGCGCGCCCTCTCGGCCCGCCTCGCCGCCGGAATGCTTGAGCTTGGCTTGCCCGTGGCCGGAGGTTCGCCTGGTCCTCACCTCGGCCACATCGTGGCGGTGGGTCACAGCGGTGGAGGACACCATGACACGGCGGACGACCCCGCGATGAACGACCTCCATCGATATCTCGCCGACCACGGAGTCCGCCTATCGATCCGCCGGGGAGTGCTGAGGATGTCGGTTGGGGTCTACAATGACGTATCCGACGTCGACCGCGTCCTGGAGCTTGCCAGACGGTGGATGGAGAGCCGCTCGAACAGCAGGTACCGGGGGCCCTAGAAAGAGGTCCCTAAGAGATCGGACCCATACCGGCGAAGCCGAGTTCCTGGGGATGGGGGCACGGGCGACTCCGCCGTCGGCACTTCGCCTGCTACGACGCTCCTCCGTCGGCTACCTCATCCTCTGGTGTCGGCATGAACGCGATGCGGAGGGATCCAGCGAGCAGCACGGCCGCGATGAGGACGATGGAGGCCATCGTCCCCCACCCTGCCGTGTCCAGGAGCCCGAGGACGTCGGACCACACAACCGTTCCGTAGAAGGCGGCAGCGGAGATGCCCAGGATGGCCAACCCCCGGGTCGGGCCGCCTCCGCGCCCCCAGTCGAAGAGGAGCGCCGCGAGCGCGCCGGCTGCGCTGAATGTGAGGAGATGCACGGTGGTCAACGCGGCCAGGTCGGCCGCGGTGACCAGAGCCGCCGCGACACCGGCGAGGCTGGTCAGATCGATGGATATCGAGCCCGGCCCGACGGTCGAGCCCGACAGGGCTCCGGGCGTAGCCAGCGGGTCCAGACGAAGGAGATCGAAGACGAAGAAGAAGACGGCAACTCCCCCGGCCGCGATGGCCCCTGCTTCTGCCCCCAGGCCCGCACGCTTGAGAAGGTTCATTGTCCGGCCCGGTTGAAGTACGTCGGCCACCTCCGTGCACCTCCCGGGTGCATTGTGCTTCATGGCGCGCGGCCTCGCAACTGCGCGTACGGCGCCTGCCCGTACCGGCCTGCCGATGCGGCGGGCGAGGGGATACCCCCGCAGGCCCTGGGGGTGGCGCCTCGTGTTGTCCACCCTCGCCAGCGGGGGCTGGCCGGACGTACGGTCGTGCCAATCCCATGGGGTAGGGTCGCTGAGACGTTGGTCCGGGTCACGCAAAGATCTGTGGCGCCCGGTCTCGGGCGATCCCCCACACGATTGGCAGAGCGTC
>JARRLD010000146.1:0-18692 GCA_037387345.1 Gemmatimonadota bacterium
AGCTCCGATGTCGGAGGATGGAGCAGGTTGGCGGATCGTCTTGACTACCCCGAAAGGCGCCCGTGGGGCCCGGCGCGGCTTGCCTCCCGGTTGGCTCCCGGGGCTCCAGACTCCAGTTTAGCTCCATGCGAAGAACCGTGTTGGTCGTCGGTGTGCTTCTCCTGGCGTGTGGAGAGACGGCTCCGCCGGCTCTCGTCGTCGGAGACGTCGCCTTCACCCGGGACCAGCTCCTGGGCCTGTCCGATGCGCGCAAGGCTTCCCTGGCGCATCTCACGGCCTTCGGTCTGGCTGTCGCCGATTCCACCACCGAGGAGCTGGGCGCTCCGCTGATCCGCGAATGGGAGGACGATCGCCTGCTGTCCATCCTCGCTGCCGAGCTCACGCTGGAAAAGAGCGGCATCGACGATGCCGTTCTCCGGGCGCAGTACCTGACGGACCCTGCCTACCAGCTCACGGTGCGGCACATCCTGTTCTTCTCCGAGCGTTGGGAAGCCGAGTCGGCGAGAGCCGAGGCCAGGGCCAAGGCGGAGCGGGCCCTGGACCTCCTCGAGGCAGGAGCCGACTTCGCCGAGACGGCCGCTTCGCTGTCGGAGGAACCGGGGGCCGAAGGCCGACAGGGGCTGCTCACGCCGGGACGGGAAGGAGCCTGGGTCGACGAGTTCTGGGCCGCGGCCTCCGCCTTGTCGGTGGGAGAGATCAGCCCGGTGACGGAGACCCGTTACGGGTTTCACATTCTGCGCCTGGAGGGACGGGAGGTCGTTCCCTTCGAGGAGGAACGGTCTCGCGTCGCACGGGACGTGGCCGATCAGGTGGAGGACCCTCGAGCCGTCCTGGACGCGTGGTTGGACACCGAGCGGCTCACGGATCCGGATGCTCGCAGGGCCGCCGCCCTGCAGGAGGCGCACAGGCGGAGCCTGACAATCGCCGACGGGGAGCGGGCGGCGCTCCGCCGCCGATGGAACGACCTGGTGTACCGTTGGTCCGCGGCCCTGGGCTTTGCGACGGGGCTCAGCCACGATCGCATGGCCGACGCCGCCCTGGCCGCTCTCGGCGCCACGGGGCAGGGTGCGGAGATCGCCCGTAATGAGATGGAAGCGCACGCCGAGCTCCTGGAGAGGCGCTACCCGCCGGAAACCCCTCCGCAGGGGCAGCCGTAGGGCCCACTGAGCGTTTGACACGAGACACGCCCACGAAGCGAAGCGCCTCGGGGCAAAACGAAGATTCGACCCGGACACCCATGGCTGACTCAACTCGCCGCAAGCTTCGATTCCTCGCGGGATTCGCCGTCTATTTCGGAGCGCTGTGGTTCCTGTGGGATACGCCCGCCGTCTATCCGTTGAAGATCTTCGTGGTCCTGCTGCACGAGATCAGCCATGCCCTGGCGGCTGTGGCCACCGGGGGATCTCTGGACCGGATCGTGCTGGATCCTCGTCAGGGTGGTGCGACCCTCACCATGGGAGGAAGCCGGTTCCTCACACTCTCGGCGGGCTATCTCGGCAGCCTGGGATGGGGCTCGCTCATGGTGGCCGCCTCGCGCCTCCCGAGGATCCGATCGGACATCCTCAACGGCGTCATCGGCGTCCTCGTCGTTGCGCTCACACTGCTGTATGTGCGCAGCGGGTTTGGAATCGGCTTCGGCGCCTTGTTCGGCCTGGCGATGATCGTGTCGGCGAAGAGGCTGTCCGTGGGCCTCAACCGTGGACTTCTCCTGGTCCTTGGCCTGACGTCGAGCCTCTACGCCATCCTGGACATCAAGAGCGATATCCTGGATCGGCCCGAGCTCCAATCCGACGCGTTCATGCTTGCCGAGTACACGGGGATTCCGACCGCCTTCTGGGGCTTCTTGTGGATCGCCATCGCTCTGGCCGTGACGGTGATGTTGTTCCGTTGGGCCTATCGCAGAGCCTGAAGCCGGCGCCGGGGCACGACATGTCGGGGAACCCGATCCGTCGGCCACCAGATCCTGTGCACACCATCCTTGCAATCCGATGGACCGCTCGATAGCTTGGGGCCGACCAAAGGAAAACATATGGTCTGGGCCGGAGCCGGTCCCTCCTGAGAGGGTCGGATTCGGACCGCGGGACCGCGAGCCCGCCGGTGTTCAGCCCGAAGTCCAACCGCTGCTAAGGAGGTGATCCTTGTCTAGTCCGAGTACACTGTCCAGCCTGGCCAGGGCAAGCGATCGCCGTCACGGCTCCTAAGCCGAACCGATCACACTGTTCGCGCCGTACCGGCCGTCGTGCCGGGCTGCTGACAGTTGGACGCCACCGGGGACAACACGCCCGGTGGCGTCCTTTCGTTTTCATCCGAACCAGGACGGATGGTTGCCCGGCTTCCACTTGATGTTGCATCCAACGCTGGGCGTCTGCTCCCCCGACGGGATCGCGCCCGACAACACGGCGTCGCACGCCCGCCGCAGATCCCTTCCCGTGACGGGCTCGTCGTTGCCGGGACGACTCGCGTCGAACTGTCCTCGATAGACGAGGCTGCGCTCCCGGTCGTACAAGAAGAAGTCCGGCGTGCAGGCCGCGTGGAAGGCCTTCGCGACTTCCTGGGAGTCGTCGAAGAGGTACGGAAACGGGTAGCCACGCCGCTCCACCTCCTCTACCATCCTGTGCGGACTGTCGTCCGGATAGCTCGCCACGTCGTTGGCATTGATCGCCACCATGGCGAGTCCGCTCCCCATGTACTCCCGACCGAAATCGGCAAGGGCCCCGGCCAGGTGCTTCACGAAGGGGCAGTGGTTCGACAGGAACATGACCAGGAGCGCGGGCGACTCCGCGAAGTCATCCAGCGAGCGGCTCCGCCCTGTGGCCGGCTCGGGCAGGGAGAAGGCGGGCGCGGGGGTACCCAGGGGCAGCATGGTGGAAGGGGTCTTGACCATGGTCGACTCCTTCGGTCGTCAGGAGTGGCGTTCTCGAAACGGGAAACCCCGCAACGCAGGGCATGTGCCGTTTTCGGCCGCGTCCCGCCCCTACAGACGGGGATGGAAGTCGTTAGATTTGGACACGTGGTCCGCGGCCCTCCTGCCGTCACGCGGCAAGCCGGCGTCCTCACCGGCCGGCGCCGTGAATGGAGGATACGTGACCGGCTTACACCAAGGCCTTCCTCGGACGCTGCTCCTCTCCTTGTCGCTCGTCGCGTTGGCGGCCTGCGCGGGAGGGCCGGATCCCGAAGCATCCGGCATGAGCCACATGTACGTCCACTACGCCCGTGTGGGGGAGATTCACTCTGCCGTCGTGGATGGCTCCATCGATGATACGCGGTCGCCGGCCCGGTGGCTCGCCACACACCGAGCCGAGGAGTTCCCGGCGGGCGGGCAAGAGGCCCTCGAGGCCATGCGCAACGAGGCCCGGATCATCGCCGCAGAGGACGATCTGGCCGGCCTGGGTCGTGCCGTGGCCAGAATGGGCAACGCCTGCGGGTCATGTCACTCGGCCCTGGGAAGCGGACCGAACATCACCGTGGTGGAACCTCCACCCATGTCCAGCGTCCCGTCGGAGTCCATGAAACGGCACGCCTGGGCCTCAGACCGACTCTGGGAAGGGCTCGTCGGACCCTCCGCAGCCGCCTGGGCCGCGGGGGCCGGCGCGCTGGGAAGCAGCCCGATGGACTTCGGCACCAACGATCCGGCGAATCGGTTGGCCATGCGTGTCCAGGGACTGTCGGAGAAGGCCGCCGCCGCGAGCACACCCCGAGATCGCGCGGCAGTCTACGGGGACCTGTTGGAGACGTGCTCTCTCTGCCACCGGACGCTGCAGATGAGGATGCGGTAGGACCGGGCCCGCAGCTATCGGACCGGGGCCGCTCTCGCCTACGACGACGAGCCGAGACGGCCCCGGCAGCGAGCTCCTCCGACCGCCGTATTGCCTCGCCCCCGGTCGGGGGCGTACGGTTCGGCACGACTCAGCTTTTCGCCCGGACCCCTGGAAGGCATGATGGCCTCCTACTCCCTGAGCCGACGACAGCTCGCGCGCCTGTTCACCCTCGGTGGCTCCGCCGCCCTCTTCGGTCATCCGGCCCTTCGGACGCTCTCGGTCGCTTGGGCGGCGCCTCCGGTTCCGCCCCGGTCGGCTGCAGACTGGGACGAGATCCGGGCCCGGTTCTCGATCCCGGACGAGCTCACCGTGATGAATGCCGCCAATCTCTGCCCGGCCCCGAGGCATGTGCTCCGCACCGTGCACGAGTACACGGAGCGGCTGGACAGCGAACCGGTGCCGACCTTCCGTAGCGAGATGCACGCGGCGAAGGAGAGCGTTCGGGATCGTCTAGCGCGTTACCTGCGTGTCTCACCGGACGAGATCCTCATCACGCGAAATACCAGTGAAGCCAACAACTGGGTGTCCTCCGGGCTGGACCTGGAGCCGGGAGACGAGGTCCTCGTCTTCGCCGACAATCACCCCAGCAACCATCAGGCATGGCGGGCCAAGGGAGAGCGGTTCGGATACCAGGTCCGTGAGCTGCCCGTCCATAATCCCCACCCGGGCCGGGAACACTACGTGGACGCCTTCCGTCGGGCGGTTACGCCTCGGACCCGGGTGCTCGGCTTTTCCCACCTGACCAACACCGCGGGGGACCTTTTCCCGGCTCGCGAGCTCTGCCACCTGGCCCAAGACCTGGGCGTCCTCACCCTGGTGGATGGCGCCCAGACCCTGGGGCTCCTCGATCTGAACCTGTCCGACCTGAGCCCGGATTTCTTCACCGGGAGCGCCCACAAGTGGCCCTGTGGGCCCAAGGAGACAGGGCTTCTCTATGTGAATCGCTGCGTGCAGGACCGGTTCTGGCCCTCGATCTACAGCGCCTACGCAGGTGCCACGGGATTGTCCCGGACCCACGAAGGCATGGGACAGAGGGACGAGCCAGCCATCCACGCCTTCGGCACGCAGATCGATTTCCTGACCGGGATCGGCCAGGGGGCCATCGAGTCCCGGAGTCGGGAGCTAACCGACGCGCTGGTGGAAGGGCTGGCGTCCATCGACGGAGTGCGCCTGTGGTGCTCCCCGGACCCGCAGCTGCGAGCCGCCGTGGTCTCCTTCGATCCGGCGGGACTCGACCCCGGCCGAGTCCTCCAGACGCTGGAGTCCGACGGAATCGTGGCTGCGGCGCGGCCGGGCAGAGACCGCCCGGGGATCCGGTTCGCGCCGCACTTCTACAATTCCTTCCAGGACATCGATCGGGCGGTGGACGCGATCCACCGATACGTACGCACCGGATTGTAGGGCCGTCGCTCACTCCCTTGACGCGATCATCCACGGAAGCTATTGATACGAACGTATGAATGAACAGCCAGACACCCAGCGACGCGACCCCAGGAGCCGGGGGGACGAGACCCGATCCGCCGTCCTGGCCTCCGGCCGCCTACTGTTCGCGCAAAAGGGGTTCGACGGAGCTTCGGTCCGCGACATCACGAGTGGAGCCGGGGTCAACCTCGGAGCGGTCACGTACCACTTCGGCTCGAAGCGGGGCCTGTACGGGGCCGTGCTCCGTGCGGTGCTCACTCCCCTGGTGGACCGCGTCGGTGCCGTGGCATCGGCGGAGGGGACGTCCCTCGATCGTCTGGCCCGCGTCATCGACGTGTTCTTCGACCACCTCGCGGCCAACCCGGACATGCCTCGACTCATGCTGCAGGAGATCACGGCCGGCAAGACACCTCCGCCCGAGGTTCTCGCCATCGTCCGCCGAAACGCCGGGCACGTGGTACGGATCCTCGAGGGCGGGCGCGCCGACGGGACGATCCGTGTGGCGCACCCGTTTCTGTCGGCCCTTTCCGTCGTCTCCCAGCCGATCTTCCTCGCCATCGCGGCGCCCATGATCCGAGAGCTCGGGGGGATCGACCTCACCGATCCCTCGGCTCGCGACGCGGTGGCGGATCACGTCAAGGCATTCGTCCGCGCGGGGCTCAAGGCTCCCGACGAGGTCACACCATGAATCGCAACGTGTTACGGTCCGTCCGACTCGCGGTTTTCCTCCTGGTATGGAGCGCGGGAGCCGGCCCCCGCCCGCTCGGCGCGCAGACCCTCACCCTGGGTGCGGCCGCCGACTCGGCCCTCTCGACCCACCCGTCCGTGAAGGCTGCCCAGGCGTCGGTCGACGCGGCCAACGCCGATCGGCGGGCTGCCCGGGCCATCCGCCTCCCTTCGCTCGTGGCCTCAGGGGGGTTGTTGCGCTTCGAGGAGCCCATGGTGGTGGCTCCGCTTCATGGATTCGATCCGGCGAGGCCCCCGGACTTCGACCGTACCCTCGTGCAGGGACAGCTCGGGCTGGACCTCACCCTCTTCGATGGCGGAGCCCGCGGCGCCCGCATTCGAGCCGCAGACGAGCTCGGAGCCTCCGCCGCCCGTAGGAAAACGGCCTCGGAGATGCTGCTCCTGGCGGCCGTGTCCGATTCCTACGTGAGTCTTCTCGCGGGCCGCGCGGTATTGGCCGCCGCCGACCGACAGGTGGCCTCGCTGGAGGCCGAGCTTACGCGCGCCGGCCAGCGACTCCGCGAGGGGACAACGGCACGCGTCGAAGTTCTCCGTGCCGAGGCAGCGCTCCGGGACTCGGAGGCCGACCGGGCCACCGCCCGGGCCCGTGTCGGGCTGGCGGAGCGTGGCCTGGCCCGCCTCATGGGAGTGGCTCCCGGTTCCATCGGCGCACTTCGAGATGTGCGGGTCCCGACCGCAGTGGACCCGGACGGCGGCGTGGATCCGCGGGTGGAAGCCGCGCGCCGGGTGGTGGCCGCCGCCCAGGCCCGCGTGGCCCAGGAGCGCGCCGGGAGACTCCCCACCTTCAGGGCCTCGGCGGGCCTGCAGAACTTCGGCAGCGGCACCGGCGAATTCGTCACCGAATGGCAGGCCGGTCTGCGCGTGTCCTGGCCCCTGTTCACCGGAGGTGGCCGCTCGTCCGCCATCGCTCGGGCGGAGGCGGATCTCCGGGCCGCCCAGGAAGAGCTCAGGGCCGCCGAGCTGACCGTCGCCTCGGAGCTGGACGGCGCAGAGGCCGCGCGGGTGGAGGCCGCGGCGCGGTTCGAGGCTCTGGAGGCGGCGGTGGCGCAATGGGAGGAGGTGGCCAGGATCGAGGCGCTGGCCCTGGAGGCCGGCTCGGGGGTCCAGCAGGACTTCCTCCGAGCGGAGGCCGCACTCTTCCGTGCCCGGGCCGGCCGGGCCAGAGCCCGATACGACCTCGTCCTGGCCCACGTGGCCAGAGCCCGCGTCCAGGGTCGCCTGGACCGTGCATGGATCGACGACGCGCTGGAGGTTCGGTGATGAAGAAGCGAGTCAGCGAAGTGCTCGTGGCTGTCTCCTTGGCGGCAGGGGTCGCCGGCTGCGGCTCCGCCCACGACGGCCGCATCCAGGCCTCCGGCACCGTGGAGGCCACCGAGGCAGACCTGGGGTTCCAGGTTCCGGGGCGGGTCCTGGAGGTGACCGTTCGGGAAGGCGACCTGGTGTCGGGAGGTCAGGACCTGGCTCGTCTGGACCAGACGGAGCTGGCGGCGGGCAGGGCGGCGGCGGCGGCCCAGCTCGAGGGCGCCCGGGCGCGGCTGGCCGAGCTACGTCGCGGAGCCCGAATCGAAGAGATCAGGCAGGCGGAAGCGGTGGTCCGCTCCGCCCGGCAACGCGCGGACAACGCCCGGCGGGACGTGGACCGGGCCCGTCGCCTCTTCGAAGGCGGGGCCATCAGCCAACAAGCACTCGACCAGGCGGAAACCGCGGTCGAGGTGACGGACGCCGCTGCCGCGCAGGCAGACGAGGCCCTGGCGCTCGTACGACAGGGCCCCCGGACCGAGACCATCGAGGCCCAGGTGGCCCGGGTCGAACAGGCGGAGGCCGATCTGGACCGTGCCTCGGCCGCGCTGGACTACGCCGGGATCCGGGCTCCTTTCCCCGGCCGGATCACGATCCGCCACCGGGAGCCTGGGGAAGCCGTCTCTCCGGGTGCTCCCGTGCTGACCCTCCTCGATCCCACGGACCGGTGGGTGCGGATCTACGTGCGGGAGGACCAGATCGGTCGCGTCCAGATCGGGATGGCGGCGGAGATCGTCTCGGACACCTACCCGGAGCGGGCGTATCGCGGCGAGGTGATCTTCATCGGAAGCGAGGCGGAGTTCACACCACGCAACGTGCAGACCACCGAGGAGCGCACGAAGCTGGTCTACCCCGTGAAGGTCCGTATCATCGACGACCGGGACTTCGACCTGAAGCCGGGAATCCCCGCCGATGTCACGCTCCTCGAGTCCGGCAGCTGAGGCCGTGGGAGTCGCCGTATCCCTTTCGGGACTCACCCGTCGGTTCGGGACCCTCACCGCCGTCGACGGCCTCACCTTCGACGTGGCTACCGGAGAGCTCTTCGGGATTGTGGGCCCTGACGGGGCTGGAAAGACCACAACGCTGCGCATGCTGGCCGGAGTCCTTCCTCCGTCCGACGGAACCGCTCTGGTGGAGGGGGTGGACGTGGGTGTCGAGCCGGAGGCGGCCAAGCCCCGCCTGGCCTACATGGCCCAACGCTTCGGACTGTATGGGGACCTGACCGTACAGGAGAATCTGGACTTCTACGCCGACCTCTATCGGGTGCCGAAGGTCGACCGGCCCGAGCGCCTTGACCGCCTGTACCGCTTCAGCCGTCTGGACGAGTTCAAGGGTCGCCTCGCCGGCAAGCTGTCGGGAGGCATGAAGCAAAAGCTCGCCCTGTCGTGCTGTCTGACCCATCACCCCAGAGTGCTCCTTCTGGACGAGCCCACTTTCGGCGTCGATCCCATCTCCCGGAGGGATCTGTGGCTGATCCTGCACGAGATGGTCGGGGAGGGCATCACGGTGGTGGTGTCCACTTCGTACCTGGACGAGGCCGAGCGATGCGATCGGGTGGTCCTCCTCGACCAGGGAAGGCCCCTGGCCATGGATCGGCCCCAGGCGCTGCAGCGGTCCCTTCGCGGGACCATGGTCTCCCTACAGGTGGAGCGTCCCCGCGAGGCTCGTGACATCCTGAAGGGCATGCCCGGGGTCGAGAGCGCCACCCTTTTCGGGGAGACCGTGCACATGTTGATCGAGGAGGGAGTGGATCAGGCGACCCCGCTCCAGGCCCTGGCCGACGCCGGGCTCGCCGTGAGGGAGTCCGAGGAGATGGCACCCTCTCTGGAGGACGTCTTCATCCATCTCGTGACGGCGCCAGATCAGGGGGCGGCTTCCCATGCCTGAGGCCGCCCTCTACCCCGTGGTGGTTCGGGACCTGACCCGACGGTTCGGGGATTTCGTCGCCGTGGACCGGGCCACCTTCCAGGTGCGTGCCGAGATCTTCGGCTTCCTGGGCCCCAACGGGGCCGGAAAGACCACCACCATCAAGATGCTCACGGGCCTGCTGGCGCCTTCTTCCGGAGAGGGCCGCGTGGCGGACCTCGACATCCGCCTGGAGCGGCGGGCGATCAAGCGATCCATCGGGTACATGTCGCAGCAGTTCTCCCTGTACACGGACCTCACCGTCCGGGAGAACATCGACCTCTTCGCCGGACTCTACGGCGTGGGAAACCGTCGACTTTCGGCACGCCGCCGTTGGATCCTGGAGATGGCCGGGCTCGGGGACGCCGAGGATCGGCTGACCGGAGATCTGCCTCTGGGCTGGAAACAGCGTCTGGCTCTCGGCTGCGCCATGGTGCACGAGCCCCCCATCCTCTTTCTCGACGAGCCCACCTCCGGCGTGGACCCGGTGGCGCGGAGGAGGTTCTGGGACCTCATCGACGGCATGGCGGCCAAGGGGACCACGGTCTTCGTGTCCACCCACTACATGGAGGAGGCCGAGTACTGTCACCGCCTCGCCCTCATGAACCGTGGCAAGATCATCGCCCTCGACGCCCCCCACGCCCTGAGGGAGAGGGTGGTGGAGCCCATCCTGGAGGTGCGCACCGACGACGCGCCTCGGGCGGTCGACGCGCTGGTGAAGGCGCCGGGTGTCCTCGAGGCCGCGATGTTCGGGCGTCACCTGCACGTGACCGTGGCGGACGAGGCTTCTGGAAGCGACACCGTGCGCTTGGTCCTGGGGAGGGCCGGCCGCTCCGTGGAGGGCATCCACCCGGTGGACCCGTCCCTGGAGGACGTCTTTGTTTCCCTGGTGCGCGCCGTCGGCGGCGCGGCGAGGGGATAGGCCACCATGGACGTCATCCGCCTTCTCGCCATGGCCAGGAAGGAGTGGATCCAGCTCAAGCGTGATCCCCGAAGCATGGCCCTGGCCTTCCTGGTGCCCCTCTTCATGCTCCTGTTCTTCGGGTACGCCATCACCTGGGACGTGAACGACATCCCCCTGGCCCTGGTGGACCGCGACCGAACCGCGGGCAGTCGCGAGCTGGTGGAGGCAGGCCGCTCTCGTGCGTGCCCGGGTGAAGGGGGTGCTGTCCATTCCCCCCGGATACGACAGCGATCTGCGCTCCCGACGGCAGCCGACGGTGCAGCTACTCCTCGATGGCAGTGACGCGAACACCGCGACCATCGCCCAGAACTTCGCCGACGCCATCGTCACCCGGCACGGCCTGGGCGTGATCCTGGAAGGGCGGCCGGTCACACCGCCCTTCCGCCTGGAGCCTCGGACGTGGTACAACCCCAACCTCGAGAGCCGGCACATGATCGTGCCGGGCCTCGTCGCGGTGATCATGTCGGTCATCGCCGCCATGCTCACGGCTCTCACCATCGCGCGAGAGTGGGAGCGGGGCACCATGGAGCAGCTCGCGGCCACACCGGTGAGCCGTGTGGAGGTCATCCTGGGGAAGCTGCTCCCCTACCTCCTGATCGGCCTGTTCGACGTAACGGCCACGGTGGTGACGGGGATGATCATCTTCGGAACACCGATGAACGGCAGCGCACTTCTGCTCGGCGTGATGACGATACTCTTCCTCGTCGGGGCCCTGGGCCTGGGCATCTTCATCTCTGCTGCGGTGAAATCCCAGGTCCTGGCCACGCAGATCGCCATGGTCGCGACCTACCTCCCTGCCGTCCTTCTCTCGGGATTCCTGTTCGACATCGCCTCGATGCCCCGAATCCTCCAGGGAGTGACCTTCCTGATCCCGGCCCGGTACTTCGTCACCGTCACGCGCGGCATCTTCCTGAAGGGTGTGGGGATCGGGGTGCTCTGGCCCCAGGCCGTGCTCATGGTGCTGTACGCGGTCATCGGCCTCGGGCTGGCCACGAAGGCCTTCCGCAAGGAGCTGCAGGCATGAGCTCGTCCCTCGACCTCGCGCTTCTCCGTGTCCGGCGGATGGTGGCCAAGGAGGTGCGTCAGCTCTTCCGGGATCCCAAGACCAAGCGGATCATCTTCGTCGCGCCCATCATCCAGCTCATCCTCTTCGGATACGCGGTGAACACCGACGTTCGGAATGTGGCCACGTTCGTCGTGGACCACGACCGCACACCGGCATCACGCAGAGTCATCGACGCCTTCACCGCCTCCGGGTACTTCCGGGTGGTGGGCTCTTCGGACAGGCCGTCGGACATGGGCCGTGCCCTGGACCATGGCACGGCCACGGTCGGGCTGGAGATCCCGGTGGACTTCGCCGCCGAAGTGAAGGCCGGCCGCAGCCCGGCCGTTCAGCTCGTGGTCGACGGGACGAACTCCAATACGGCCACCGTAGCTTCAGGCTACGCCGCCAAGATCGTCCAGGAGCTCAGCGCCCGTCTTGCCGCTACCGCCGCATCGCGCCCTGCGTCCCGGATCGATCTCCGCACCCGCGCGTGGTACAACCCGTCCCTCGTGTCCCGGGTGTACAACGTCCCTGCGGTCATCGGCGTCATCGTGCTGTTGATGTCCCTTCTCCTCACCGCCCTGGCCGTGGTGCGGGAGCGGGAGGTAGGTACGCTCGAGCAGCTGCTGGTCTCTCCTCTCTCGGCAAGCGAGCTGATGTTGGGGAAGACGCTCCCCGTGGCCGGCGTCGCGCTGGTCCAGCTGTCCCTCGTCACCGCCGTCGCCCTGCTCTGGTTCGACGTTCCGCTGCGTGGCTCGGTGCCCGCGCTGCTCCTGGCCGCCGCCCTGTTCATCCTGGCAGGGCTGTCCTTCGGCCTGTTCATCTCCACGATCTCGAACACGCAACAGGAGGCCTTTCTGGCCATGTTCCTATTCATCCTGCCCGCCATCATCCTCTCGGGCTTTCTCTACCCCATCGACACGATGCCCCAGGTCTTCCAGGACCTGACCCTTCTGAACCCCCTACGTCATTTCCTGGAGATCGTCCGCGCCATCTTCCTGAAGGGTTCCGGCGTGCGGGAGCTCTGGCCGCAATTCCTGATCCTGACCGTGATGGCGGGAATCGGCGTGGTGGGGGCGACCGCGCGCTTCAGGCGGACGCTGCAAGGCGTTCGGTGAGTCGCCGGGTCAGCCGCCTCAGACGCCTCCGGGTGATGGCCTGGCCCTCGTTCTCGGCAAGCAGCACCGCGTAGGCCGAGAGCTCCGCGAGCTCGATCCGGTCCGCGGCGTCACGGAGGGTCGACCCGACCGCGACCGCTCCGTGTCTATGCAGCAGAATCACACGTCCTCCCAGGGCCACCGCCTCTCCGACCTTGCGGCCGAGCTCCTCCGATCCTGATTCCGTGGGCTCGATCACCACGATGGAGCCCGTGGCGATCCCCACCTCGGGAAGCGCGTCCTCGATGTCGTCGCCGCGAAGTCCGATGGCGATGAGCGCCGGGGCGTGGACGTGCACCACGCCCCGGACTCTCCGGTCCGCCCGGTACGCCGCCCGGTGGAAGGGAAGCTCGGAGCTGGCGCGGCCGGAGGCGTCGACCTGCCCCGAAAGGGAGGTTTCGACCAGGTCCTCCGTTTCCAGACGGCCCAGGTGACTCCCGGCCACCGTGATGAGCATCCGCTCATCCCCCAGCAAGGCAGACAGGTTCCCCGCTACGCCTGCCACGAGTCCGGCCTCGTGGAGCTCCCGCCCCACGGAGATCACCTCCGCCGTGGTGCGTGTCGGGTCCCGGCGAGATCGACTCATCCACCGGGCTCGGTGACGCTCGAGGCGGCGTCTCGGAGCGCGGACCGGTAGGGCGGCCGGCAGATCCCCTGCTCCGTCACGACCGCGGTCACCAGATCCGCCGGCGTCACGTCGAATGCAGGATTCCAGACCGTGGCATGCTCCGCCGTGGTGGTCCTGCCGAAGCCCCTCCGCACCTCGTCGGCCGCACGGTGCTCGATGGGAATGTCGCCTCCGGTCTCGGCTTCGAGGTCCACGGTGGACGTGGGCGCGAGGACGTAGAAGGGCACGCCGTGGTGACGGGCCAGAATCGCCAGAGAGTACGTCCCCACCTTGTTGGCCACGTCACCGTTCGCGGCGATGCGATCCGCCCCCACCAGAACGACGTCGGGCGGCTCCAGGTGGAACAGCGCACCCGTCGCCCCGTCGGTCAGGACGGTGACCTCGATCCCCGCCTGCCCGAGCTCCCACGCCGTGAGCCGGCTTCCCTGCAGGAGGGGTCGGGTCTCCCCGACCAGAACGCGGACGCTCATGCCCCGCTCACGGGCCAGATACACGGGCGCGAGGGCCGTGCCGATCCCCCCGGTGGCGAGCACGCCCGCGTTGCAGTGGGTCAGGACCCGGTGACCCCCTCCCAGCAGGGCCAGCCCGTGCTCGCCGATGCGTCGGCACATCCGCGCATCCTGGGACCGGATGGCCTCGGCCTCCTCGGCCAGTCGGCGCGCCAATCCCGGCGAGTCCGTCGACGTGGGCGCCCCCAGAACACGCTCCAGGCGCTTCACGGCCCAGGCGAGGTTCACGGCCGTGGGCCGGGCGGCCATCAATCGCGCGGCACAATCGCGCGCCTCGCGGATGAGCTCATTCCGTGGAATTCCGGCCCTCTCCGCCTGTCGCCCGAGGGCCGCCAGGCCCATGGCTGCCGTGATCCCGATGAGCGGCGCCCCTCTGACCCTCAACGCTCGGATCGCCTCGACCAGATCGTCCGCCGTGCGCAGCTCCAACTCGACCTGCTCCTCGGGAAGCCGGGTCTGATCCAGGATCACCACCCCGCCGCCGTCGGCGGTCCATCGGACGGGCGTGACGCTCAGGGCTTCCCACCTCCGCCGAGCTGACTCAACGACTCGGCCGCAGCCTGCGCCTCGGAGGTCCCCGGCGCCTCCTCGACCACACGGCTCCACCACCGGCGCGCCTCCTCCAGCTCCTGACGGTTCGCCTGGATGGTCCCCATGTTCAACATGCCGAGGTGGTGGTCGGGAGCGAGCTCCAGCAGCCGAACGTTCGCTTGGAACGCCTCGTCCCATCGCTCCAGGACACCATAGGCCGTGACGAGCTGGAGCCAGGCGGACACGCTCTCGGGCGCGACTTCGGTCCACTGTCGACTCAGCGCGAGCCCGCGCTCCGGCTGATGAGCGGTGAGCCAGATGCCCGAGAGCTCCGAGAGGGCCACGGTGTCCGCCGGATCCGCTTCCAGGGCCGTTTGCAGATCGCTCAGTCGTCGCTGAAAGGAATCGTTGAGGGGCATGCTCTCAGGATTCGGCGCAACCCCCGGCGCGCCCGAGGGGGCCGTCGGCGGCACACCCCTGGAGGGTTCGGCTCTAATCCGACCCGGCTCCTTCCATCTGCTGGGGAAGGGTCGTGAGCTCCAGGATTCTGTAGCGTCGCTCGCCTGCGGGAAGGTGCACGCTCACCTCCTCGTCGATCCTGGCACCGAGCAGCCCACGACCCATGGGAGAGGCGATGGACACGTGTCCCGCGTCGAGGTCGATGAAATCGCCCGCCACGATGGTGAAGTCGAAGTCCTCCTTCATGGCGAGGTCACGGATCTTCACCCGGGAACCGAATCCGACCCTGTCATAGGGCATCTCCTTCACGTCGATACGGGACAGCTCGCCCATACGCTTGGTGAGGTGGTTGAGGCGGGCCTGGACGAACTCCTGACGCTCCTTGGCAGCCTTGTACTCGGAGTTCTCCCGCAGGTCGCCGTGCTCCAGGGCCACCTTGATCCTGGCCGGAAGCTCGACGTTCAACTCCTCCGTGAGGCGAGCGATCTCCTCCTCGATTCTGTCTCTGATCTCATCCAGCATCGGTCAGCCCCATCCTGAACACCACGCCGCGGCCGGACCCGTGAGGCTTCCCGTCGCCGCGAGTCAACACGGAGGCGCCGCCCCGAAGCCTTCCGGGACGGCGCCCGTACAGGCCATAGGATAGGCTCCCCGGCCCGTCATTGGAAGCGGGAAGCTCTATTCCGTGCGAAGGGCCTCCACGGGATCCACACGGGCCGCCCGCCTGGCGGGAAGCCAGGAGGCGAGCAGGGCCACCAGGCTCAGGCCCGCCGCCGTGGCCACGTAGGTGAGCGGATCCGTCGCGCTGACTCCATACAGCAACGACCCGAGCGCTCGGCTCACGCCCCACGCACCCAGCAGACCGACGGCCACACCCACCCCCGTCAGCGTCATGCCCTGGCCCACGACGTCGCGGAGGACCAGACGCGCCGGCGCGCCCAGGGCCATCCGTACGCCGATCTCCGATGTACGCCGGCTCACCACGTAGGAGATGACGCCGTAGATGCCCACGGTGCCCAGCAGGAGCGCGATGCCGGCAGCGATCCCGAGGAGGACCACGGTGAAGGACGTGCTCGCCATCGCGTCGTGCACGAGGCTCGTCACGGGACGGGGCTCCACCATGGGCAGGCGCGGATCTACTTCGCGCAGGGCCGCCCGGGCCGCCGGCACGAAACCGCGGGGATCCGAGCCCACGTGAAGCACGACGTCCAGGGAGCGCGCCGCGCCCGGCTCCTCCGCCGAGCCCGCCACCAGGGGCAAGTAGATGAGGGGAGCAGGCTCGTCGATGAGGGTCTCGAAGTGGACGTCGTCCGCAACACCGACGATCTCCCAGCCGGAGTCCGGGCTCCCCTGGGATCGGATCCGTCGTCCCAGCGGGCTCTCGCCCGGCCAATGGAGCTCCGCCAGGGTCCGGCTGATGACGGCCGTCCTGGTTCCCTCACCGGAGTCCTCGAGGGTCAGCTCCCGCCCCTCGATCATCGGGATCCCCAGGGTGGCGAAGTAGCCCGGGCCCACCTGTCGCCGATCGACCAGGGGGGCGAGCTGGCCCTCGGGAAGCGGCCGGTCCTCGGGTTCCATGGGCCCGGCGCTCTTCGTGTCTACGAGGGGCGCCGCGTTGGTCAACGCCACGCTGGTCACGCCCGGGATCGCCGCCATCCGCTCCTCGACCGCTCGGTAGAAGAGCGTGGCGCTCTCCACGTCGGGATACTCCGCCGAAGGCAGGGAGACCCGGAACACGAGGCGGTCTTCAGACTCGAATCCGGGATCCACGGCACTCAAGGCCGCAAAGCTCCGAGCCATCAATCCGGATCCGATCATCAGGACGAGGGCCAGCCCCACCTGGGCCACCACGAGAGCACTTCGGGTCCGGTGCTTCTCCCGACCGACGGTAGACGCCCTCCCCCCTTCCTTGAGGGCTCCGGACAGATCACGCCGGCCGTATCCGAGAACCGGGAACAGGCCGAACAGGAGGCCCGACGCCACCGAGGCGATGGCGGTGAAGACCAGCACGCTTCCGTCGATGCCGATCTCTGCGGCCCGGGGCACCGCCACGGGTGCCAATCTCAGCAGCCCCTGGACTCCCACCGAAGCCAACACCAGGCCGAGAAGACCTCCACCCAGGGCGAGAGCCAGGCTCTCCGCCAGATAGAGGCGCACCATATCCGCGCGACTGGCGCCCAGGGCCGTCCGTACCGCCTGCTCCCTCTGGCGCGCCTCGGCACGCACGAGGAAGAGGTTGGCGACGTTGGCGCAGGCGATCAGCAACACGAACCCCACCGTGCCCATGAGGACCCACAGGGCCTGGACCACGTCCTGCACGTAGAGGTTCTTGAGAGGCTTGACGTCGGCGACCAGACCGGCCTGATCCAGGACGCTCTGAGGAAGCTCCTCGGGATTGGCCTCGGCAAACTGGTGCAGGAGGTTGGTCATCTCCGCCTGCGCTGCCGCAACGGAGCTCCCCTCCGCCAGACGCCCCACGCCCAGGAGTCCGAACGAGCCCAGCTCGGGATCCACATCGTCGATTTCCAGAGGCGTCCACAGATCCGTCTCCTGGGGAAACTGGAACCCTGCGGGCATCACCCCGACGACCCTCCACTGCACGCCGTCCATCTCCACGGTGGCGCCCACCACCGACGCGTCCCGTCCGAAGCTCTGCTGCCACAACCCGTAGCCCAGAATGGCAACGGGTTCGGCACCGGGTCGGTCTTCTCCCTCGGCGAAGCCCCTGCCCAGCATGGGCTGCGTGGCCATCACGTCGAAGAACGGCTGAGTCACCCGGGCCGCACGGAGGCGGTGCGGCTCCCCGTCGGTGACGAGGTTCACCGCGTCGTCCGTGAACACGGAGAACGACTCCAACGTGTGAAAGCCCTCGGAGTAGAACAGGTAGGTGCCTTCGGAATGGGGAACCAGGGGCACGCCCATCCCCGGCGCCGTGTGATTCATGGACAGCAGCCGCTCACTCTCCGGATACGGGAGCGCGTTCAGGAGAACCGCGTCCACCACGCTGAAGATGGCCGTGTTGGCGCCGATCCCGATGGCCAACGTGACCCCGGCCAGGGCCGTGAAGAAGGGCCGTCGGATCAGTCCCTTCACCGCCAATCGTACGTCCCGTATCATCCCATCCATCGTCCACCCTTCCGTTCTGAGGTACCAGGCGTCGCCGAGGGACCCCCACGCGTAGCGCATGGAGCCACCGCGGGAGGCGAGCTCACCATCCCACTCTTCGATCCACTCTCCTTTCCGATCACCGGGCACCAGGACCGAGACGATTCGCACCCACAGGCGCGCGAGATCCATCATGCCTCCCCCGTCGGCGCAGGAGGGAGGTCCTCCAACCGCTGGCGGACCTCGGCGAGCTTCTGCTCCGCTTCGGCCAGCGCCGACCGGCCAGCCGGCGTCATCTCGTATGTCCTTCGGCGGGGCCGTCCCTCGGCGTGGGCCTGTGCCGCGCTCTCCCAGCGGGACTTCAGGAGCCCCGCCCGCTCGAGACGGCGCAGCGCCGGGTAGGCCGTGCCACTGGGCAGGCCGCAGGCCTCCATGACGTCGAAGCCATATCGGTACCCGGCTGCCACCGCCCTGAGCACCAGGGCGGTGATCTGCGTCATGCGCACAGGGGACACACGGACCTCCTATTGCAGTTTTCTACATAGCCACTACGGGCGCCGGGGCGCGGAGTTTCACGGGATCGCGTCGCCGGAGGTCCGCGCGGCGCTCAGGACGATATCCCGCCGGCACGGCAGAACACTTTCGCCTGTTTTCTCGTAGGCCCCGGTAGGTGGATCAGGCGGAAGACCATCGAGCTGACGGGACGAAGAAAGGGAGAGAGGCATGCACGACGAATTCGAACGAGCGGTCACCGGACGATCGAAGCCCCGGATCTCCTTCCTGGGTGGCGCAGCCATCGTCTTCGGCCTCCTGCTGGTCCTGGGAGCCGTCGGCGTCGGGTTCGCCGTGAAGAAGACCGTCGACCGCGTCCAGGGTCTTGCCCAGGACCTGGTCCAGCAGCTGGACATCCAGCCGGCCCTGGTGGCGGCGGAGATGGCGGACCGCCTCCGGCTCCACGCCCGACTCGCCTCGGCGGACCCCGTGGAGGGAGTGGCCTTCCTGGAGAAGCTCGACCCGGGGGATCCTGCCGAGGCCCTGCTCCGGAACATGGCCGAGGGCATCTTCACGACGCCGGGTGGGAGCCCGGATCTCCAGGCAGCTTC
>JARRLD010000147.1:0-9541 GCA_037387345.1 Gemmatimonadota bacterium
CTCCGGAGCGTTGGGGTCGATCCGGAGGGTGCGCCCGTTCCTGTGGCCTTTGGCCCGGAGCTTCCGCTCCACCTCCCTCAACATCCCCTCCGAGGGATCGGCGAACGTCACCGAGGCCACTTGGGAAAGGAGGTGGAATCCGAGGAGCCCGGTACCGCTGCCGAAGTCCAGAGCGTGCATCTCGGGCCGCAACGGAATGCGCGCCACGATCAGGCGCGCCACTTCCGCAGCGCGTGCGGCACGGCCGGGATCGTCGTCCCACGTCCCGGCCTTCTGGTCGAACTCGTGGCTCACTCCGTCTCGCTCCGAAGGTGAGGGGCCACCGTGGAGAACCACAATCAAGATGGGCAGGGAGCCCGGAGTGGGCGACGGTCGGCGCCCACCATCGCTGCCTCGTCACCCGACGAGAGGCACGTCGCTCGCACGTCCTCGCCCAAGGCCGAGACACCGTCGCCGTCCCGCTGCACCACGAAGAGCCTGCTCTGCTCCCCGATGTAGCGTCCGACGTAGATGCACTGGCCGCTGGGGTGCCAACTCGGGTTCCCGCTGTCCACTTTGCGCAAGACGAGCTCCGGCGGACCTGAGCCGTCAGCCGGCACCGAGTACAGGTCGAAGCGATCGTCGGCGAACGACCCCGAGATGAAGAGGAGCTGGCGACCGTCCGGCGACCACCTCGGATACCAGTCCGAGGCGGGGCTACTCGTGAGCCGGTGCACGTTCCCACCATCGCGATTCATCACGTAGACGTCGTCGTTCCCCTCGCGATCGGACACGAAGGCGATGCGCCTTCCGTCCGGCGAGAACCGGGGTGACGACTCGGAGAACTCCGACTCGGTCAGCTGGATCACGTCCCCGCCTCGGGAGCCCATGACGAAGATGTCCGAGTTGCCGTTCCGATCGGAGTTGAACGCGATGGTGGCTCCATCGGGAGACCAGTCGGGCGCGTGCTCCGCGCTCGCCAACCGGGTGAGGTTCCGTTGGTCCGATCCGTCGGCCTTCATGACGTAGATTTCGTCGTTCCCATCCCGATAGCTCTGGAAGGCGATGCGCTCCCCGTCCGGAGACCAGGAGATCTCGGCATCGAAGACGAGGTTGTCAGTCAGCCGGACCGGATGGGAGCCGTCCGCGTCGGCCACGTAGATCTCGAAGTTGATCGGGATCCCGGCCACGACTCCCACGGAGTTGGACATGAAGGCGACCCTCCGTCCATCCGGCGACAGTGCCGGGTGGGTCGCGCTCCCGGATCCGAACAGGGGATCGGTGGAATCGGCGACCTGTGTCGTTTGCGGATGCGACGCCGCGGACCTGACCATGCCCCGCGCCGCCGACCGGTCAGTGGGCTCGTGAACGGGGAGGGAGAGCCCCCCAAGGGGGACGGCGGCCACCACCAAGATCCTTGCGCCCATACCCCACGTGCACCGAATCATACCCATCCGTCCTCGCATTGCGTGTCGCCAATACCGAATCTTCTCAGAGGAGGTGACATCCATTCGGCGGCACGGGTTGACGTCCCTCCCCGGAGGGACAATGAATCGCCTGGTCGAGTCTCGCGGCTCGGTCCCGCTGGTTCCATGGCGAATTGATGACTTTTTTCTCCCCCGATGCTGACCACGGAATTCTTCCCCACATGACGGGCGCATGAACGGCGAGGGCGATGCGGCTCCGAGAGAGTCGCGCGTCATCCGCCTCGGTGGGTGGATCCTGGATCCCGCCGCCCGGCGGCTTTCCCGGGCCGGCGTGGTGCACCGCCTCGAGCCGAAGATGGTCGACGTCCTCCTGCTGCTCGTGCAGCGACGAGGGCAGGTCGTCGAGCGCCGAGCGATCGAGCGATCCGTTTGGTCCGAGGCGGCGGTGGGAAGCGACGTGCTCAACCGCACGATCTGGAAGTTGAGGCAGGCGTTGGAGGACGACGCGGCGGATCCGCAGTACATCGAGACCATCCCTCGGAAGGGCTATCGACTCGTCGGCGCCGTGGAGGAAGCGGTGGTCCCCGGACCAGCCCGGGGGCGACCCGCGGAGTGCACCCGGGGCAAACATCCCCTGCCGATCGCCAACGTGAAGGGTGCGCTCGCTGCCGCGCTGCTGCTGACAGTCCTTCTCGTCTTGTGGCGCTCTGCGGGAACCGAGGTGGCGGGTGGCAGGGAAGGGCCGGTCTCGAGTCCCCTGACCTCCGCTCCCGGCTACGAGGCGAACCCCTCCGTTTCTCCTCAGGGGCGATACGTGGCGTTCCAGCGGTACGACCCGGACGCGAGTCCGCCTTCGTGGGACGTCGCCGTGATGGACCTGGAGTCCCTCGAGGCCTTCGGGCTGGCCTCCGAGCCCGGAGTCCACGAGTACGCCCCGACGTGGTCCCCCGCCGGGGACTCGGTGGCCTTCGTGCGCTCCGGAGAGCGATGCCAGATCGTGATCCAGTCCCTCGACGGGCCCCCGCTGGAGGTAGCCTTTTGCGACGTGGGCCAATCGCACGAATTGGCCTGGCTCGCCGATGGAGATTTCGTGCTCGCCTCTTCGGCACCCGGTCAAACGCTGGGGCTGGAACGCGTCCGGCGGAGCTCCGGTGACCGGGATCGACTCACCACTCCACCTGCGGGCTTTGACGGCGACTGGATGCCTCGGATCTCGCCGGACGGGGGGAGGCTCGCGTTCGTGCGCCGGCGCACCCAGGGGATCGCGGACATCCGCGTGCTCGACCTGAGTCCAGCTCCCGGTGACAACCGGTCCCGGGCGATTACCTCGGATCACCGCCTCATCCGTGGCCTGGGGTGGGATCCGAGCGGCGCCTCGCTTCTGTTCACTTCTCGACGCGGCGGAGGAACCCGGGTCTGGAGAGTCCCCGTACATGGGGGGACACCGGAGCCGGTGCCTCTGCCCGGCACCAACGCCGGGCCCCTGGCTGCCGCCCACGGCCTTCTCGTGTACGAGGAGTATCGGGGAGACAGCGATCTCTGGGTCTACGATCCCCGGACGAACCGCGCCGAGCCCTGGCACGGCTCGTCACGTTCGGAGTGGGGTGCCACCGTCTCTCCCCACGGACGAACCGTGGCCTTCGTCTCGGATCGGACTGGCGGTGACGAGATCTGGGTGGTCCCCGTGGGCGGGGGTGGCCCCCGGCGGCTGACCACACTCGATGGCGCGGAGCTCGACGGACCGCAGTGGCTCCCGGACGGTCGGCGCCTGGTATTCGCGAGCGCGATGGACGGAAACTTCGACGTGTTCACGGTCGACGTGATGTCTGGTTCCCTTGAGCGGGTGACCCACAGCGAAGACGACGAGCGCGAGCCGACGTGGTGGAACGGAGCCATCGTATACTCAGCCAATCGTACCGGCGTACGGGAGCTCTGGCGGCTCGGCGTCGATCCGGGGAGCGACCGGCGGCTGACGTCTGGAGGAGGCTGGGTGGCGAGACCGAGCCCCTCCGGCGCAGAGCTCCTGTTCACGCGCCCCGGACAGGAGGGGGTGTGGCTTCTCGACGAGCCGGCCGGTCAACCCGTGCGCGTCCGGGGGCGGATGGGCGCGGATGGGGCGACCAATTGGTGTCCGACCGATGGCGGTATCCTGTACCTCCGATCCGTCGGCGGCACCCAAACCGAGCTGGTTCTCCTCGACGCCGCCTCCGGAACGGAGTCGGTCCTCACCCGGATCCCGTACGAAGTCTCACCGCGGGCCGGCGTCACCCAGCTACCTGACGGAAGGGTGCTCTTCGGGGTCATCACACGCAGCGAGTCGGATCTCTGGATCGCCCGCTGATCCGGGAGAACCGTCCGGAGTCCCTCCCAGGCATCGGCGTGAGGACCGCCTGGGCATGCAGTTGCCCTGTATCGTCGGCACGGAGCCTCCCGCGCACCTGGCGGTCCCCAGGGCCATGGGTGCACCTGGACCACCCATGCCCTGCGTTCGGACCGTCCCTCTCCCGGAGGAGGCCTGCCCCATGAAGTGGAAGAAAACCCTCCAGCTTCTCGCCCTCGGTGTTGTCGGAGTCGTGCTGCTGCTGGTGGCTGCAGGCGCCGTCTACGAGCAGGTCATGCGTCGGGCGGCGGCCGAGCGGTTCCCGCCGCCCGGCGAGATGTTGGAGGTGAACGGGCGGCTCATGCAGATGGACTGTCGGGGAAGCGGCACCCCCACGGTCGTCCTGGAGGCCGGTCTGGACGGTCTGGGCTCGCTGAGCTGGGAGAGCGTCCACGACTCGCTGGCCGCCGTGACGCGGACCTGCGCCCATAGCCGCGCCGGCATCATGTGGAGCGAGCCCGCGCCCGGTCCTTTCGATGTGATCCAGTCCATGGAGAACCTGCGCGCGGCGCTGACCGACCCGGCCCCAACGCCGACGAGACGCAGCGCGCCGTGAGGGCGAACCGCTGACCGCAGGGGCGGTTGGGGGTGCTCGATCCCCGCACCAGCGCGTAGATTGCCCAGGTCCTGCCCGTCTCCCGTTGACCGGAGCCGCACCCATGCGTCGCACCGTTTCCAAGATCCTGCTCGCGCTCGTCCTGTCGGCTCTGGCGTCCTGGCCACTCGCCGCCCAGCAGTCGAGCTCCGGCCGCGCATTCACGCCGGAGGATTGGTACCGGCTCACCACGCTCTCCTCACCCGCGATGTCGCCCGACGGGCGCTGGGTCGCGTACACGGTCACCACCGTGGACGAGGAGAACAACCGCCGGCACTCGGAGGTTTGGATGTCGAGCCTGGACGGCGGAGAGCCCACGCGGCTGACCTCCCCCGGCACGGAGAGCTCGAATCCCCGCTGGTCCCACGACGGCGCCTATCTCTTCTTCACGTCCCGGCGGGACGGCGGCGAGGGGAGCACGTGGGTGCTGCGCATGGACCGATCCCCGTCCGGTGAAGCGTTCCAGATGGAGAATCGGCCCTCGGGCTCGGTGCCGGCGAGCGGTGCCTTCGCCGTGTGGTCCGAGGGCCCCTCGGACGACGATGGGGAGGGCGAGGAAGCCGGCGACGACCCGTTCCGACGTATGGGACGGATGGCGCGTCCCCCGTTCGGCGGCATCACCGAACCCGTCGATCCGGCACGCTTCGACGGCCGGCATATCGTGGATTTTCCCTACAAGCGCAACGGGTCCGGCTTCACTCCGAACCGTCGCGACGCGCGGGAGTGGAACCCGTCGCAGATCTGGCGGCAGGCGTTCGGGGACACCGCCAAGGCGCAGCTGTCCGACGCTCCGTATTCGCACCGGAGCCCGGTCGTTTCCCCTGACGGACGCTGGATCGCCTTCACCGCGGATCCCGCGCTGCGACCGGACTCGGTGGTGGACGCGGAGCGCGATTCCATCGCGAAGCTGCCATACGATGCGGCCAGGGACGAAGCGCCCCGCAACGACGCGGACATCTTCGTGATCTCGGCCGACGGCGGTACGCCGCGGCGACTCACGACGATGGACGGAAGCGAGGGACGACTCGCCTGGTCGCCGGACTCGCGACGGATCGCGTTCTCGTCGAGACCGACGCGCACCTCCTCGAATCGGCTGTGGATCGTGGACGCTTCCGGCGGCGAGCCCCGCAACGTGCTCGGCGACTGGCGCTACGAGCCGCAGGGCTTCGAGTGGGCGTCGAACGACCGGATCCTCATGGGCGCGTCGGTGGGCGGTCGCACCGCGCTCTTCCACGTCGACCCGCGTGGCGGCGAGCCCCGCGAGGTCATCTCCGGACGGCGGCGCATCAGTGGTTTCACCTACGACCGGGCATATCGGAAGGTGGCCTTCGTGGCCACTTCGGTGAGCGAGCCCCCCGAGCTGTTCGTGGCCGACGCGGACGGCCGCAACGAGCGGAAGCTCACGGGCTTCAACGATGAGCTCAACGCGGAGATCGCCTGGCCGACCGCGGAGCGCTTCACCTACGAGTCCGTGGGCGGGCTCGAGATCGAGGCGTGGCTCCAGCTCCCGTATGGCTACGAGCCCGGCCGCAGGTACCCGCTCGTCCTGTACATCCACGGGGGACCCCACTCGTCGTACGGCGAAGGCTGGTTCGACGAATTCCACAACATCACGGGCGCCGGGATGTTCGTGCTGTACACGAATCCCCGGGGCTCCAGCGGCTACGGCGCCGACTTCACCTATTCGACGCGTGGCCGCTGGGGGATGGAGGACTACGAGGACCTCATGAAGGCCGTGGATATCGCGATCCAGCGCCCTGACGTGGACGCGGACCGGCTGGGCGTGACGGGCGGCAGCTATGGCGGCTTCATGACCGCGTGGGTGACCACGAAGACCGACCGCTTCAAGGCCGCGCAGACCGACCGCATGATCAGCAACTGGTTCTCGTGGTATGGCACCTCCGAGGCCCAGGGGCTGACCGAATTCGAGTTCTATGGCAAGCCGTGGGACAATCCCGACCTCTACTGGGAGCTGTCGCCCATCAAGTACGTGGACAACGTGCGCACGCCCACGTTGCTCGTGCAGTCGGAAGAGGACCACCGCACACCGATGACGGACGCCGAGCAGTGGTTCATGGCGTTGCGCAAGCAGGGCGTGCCCGCCGAGTTCGTCCGCTACCCCCGCTCCAACCACAACCTGTCGCGTAGCGGGGAGCCATGGCTGCTCGTCGATCGGCTCGGTCGCCTGCGACAGTGGTTCACCTACTGGCTCATGGACGGGGGCACCACCGCCGACCGGCCGCAATAGCCAGGCTTCCGGACCCCGAGGCGGCGCAGAGTCCACGGTGCCGCCTCGCGAGCGTTGATGCTGGCGGTCAGTAACACGTGCCGATTCCCGAGTATCGGCCCGCAGCCACTGCTCCTGGGGCGAGCCGACGTCCATGTCGATCTCGCTGTTCAGGGAGATCACGTGCCAGCTGCCCAGATCGTAGCTGTAGTAGCCTGGGCGGTCCCCTCCCGCCAGCGCTCCGAAGTAGTCGAAGTACCCCGCGGCGTCCGTGGTGTGATAGTCGTGGTTGCCGGGACTGGGTCGGCTGCGGGCCTTGTGCCGGCCCAGGAGGGCTCATGGCACTCGGCGAAGTCTGCGGCCGAGCCGTCGCTGTACGCGTTGTCGCCGGTGGTGTAGACGGTGCCCGGGATCCCGTCCAGGAGCAGCGCGGTCGCCTCGTCCCATTCCGTGGAACAGCGTGCGATGTCTCCTGCGCCCACCATCACCGCCGCTGATCCGCTGGCCGCTGCGGTGGCGGACTGAGGGCCGCTGGGAGACGTGTCGCACGCCACGACCACGGCGAGCGAGGACACAAGTCTCAACACACGCCCCACTACCTATCCTCGAGCCCCAGAATCTGTCGAACCTCGGCGAACCAATCCGTCACGACCACCAGGTTGGACGTCTCCGGTTGACGGATGAACAGGAACCGCCGACCGTCGGGATGGACGTCGTACGCCCGGTCGTTCCGTTCCAGGGCGTACCGGGATGTGGAGAAGAGGTTGGTGCGCGCCCGTACCTGGATTGAGCCCCCCTCGAAGCTCAGCCGTGCGGCCACCAGCGAATCCCTTCGGCTCCGGTAGTAGATCGTGTTGCCGTCGGGCGCCCACGAAGCCTCCGTGCCCCCGTCCGCGGAGATCGCCACACGTCCCCCCGGGCCGGGGAACGGACGCACGTAGATCTCGTCGCGCCCACCCTCGGTCGACAGGTACGCTACCCAGTTGCCATCGGGCGAGAACTCCGGAGCCAGCTCGTCGAACTCGGACACGATGAAGGGCCGGCTAGCCGTGTCCCCCAGGCTTCGGTACAGGAGGTCCCGCTGGGTCAGCGAGTCGGTGTACCCTTCTCGAAAGACGTAGGTACCGTCCCCCCTCCACGTAACCTGCTGAACCAGTCGTTCACGCATCACCAGCAGCTCCGCGGGGGCGCTCGCGTCGACGGGACGGCTGTAGACGGCGCGTACACCGCCGGTCCGATCCGACACGAAGGCGACCCGATCGCCCCCGGGGAGCCAGGTCGGGCGCTGGTTCAAGCCGCCGCCCGTCGTAAGGCGGGTCTGGGTTCCCTGCTCGAGATCGAGGAGGTAGATGTCCTCGGTGCCGCCTACGACGGCGTCGATCGCGATGCGGGACCCCTCCGGTGAGATCGCGACATCGCGAATATCCCTGGGCAGCCCCCCGGCTACGGCCGTGGACGCACCCTCCTGGTCCACCCAGACCAGCTCGACCCCCTCCGAGGTGATCTGATCGTAGGCCAGGACGCCGTTGTCGGAGACGCTGTACGCTCTCCCCCCCTCCTCATTCCAGCCGATGTCCGCCACGAGGGGCCGAGGCTCCCCCACGATCTCCAGCGACTCCAGATCGAAGGCCACACCGTCCAGTCGTCCCTGCGGCGTCTGATAGACGATCGCTCCCATGGCAAGATACTCCGGGTGGCCTGCGCCGGTCAGGATCGGCCTGTTCTCCCGGGACTCGGCGTCATAGACCCAGAGGTCCGACACGCTCGCATCGAAGTTGAGGGCGCTGTAGAGGAATCCCCGCCCCTCCGGGAGCCGGAATGGGGAGGTCGGGATGAGGTCGAACCCGAGGTCTTCGCCCTCCGTCACCGCCACCTGCTCGGGGGGGCCGCCATCCTCCGGAAGCCGGAAGATGCCCCTCAAGAGCGCAATGTAGATGTATCCATCGTCCGTCCAGTGAGCGCTGCCGGCGGTGCTCCCTTCCTCGAAGGACCAGGAGGCGGTGACGACCCCCCAGGACAGGTCCACGACGCCGGCGTCGAGGAGGGTCATGTTCAAGGCAAAGACGGACCGTCCATCGGGCGAGAACTCCGGGGTGATCGCTCCCTCGGTGGCGTCCGAGACATATGAGGGCTCGAGGGTCGAGAGGTCTCGGGTATACAGCGCCTCGTAGCGGCGCGGGCCGCCCGGCGCCACGTAGGCAAGGGTACGGCCGTCCCGCGACAGGGCGAGACGGGTGCCCGGCGTGGTGAAGCGCACGTACGGTGCCGGCACCTGGAACCGGAATCCCGGCTGCGAGGCCCCATCGCCCGGCGTGTCACGGCGGGCCAGCACCGCCGTGAACGCGACCAGCACGACGGCCAGCCCGACCCAGACGGCGCGCTCGGTCGAGCGGCTTAGGCGCGACCCGCCCGCTCTCGCCACGGCCCCCCTTCTGGTGAACGGCGACGGATTCCTCAGCGCGTTGGCCAGCTCCGCCGCGCTCTGGAAGCGGTCGGCGGGAAGTCGCTCCACCGCCCGGTGCACGACGGCCGCCAGCTCGGCGGGGATGCTCGTCCGGTCCTCATCCACCGGCGGCGGAGCCTTGGTCAGAACGGAGGCGATCACGGCCTGGAGGCTCGAGCCGGTGTGGGGCGGCCCGTGGCGGTGGGCGTAGTCGAGGGCGTCGGCGACCTCGGCTCCGATCCTCACGGCCTCGTCCACGGGGAGCTGGCGCTCGCGCGCCAGCCGTTCCGCCAGCGTCTCGCCCTCCACGTACGGCATCACATAGTAGAGGTGGCCGTCCGCGTCACCCGAATCGTAGAGCGGGAGGATGTGGGGGTGCTGGAGCTGTGCGGTGGTCTCGATCTCGGCCAGGAAACGCTCCGCCCCGATCAGCGCCGCCAGCTCCGGACGGAGCACCTTGATGGCCACGTCCCGGTTGTGCTTGAGGTCG
>JARRLD010000148.1:0-14659 GCA_037387345.1 Gemmatimonadota bacterium
CGTCCTCCCCCCGGGGGGCTGCCACATCGCGTGGCTCCGGATGCCCCCGGAGCGCCGGCGCGGTGCCCCCGCGGGGAGCACGGGCCCTGGCCGGCGGCGGCGGTCCGACCTCGCTGCCTCTATCTACCCACCCGTCGCCTCCTCCAGCAACGCCATTCCCCGCCCGCAGCGATCCGGCTCCACGAGCCGGCAGGAAACGGTGACGCAGGAACCCTACCCGCTTGCCGGGCGGTCGGACGCCCGAGATTCTGGGGGTTCCACTGGTCCCTCGAGGAGGCTGACTCCCATGCTCCAGCGCACCTCCAGGGTGGCACTCGCCACCGTTTTGACGCTCCTCGCGTACCTTTCTGACCCTTCCTCTTCGGCGGCCCAGGTCCCGTCGCCCGAAGACGCGTTCGGCTTCCCGCCGGGAGCCGACTACCAGGTCGCGGACTACGGGCAGATGCTGGCCTACTTCAGCGCTCTGGCCGACGCCAGCGACCGTGTCCGGATGGAGGAGATCGGACGGAGCGCCAGGGGCCGCCCTCTGGTGCTTCTCTACATCTCCAGCCCCGACAACCTCGAGCGGTTGGACCACTGGAAGTCGATCACCGCGCGTCTCGCACGGGCGCGCGTCGACGAGACCGAGGCACGGCGCCTGGCGAACGAGGGGCGCGCCGTGGTCTGGGTCGACGGCGGCATGGACGATCAGGAATACGCCACCGCGCAGATGACTCCGGAGCTCGCCTACCGGTTGGCCACGTCAGAAGAGGAGGAGATCCGGACGATCCGGGAACAGGTGGTGGTTCTCCTCAACCCGGTGCTCAACCCGGACGGCGTGGCCAACGATGTCTCCTGGTACCGGGAGGTCCGTGGCACGCCGTGGGAGACCACCCGACCGCCTCGGCTCGGCCAGCCCTGGGCCGGCACGGACAACAACCGGGACTGGTTCATGAACAACATGCCGGAGACCCGGGCGGTGTCGCGGATCCTCTACCGGGAGTGGTACCCCCAGATCGTCTACAACCATCACCAGCCGGCTCCGGAGTTCGCGCGCATCTTCATCCCGCCCTTCGCCGACCCAGTCAATCCGGACATCCACCCCGCTGTGACCACGGGGGTGAACATGGTGGGTGCCGCCATGGCCGCACGGTTCGCGCAGCTGGGGATGCCGGGATACGTGTCCCGGTCGGTGTACTCGATGTGGTGGAACGGGGGCATGCGCCTCACGCCCTACTTCCACAACATGGTGGGCCTTCTGACCGAGACCGCCCACCGCTCCCCCACGCCCCGCGTCTACGACCCCGAAGAGTTCCCGCTGACGCTCTCCGTGCGACGCGGGCTGGCCTCCCGCACCGACAGCACCAGCATCTCCTACCCCGACCCCTGGTTCGGCACCGAATCGCACATCCGCGATGCCTTCGACTACATGCATGAGGCCACCATAGCCACGCTCGACCTGGCGGCCCGTTACCGGGAACGCTTCCTGCTGAGCCAGTGGCGCATGGGACGCGACGCCATCGAGGCCGGCCAGGCCGGAGCGCCCTTCGCCTACGTCGTGCCTCCGGACCAGTGGGATCCTGTCGAGGCCGTGAATCTGGTGAACGTCCTCCGTCGCTCGGGTGTCGAGGTCCACCGGGCCGTCGAGGATCTTACGGTGGATGGGAGGGCCTTTCCCAGCGGCTCCTACATCGTCTACGCCAGCCAGGCCTTTCGTCCGCACGTGGTGAACCTCATGGAGCGGCGAGCCTACCCGGAGCGGCAGCAATATCCCGGGGGTCCGCCCGAGACCCCATACGACCTGGCCGGGTGGACCCTCCCCCTCCAGATGGGGGTGCGCACGGCGCGCGTGGACCGACCCTTCGAGATTCGGACCGAGGAGGTTGGCGAGCTCGCCACGATGGAGCCCGGCTCGGTCACGGGCTCGGGCCGTGCGGGATATGCGCTTGCTCCGACCTCCAATGCGGCCTACCGGGCCATCAACCGGCTGCTCGCCGCCGGACACGCCGTATCCGTGGTCGATGACCCCCTGGGTGACGGCATGCCCGCTGGGACCTTCCTGGTGCAGGCCGCCCCGGGGGTGAGGGACGAGGTCACGAGCCTCGCTCACGACCTGGGCGTGAGCTTCATCGGCCTCGACGCTCGCCCGGGGGCGCCCAGCGTCCCCCTCCGGCAACCACGCGTGGGCCTGTACAAGGCATGGCATTCCCGAGTCGACGATCAGGGTTGGAGCCTCTGGGTCCTGGAAGAGCACGGGTTCGCCGTGGACACACTCCACGACGCGGACATCCGGGGTCAGGACCTCACCCGATATGACGTCATCGTCCTGCCCAACCAGCCGGGCCAGGAAATCCTCCTCGGCAACCTCCCCGGCACGATGCCGGAGGCCTTCGTCGGTGGGATCGGAGCCGAGGGCGCCGCCGCCCTGAAGCGCTTCGTGGAAGCCGGGGGAACGCTCATCGCGTTCGATGAGGCCACCGATCTTCCCATCGACCAGTTCGGACTCCCCGTGCGCAACGCCGTGGCCGGCCTGGATCCACAGCAGTTCTTCATCCCCGGCTCGCTGATCCGCGCGGTGGTGGACACGGATCACCCCCTGGGAGCGGGCATGCAGGAGGAGGTGGCCACCGCGTTCTCCCAGAGTCGGGCATTCTCGGTCGTGACCCTGCCCCGACGGGGCGAGGGCGGCATCGAGGAAACCCTCCCCCCTCCCGAGCCGGATGTCGACGTGGTCGTGCGCTACGCGACGGATGATCTTCTCCTGAGCGGGTGGGCCATGGGTGAGGAACAGTACCTGGCAGGGCGGGCGGGTATGGTGCGTGTGGGACTGGGCCGGGGGTCGGTGGTGCTCTTCGGGTTCCGGCCACAGTTCCGCGGGCAGCCTCGTGGTACCTACAAGCTGCTCTTCAACGCCCTCATGCGAGGAGCCGTGCGAGAGAGAAGGACGGCGAGCTGACGATCTATCGGCCCCTCGGGGCTGTCGATCCTGGATGAACGACCGAAGCCCCAGGGGGCCGCGACGTGCCGAACGGCACGCCCGGTTCCTGGAGCTTTCGGATCATGCTCGACAGGCCATCAGCCCGTCGGCCATGAGTCTACATGGAGCTATCGGTCGTTCTTCCGGTCATCGAGCGTGATGACCACATCGGCCGTCAGCTCTCGGCCGTCCCAGAACTCGTAGTCCACGGTCCCGGAGACGCTCACGCGGTCACCGACGTCGATCTTCTGGAAGCCCTCGTCATCGAGAGGGTTGTAGCTCATCATGTCCGTGGCCACACGGATGTCATGTAGCCCGGCGTCCATCATGAAGTCCCGACCGTCGATCGACGTCACGGTGCCCTGTACGGTCACCGAAGATCCGGTCAACGGTGTGGAAAGCGTCGGAATGGCGCTCTCTTCGTCGGCCGCGCTCGCGTAGTAGTACCGATTCAAGTTCTTCACGTACACGCTGCTGGCCTCGATGGTGGTTGTCTCGAAGAGATTGTCATCCACCTTGCCGGTCACCGTGACGTTGTCGCCCTCGAGCAGCTTGAGGGCCTCGGGCTCGCGATCCCAGTCGTCCATCTCCACGGTCACCATGCCCTCACCGTAGTCCAACATGAACGTATTTGGGGTCACGGCTTCCACCGTGCCGTCCATGGTGATCCATGTGTCGTCGCTCTGCTCGTACGGGTCCTGCGCCGAAAGGGGCGCGCTCACCAGCAGAGCTGCAATGGTCGTGAGAAGCGTCGTTCTCATGGCATGCTCCTGTTGGTTGTGATGGGTGTGTTCAACGAACACTCACGCATCACAGGATGCAGAGAGCATGCCAGCGGCCCAAACACCTCCTGGCAGGTATGGCGTCTATGCTGCCGGTCCTCGAGATTGCGATATTGGTTTTCAGGTCTTCGGGGAATGAAAGACTGACCGTAGCTTTGCGTAACGTCCGCACTCCACCGAACTCGCCTCGGCAGCACAGACGATGTTTGCCATCCTGACCGTTCTCGCCGTCGTGGTCCTCTCGGTCCTGGTGACACGGGTCGCTGGTATCGCTCTCACCCTGACGGGCCTCCCACGTGAGACCGCGCGCTTCCAGGCGCAGTCGGCGTTCACGGGCGTGGGATTCACCACGCGCGAGGCCGAAAGCGCAACGATACACCCGGATCGCCGGCGCATCGTGCTCTCGCTCATGCTCATGGGAAACGCCGGAATCGCCTCCGCCATCGCCGGCCTCATGATCTCGTTCCTGGATCCGGGAGGTACTCCGGAAGCACTCAGGCGGGGGGCCGTTCTGGTGGGAGGGCGACTACCAGATCTCCCGGCTGGACGTGAAGCCCGGGGGGAGCGCGCTCATTGGGCCGCCCGGGCCCAGCACGAGCTCGATCTCCAACGTCAGGAGGCCGGCTGAGGCCAGGGCCCGATGCACCGACCATCCACTGAGCAATTCACAGTTTACGGCGAGCCGCCGGAGTCGCCGGGGCGCGACCCTGGGCTGGTGCCGACAGCCTCGATGTTTCACAGGCTGCGATTCTGAAATCCCCGGATGGGATGATCGGGCCCGATTCGGTTGGTTGTCCGGCGCGGTTCGCGTGCCGTCCTCACGCCGGCGATTCGGATCGAGCGTCACGTGCGGAGACAAGGAGGCTCCTTCGGGCCAGGGTCACGGAATGGCGCATCCCGTACAATGCCCGACCCTCGCGGTGGACCACGGCCCGAACCGCCGTGTCATTCCACGGCCGCTCGCACGCGGCGAGAACCTGCATCGCGAGCAGGCGCCATGCTCGTTCCTCGTGGCTGGTCTGCCTGCCCTGCACATGCCGTAGCACAGCGTCGATCAGCGGTTCGTTCCTTGGGTCGATCATGGCGTCACGGGCCACGTGAGCGCGGGCACGCGGCTGGCGAGCCAATCCAGATCCAAGCGGGCGGGGTGCTCGATATACTCGTCCGGGTGGGTCACCAGCGCCTTCAGGTAGTCATTCGCGACTTTCCACTCGGAGTCCACGCCGCCCTGCCCTCGTGGCACGATCTCGAATCGGCCTTCCCGGTACTGCAACCCGTACGCTGCGAAGGGGGCCGAGGGGTCGTCTTCATAGATGAGCACCCTGGTCTGGTGCCCCTCCAAAATGGGATCCGCCGCCGCCAGGGCGGTCCCGTAGATCCCCTTTCCTCGATTGACCCTGAGGGAGCGGTTCACGACATCGAGTGCCTCCCTGAAGAGCTGGTCGATCGGTTGATGTGTCATCGTACTCCTCTCTCTTCTTCGATCTACTCGGCGAGACCCCGTTCGAGCCTCCCGATCGTGTGCTTCTCCGCGAGGACCCGCATCCGTCAACCATGCAAGTCCTCTGCCATCGCGCCGCATGTATAGCGCAGCGTATATGCATCAAGCCTTCTGTGAGTCGCAATCCCATCGCTGGCCCTGTCGTGATGCGGCTCTGCCCTTGCCGGAAGGCTGACGGCCCAGAGGATGGACTTGGAATCCCGACCTCATCCCGCTATACTCGCGATGAGTATACCTACTATGAGTAGAGCGGAGCTGTCATGACCCAGCTTGCCGACGTAGCGGATCCGCGCTCCTTCCTTCCCCTCACCGATCTGGCCTTCAGCATCCTCGTGGCGCTCACCGACGAAGAGCTCCACGGCTACCGGCTGATCAAAGAGCTCCGCCGGCGTCCCGGCAGGGAGAAGCTGAGAACCGGCACCGTATATGCGGCGCTGGCCCGACTTCGGGACGACGGACTCGTCCAGGAAACCCCCGGCCCCGCAGGCGGGAATGACGACGAACGGCGGCGGTACTACACGGCGACCTCCCTGGGGGTATCTGCCGCCCGGGCCGAAGCGGCCCGCCTCGGGGAGCTGCTGGGCCTGGCCCGGGCGAAGCGGCTCACTCCCGGAAGAGCCTAGCGATCGCCATGGACTCTCCACGCCGTCTGCGGCTCATGCGCCGTCTGGTATCCTGGGCCATGGGCACGTGGCCCGCCGCCACCCGGAAGCGTGATGGGCAGGCCTTGCTGGAGTCCTTCGAGCGTGAGCTGACGGAGCTGGAAGTGACCGGCGTACGCTGGTGGATGGACGTCACGCGAGAATGCGCTGCAGTGGCGTGGGCGGGAATCTCCCTGCGATGGACGCACGTCCGATATCGCTGGGCAGGGGCCGGGATGGGGTGGATGGGAGACGTCCGGTTCGCGGCGCGGGGGCTCCGACGCAACCCTGGATTCACGCTCACCGTGGGGCTCACGTTGGCGCTCGGCATCGGCGCCAACGCAGCCGTGTTCGGCATCGTGGACGGGATCCTGTTCCGTCCGCCTCCGTTCGATCGGCCAGAAGAGCTGGTCTTCGTGTGGAGGACGCTCGGTCCTTCGCCGGCACGCTTCCGGGTACCGGCACCCGATGTGGCGGAGATCCGTCGGTGGGTGTCCACGCTCGAGCAGGTCGCCTTCCTCGACCGCGTCAGGGACGGATCCGTCGAGGGACCCGACGCGTCTGGGGCCCAGCACGTACGGATCGCCACGGTCACGAGAAACCTGCTCGATCTCCTCGGAGTGCAGCCGACGCTGGGGCGCGGGTTTCGCTCAGAGGACGCGGTCGCCTCCCTCCCCGGGGGTGACGCGGCAGGGCCGGGAGTGGCCCTCCTCTCTTCCGACGCCTGGGAGAGGCTCTTCGGAAAGGCTCCGGACGTCATCGGGCAAAGCGTCGTCCTCGACGGGCGCAGTGTCACGCTGATCGGGGTGCTGCCTGCCGGGTTCCGGGTGGACATGCCTCCCGGCCCCGGCATGGCGGGTCAAGCCGACGTATGGGTGCCCCTCACGGTTCCCCTGAGCGACCTCCAGCGGGCGGACGGACGGAGGGTGGACCAGGACTCCGACAACTCGGGTGCCGTCATCGGTCGCCTGGCCAGAGGTGTCCCCCTCCTTCGGGCACAGACGGAGCTCGATCATATGGCTTCGGAGATGCGCACCGAGGTCCCCGCCTACGCAACGTCGGGGTACGGGCTGACCGCCCGGCCGATGCACGGGGATGCGACCCGCCACGTCCGAGGCCTGCTCACCGCCATGCTGGCAGGCGTCGCTGCCCTGCTCCTCGTGACGTGCCTCAACGTCTCCATGATGATCCTGGCCAGAGGGATCCGGAGGGGAGACGAGCTCTCGATTCGGACGGCCCTGGGCGCCACCCGACTGCGCCTGGCGCGCCAGCTGGCCGTCGAAAGCCTCGTTCTGGTCGTCCTCGGCGGTGGGCTCGCCTTCGTGACCGCCTGGACCCTGTCCCACCTTCTCTCCACGCGCCTGCCGGTGTCGATCGGCGTGGTGGAGGTGGGCCTCGATGGGCGCATGCTCGCCTTCGGCGCAGCGGTCACCGGAATCGTCCTGTTGATCTTCGGGCTGGCACCGCTTGCTGCGGCGGCGCGGTTGGGCGGACCCACCCCTCGGAGCTCGCCCGTCCCCACCGACGGCCGTGAGGGTCGCGATCGAGCGCGCCGGGCGCTCATCGTGGGACAGCTGGCTCTGTCGATACCCCTGCTGCTCGGCGCCAGCCTCCTCCTCAGAACCTTCCAGGAGCTCCGTGCCGTGGAGCCGGGCTTCCAGGCAGAGGGCGCCCTGACGTTCAACCTCTCCCTGCGCATCCCGGGACGCTATCGCGGTCCGGCGGACCGGGCGCAGCTGGCGCGGGCCATCACGGATCGCCTGTCCACCATGTCCGGGGTGCAATCCGTGGGTTTGACCACGCATCTGCCGCTCTCGCGCGGAAGCTGGACCCAGCCGTACGGTCTCCCTGGGCAGGCCCCTCACGAATGGTCGGAGAACCGTGCCGATTTCCGGGCCGTGACCTCCGGGCTCTTCGACGCGCTCGGAGCCAGGCTCGTGTCCGGACGGACCTTCACCAGCGATGAGGACCTGCACGAGGAGCGTCGCGTGGTGATCGTCGACGAGCTGCTCGCCGGGCGGATCGCCGAGAACGGGCCCGTTCTGGGCGCGACCATCGGCGTTCCCCTCGATGGAGCCGAGGTATACGCCGACGTAGTGGGGGTGGTCGAGCACGTCAGGCACGAGCGTCTGGACGCCGACGGCCGGGAGGCCGTGTACGTGCCCTACCGGCAGGAGGCTTCTCGCGAGGTTTCCTTCGTGGTGCGCACCACGGTCGGTCACCCGGAGGAGCTGGCCCCCGCGGTCCGGGCGGCCGTCGCCGACCTGGACCCCCAGCTCGTCGCCTACGGGCTCCGCACCATGAACGACTACGTGGGCTCCGCCGTGGCTCCTACGCGGTTCGCCGCGGACGTGCTGGGGCTCTTCGCGGTGCTGTCCCTGCTGGCGGTCGGAATGGGCCTCTACGGGACCATCGGTCTCGAGGTCGCACGGAAGCGTCGGGATATCGGCCTGAGAGTGGCCATCGGAGCGACTCGAAGACAGGTCGTCCTGCCCGTGGTCGGGCGGGCCCTGTGGCTGGTCGTCCTGGGCAGCGTCCTGGGAGTGGGTCTCGCGGGGCTGGTCGTGGGCACGCTCGGAAGACACCTCTTCGGCACGGGACTCGCGGATCCCCGTGTGTGGCTCGCGGTGATGGGAACCCTCCTGCTGGTCACCCTGGCCGCATGCTGGGTGCCGGCGAGCCGCGCCGCGGCGATCGACCCCCGGGACGCGCTCCGCGCAGATTGACCGGGCTCAGGACCCACCCTCCCCGAAGCTCAACCGCATCTGGCAGCGGTCCAGGCCTGGGCCGTATCCGTCCGGCTGGACAGCCAACGTGCGGAATCCCATCGCTTCGTAGAACCCCACCGTGTGCTGACTGGTGTTGAGCTCGACACGACGTGCGCGCGGGTCCGCCCGCAGGGCACCGAGCCGCAGCCGCGCCAACGCCCGACCCAACCCCAGCCCGTGCAGGTCGCGTCGCACCATCCCCCAGCACAGGTCGCCCACGGCGGCTTCCTCGCGAACCGCGTATCCACCACACGCTACCACTTCCCGATCCTCCATCCGAAGCACGACGTAGGGGCCAGGCAACGCTCGCAGGTAGGAAGCGAACTCCCCTCGCTCCTCGGAACGGAAGAACCGCGGCACGTTGCTGTCGAACACGGCGAGGCACGCCCCCAGGTCGACGGACCGGTACGGGCGCGCGACCATACGCCGGTCGCCACGCCACGAGACGGGCCCGGGAACGCGCGGCTGGCCGACCATGGGTTCCTCCAGGATCCTGACAAGCCCGGACGGCGGTGGGAGCTCCCAGGCCCCCACCGCCTCCGGGTGGCGGTGCTCTACTTCCCTGTCAGCCTAGCGACCGGGGTGGGCACGTCCGCCCACCGCCACGCGTCGGCCAGGGCCGCGGAAGCGGTGGCCGCTTGCGCCCTCTTTCCCTGCCGGGTCAGAGCCTCCGACAGGCCGGCCAGCGCCCATCCATTGGCGGGAAAGTCCACGAGGTCCCTGCGGAACACCGCCTCAGCCTCGGCATCGCTTCCGACGGACAGAAGCGCCTCTCCCAGGAAGATCCGCGCCGAGTGGTACCACGGCGGCGGCTCGTCATAGGTGAGCTCGTCCTGCAGGACCACGGCCGCCCGGAAGCGCTCCACGCCGCCCTGCAGATCGCCTGCCTCGCGGGCGAGGACCCCCGCGGCCAGCTCCGCGGCAAGACCGAGCAGATGGGGCGCGCTGTTGAGGATGATGATGTGATCGGGGGACGCGTCCTCCGCGTACCGGCCAAGAGCCTCCGCCTCGGCGCGAGCCGCGGCCAGATCGCCCAGCCCGGCGTGAGCCAGAACCCTCGTGAAGTGCCAGATCCCCCTGGCGTACACCAGGTCCTCGGGGGGTCCGGGCTCGGCCAGGAGCTCCTCCCACCGGCCGAAGCGAGCCAGCGTCTGGTGCACCACCGGTACGAAGGCCTCGGTGAACGGCATCTCCCGGGCGTAGGCCACCGTCACCACCTCGTTGAGCTCACGGGCCGCTTCGAGACCCAGCTCGCTCTCGCCCGCGAAGAGGCGGGCTGACCACATGAAGTGGTAGTTGTGGGGGCGGTAGAGGGCCTTGTAGACCCTTTCGGGCTCCTCACCCCCCAGGTATCTGAGGTCTGCGGCCACCGCCCGGATGTTCTGCTCGGCCGCATCGTGATACCTGCCGGTCCGCAGATAGACGTGAGCCGGCATGTGCACGATGTGCCCGGCGCCCGGCATGAGGTCAGGCAACCGGTCCGCGCACTCGAGGGCCCGTTGCGGCTCGGGGGAAGCCTCCACCGTGTGGATGTAGTAGTGGCAGGCTCCGACGTGCTCGGGCTCCGACTCGATGACCGGTTCCAGGGTTCGCATCACGTCCAGGGTGCCCGGTTGCGGGTCGCCCTCCGCCGTCCACTGGTCCCAAGGCCGGAGGAGCAGAAGCGCCTCGGCGTAGATGGTCTGGATGTCCGCATCCCCGGGATGGGCGGCCGCCAGGGTCTCCATCTCCCGAGCGTACGCCGAGTCCAACGCCGCCCGGGTGTCCCCGGGACGGCCGTATCGCGCGCGCATGGCCCGGGCCAGGGAGCGTTCAGTGGCCTCCGTGGAGTGCTCGAGCGCACGCCGGGCGCTCGCGCGCGCCCGCTCCTCCACGTCCTCCATGGGCCAATTGATGTTGGGCCCCAGCACGTAGGCGACTCCCCACCAGCACATCCCGCACTCGGGATCCCGCCTCACTGCCTCCTCGAAGGAGCGAAGCGCCTCGCCGTGATTGAAGGCAAACGCCAGGGACAATCCCTGATCGAAATACGCCTGGGCAGCCCGACTGTCGGTGTCGATCTCGCGGTGCCAGGTGCCCATCCCCTCCAGGAGGGACACCCCCTGCGGGGCGTCATGGGCATGTTCCTGGGCCTGGTGGCCCATCCCGTGCGCATGCTCCTGGCCCGCTGCGCCACCTGTGGCCAGCGCCCACGCCAGGAGTAGGCAGGCCGTGGAGCCGAGTCTCGTGTTCATGTCATCCTCCCCCGCCGAGCGGATGGGTGGGGATCGTTCATCGTCGTAGGCAAAGATGACGGAGTGGGACCGCCCTGGCGTCGACCCTACGGGCCATTTTTCGGAGCACGACAAGCATGGCCCGTTCAGGCCATGGTCCCTTCGCGGCCCGGTGGACGAGAGCCGGCGCTCAGTCCTGCCGGCCGGGCAGGACACCCCTGCGCGCCGCCCAACCGACGGCCGCAGAGCGCGTGGGCACGTCGAGCTTGGTCAGGATATTGGCCACGTGCCGCTTGACGGTGTGGGGGCTCAAGAAGAGTGTCTCGGCGATGTCGGCGTTGGTCCTCCCGCGTGCCACCAGCGCGAGGACCTCCACTTCGCGATCCGACAGGGGGGCATATAGGAGCCGCTTCCAGGTCCTCCACCAGGGACTCCGCCAGTCGCGCTTCGAAGGACGCACCGAGGCCGCGGAACGCGAGAACGGCCCTTCGCGCCTCCCTGAGCGCGTACGGCCGTCGTCCCAGATCCCGGGCCGTCTCCGCCAGGAGCCTGCGGGCCAGGGCAGCCTCGAAGGGAACGCCCCCGGTCTCGAACAGGTCGACGGCATCTTCGAACGCCTCCCTCGCCCCATCGTCGTCGCCGGCGAGCTTCGAGGCCAGGCCCTCCGCAAGGGATGCTCCCCCCCGCAGGGGCTCCGTCGCCACCGCGTTGGCGATCTCCCTCAGCTCTTCCGCCACCTCGCGGGTGGCGTCCTTTTCCCCCAACGCCGCGGAAGCCCGAGCCAGCGCCAGGAGCCCGTCCACCCGCTGGGCGCGGTTGTCGCTGGACAGGCGCCTGAGGAACCGGCGGGCCAGGTCCGCCGCCAGCTCCGGGTCGCCACGGTCCAGAGCCAGATAGGACCGGCTGACCAGCCCCAGGGAATGCCCGCCGGTTCCCTCGAGCAATTCCTCGGCCTCGTCGTGTACACCCTGCCGACGCCGCAGCTCGGCCAGGCGGACCAGCCCGGAGCGGACCATGGCGGGCCTGGACGACTCCGCGTCGGACATGGCGCTCCTCAGCTCCTGCTCCGCCTCCTCCCACTGACCGCGCCAGGTGAGAACCGACGCGTAGTGCGTGCGACACGTGCCGAAGATGGGGCTGAGGCCCCACCGCTCCGCGAAGGCCTTCACCCTTCGGCACCAATCTCCCGCCCGAGGGAAATCCCTCACGGCTTCACACCCGTGGATCAGATAGCAGCACGTCCACGCCACGGCGTTGAAGTCGTCCACGTCCCGGGCGATGGCGCTGGCGGACGCTTCGTCGAGTCGCGGCATGCCCTCCCTGACGTCCCCTCCGCTCACCAGCGCGAGACCGTGGAGCGCCCGCGCCACGAGGCCCGGCTCGGCGGCCCCGATGGACTCCGACGCGGTCTCCGCGTCCTGAGCGTGGCGGATGGCCGCCGCCGCATCCCCGTCGGCGTGAAGCGCGAGATGGCCCCGGTAGACCGAAAGCCAGGCGTGTTCCGGTGCCGTCTCAAGAGGCTCGAGCAGGCTGGCCGCCCGTTCGAGCCAGCCACGAGCCACCGCGATGGCACCGTAGAACGTCATGTGGTCATCACAGAGCCAGATCGCCATGCGGGCGGCGTCGGCCGCACGCTTCCGGTCCAGGTACAGGCGATAGGCGAGCTCGTGCGCTTCCGTTGCGGACCGGGTGTCATCCAGCCAATAGCATGCCAGCGCATAGCCTTCGTACGTCTCCGCGAGCCAGGAAGGCCCCGGTCCGTCCTCCGTCCGGGACGGCACCGATCCGCTCCCCTCGAAGGTCAGGCCGGCAGCTTCCAGAGACTCCCGGAAACCGGCCCTGGCGTCCTGCCAGGCGCCGTGCCCGAGCGCATTCTTCCCAGCAACGAGAGCCTCGGGCGGTGTGGTGGGCGGCGGCATGGAGACGACTCCGGGCTGGGACCTGGCAGGCGCCGATATCGGATCACGATCGACGCCTGAATAGAGACTCGCCAGGCCGAAGGGCGCAACAGCGTGAGCGGGCGTCCACTTCCGATCCTTGCGCTCGGCCCACCAGCCCCCTCGATATTGGATATATAGCGCCCGCATGCCCCCCCAGGCTCCGGTCGCAACAAATGGGCCGTCGAGAGGTTGGCCTCCAGGCCCACCTCGACATCCTCGCGGGAGACTCCAATGAGGCAGCTCCTCAACGCTCCGGCGTTCGTGGCGCTCACGCTCCTCGTAGCGTGCAGCGGGGCGGACGCGCCGACCAGTCCGTTCGATTCCTCCACGGAGCTCGGACAAGCGCCGTCCGACCTTCAGCTTGCGGGAACCGCCCAGGCACAGGGCTACGTTCCCGGGCACGTCCTGGCACGATTCGGCGCCGGAGCGGCGGAGGCCGACCTGATCCGCGCCCAGGGGGCGACCCTCCAGCGTCGACTGGGCCTCGGGATCCGGCTGCTCTCGGTGGCGGCGGGAAGGGAGCGGGCCGTGGCCGAGGCCCTGAGCCGGAACCCTCTCGTCGAGTTCGCCGAGCCTGACTTCTTCTACGTGGTGGACGTTCCCTGCGGAACCGGCGACTGCGAGGTCCCCACCGACGGTCTGTTCGGGTATCGCTGGGACCTGCACAACGACGGTACCATCACGGACGGGCAGGGCATCGACCTCGCGGCGACCGGGGTCGAGGATGCCGACATGGACTGGCTGGAGGCCTATGACGCGATGGGCCCGCTGCCGGGGTCCGCGATCATCGGGATCATCGACACGGGTATCCTCGACACGCACGAGGACCTGGCCGGAAAGGTCGTCCCGGGCTACGACTTCTTCGACATGGACCCCGATCCCGCCGACGATCACGGCCACGGCACCCACGTCGCCGGGATCGCCGCCGGCCAGGGGAACAACGGTATCGGCATCCCGGGCGTAGGGTGGCCGAGCGAAGTGAAGGTCGCCGCCGTGAAGGTGTGTGGGTACCTCTTCGGCTTCCTTCACGGCTGCCCGTCCTCGGCCATAGCCGACGGTATCCAGTGGGCCACGGATAACGGGGCCGACGTGCTCAACATCAGCCTCGGTGGCGCCGAGCAGTCGTCCGCGGTGCAGACCGCGCTCCAATACGCCCATCAGAACGGGGTCCTGCCCTTCTGCGCCGCAGGCAACGACGCCGGGCCCGTGTCCTATCCCGCCGCGTTTCCCGAGTGTGCCGCGGTCAGCTCCACCAACTGGAGCGACGAGCTCTCCAGCTATTCGAACTTCGGGCCCGAGATCGCGTTGGCGGCCCCCGGAGGCGACTTCGAGGATCCCGACAGCTACAGCTTCATCCTCTCCTCCTACTACGCGAGCAACACGAGCTATGCCTGGCTCGCGGGCACGTCCATGGCCTCTCCGCAGGCCGCAGGACTGGGCGCCCTCCTGCACGCCCTGGGGGTGACCGACCCCGACCAGAAGCTCGCCCGCATGCGGGCCACGGCGAACGATCTGGGTGATCCGGGAGATGACATCCTCTTCGGCGCCGGCCGGATCAACGTGTATTCCGCCGTCGCCGATCTCATCGGCGCCCCGTCGAACCAGGTGCCGACCGCGTCCTTCACGGTGAGCTGCACCGATCTGACCTGTGACTTCACCGACACCAGCACCGACGGCGAAGGTGCCGTCGTGGGCTGGTCCTGGGACTTCGGCGACGGCAACACCTCGACCGAGCAGGACCCCAGCCACACCTACGCAGCCGCCGGCACCTATACCGTCACCTTCACCGCCACCGACGACGACGGTGACTCCGATACCGTCACCGGCACCGTGAGCGCCGCCGAGCCCAACGACCCGC